>NZ_JAKJIB010000019.1 GCF_021864505.1 Falsiroseomonas oryziterrae
CCCCGGCGGTCCCGGCGGCCCCGGTGGCGCGCCGCTGCGCAGCGGTCGTCCGGGCCCGGTCCCGACTGGCTTCGGCGGTCCGCGCCGACCCGGCGGTCCGTCTGCCGGCCTGCCGATCGTGCCGCCCACCGACACGCCCTCGCGCCTGACGCTCCGCCCACGCACCGGGCGCGACGACGATCGCCGCAGCCTCGGCCCCGACGCCAAGAAGGGCGGCGCCCCGGTGCCGCCCAAGAAGAGCACGCTCAGCGGCGCGCTGAACCGCCGCGAAGGCCGGATCGACGTCGGCGCCGCGATCGAGGGCGAGGACGAGAAGGTCCGTTCGATCGCCTCGATGCGCCGCGCACGGGAGCGCGAGCGGCGTCAGCAGGAACTCGCTCGCCTCCGCGCCGGCCAGGAGCGCGTGGTGCGCGACGTGGTGGTCCCCGAGAGCATCACGGTGCAGGAGCTCGCCAACCGCATGGCCGCCCGCGGCGGCGAGGTGGTGAAGGCGCTGTTCCGCATGGGCGTGATGGCGACGCTGACCCAGACCATCGACGCCGACACGGCCGAGCTGGTGGTGCAGGAGTTCGGCCACCGCGTCCGGCGCGTCGCGGAAGGCGACGTGGAGATCGGCCTGGAGGGGACCGAGGACGAGGCCGAGGCGCTGCAGCCCCGCCCGCCCGTCGTCACCATCATGGGCCATGTCGACCACGGCAAGACGAGCCTGCTCGATGCGCTGCGCAAGGCCGACGTCGCCGCCCACGAGGCCGGCGGCATCACCCAGCACATCGGCGCCTACCAGGTTGCGATGGCCGACGGGAACCGCGTGACCTTCATCGACACGCCGGGCCATGAGGCCTTCACCGCGATGCGCGCCCGCGGTGCCGGCGTGACCGACATGGTCGTGCTGGTGGTCGCCGCCGACGACGGCGTGATGCCGCAGACGATCGAGGCGATCAGCCACGCCAAGGCGGCCGACGTGCCGCTAATCGTGGCGATCAACAAGATCGACAAGCCCGGCGTGAAGCCCGACCGCGTGCGGCAGGAACTTCTGCAGCACGAGATCGTGGTGGAGAGCCTGGGCGGCGAGACGCAGGAGATCGAGGTCTCGGCGACGCAGAAGATCAACCTCGACAAGCTGCTCGAGGCGATCCAGCTGCAGGCGGAGATCCTGGACCTGCGTGCCAACCCGGATCGCGCGGGCGAGGGCACGGTGATCGAGTCCAAGCTCGATCGCGGCCGCGGTCCGGTGGCGACGGTGCTGGTCCAGCGCGGCACGCTGCGCCAGGGCGACATCGTGGTGGCCGGCGCCGAATGGGGCCGCGTGCGCGCCATGCTCGACGACAAGGGCCGCCAGGTGAAGGAGGCCGATCCGTCGCTGCCGGTGGAGATCCTCGGCCTGTCGGGCGTGCCCGCGGCCGGCGAGACCTTCGTCGCGGTGGAGGACGAGGCGCGCGCCCGCGAGATCAGCGACTTCCGCCAGCGCAAGCTGCGGGAGAAGCAGGTCGCCGCCATGGCCGCCACGCGCGGCAACCTGACCGACATGCTCGCCCGCATCCAGGCCGGCGCGCAGAAGGAAGTCGCGGTCGTCGTCAAGGCGGACGTGCAGGGCAGCGCAGAGGCGATCGCCGTCACCCTCGGCAAGATCGGCAACGACGAGGTGAAGGTCCGCGTGCTGCTGAGCGCGGTGGGCCAGATCACCGAATCCGACGTCCAGCTGGCGAAGGCGTCCGACGCGGTGATCGTCGCCTTCAACGTGCGTGCGACGACGCAGGCGCGCGAGCTGGCGCAGCGCGAGGGCGTCGACATCCGCTACTACTCGATCATCTATCAGGTGGCCGACGACATCGAGACGCTGGTCCGCGGCAAGCTCGCCCCGATCCAGCGCGAGAAGTTCCTCGGCTACGCGCAGATCCTGCAGGTCTTCGAGGTCAAGCGCATCGGCAACGTCGCCGGCTGCCGCGTGACGGAGGGCGTGGTGCGCCGCGGTTGTGGCGTCAGGCTTCTGCGCGACGGCGTGGTGATCCACCAGGGCGAGCTCAGCACGCTGCGCCGCTTCAAGGATGACGTGAAGGAAGTGACGTCCGGCTACGAATGCGGCATGGGCTTCGCGAACTACAACGACATCCGCGTCGGCGACCAGATCGAGTGCTACGAGACGGAAACCGTCGCGGCCGAGCTCTAGGCCGCGTCACCCCGTTGGGTTTTCAGGGGGCGCGGTCGCAGGACCGCGCCCCTTCGCGTTGAAGGAGGCCCGAGCATGGCCCGCAAGAACGATCGCAAGGGCGGCGACGCGCTCGGCCCCAGCCAGCGCCAGCTCCGCGTCGCGGAGGAGGTGCGCCATGCGCTCTCCGCCGTCTTCGCGCGCGAGGAGTTCCGCGACCCCGACCTGCACGACCTGCATGTGACCGTCACCGAGGTCCGCGCCTCGCCCGACCTCAAGCACATGACGGCCTTCGTCAGCGGCCTCGGGCGCGACCTGACGAAGGAGCAGTTCGCCGGGCTGCGCCGCGTCTCGCCCTTCCTGCGCAAGCAGGTGGCGCATGCCGTGCGGCTGAAATTCGCCCCCGAGCTGCATTTCCAGCCCGACACCGCACTCGACTACGCCATGAAGATCGACGCCGTGCTGAAGCGGCCCGAGGTGCAGCGCGACCTCAGCCCCGCGCGCGAAACGCCCGAGGACGACGCGGCCGGCTGATGCCGCAGGTCGCCGGGCGCGCAGCGAGGCGGCCGGCGCGGGGCCGCATGCGCCCGCTGCAGGGTGAACCGCCCCGCATTCCGTGCTAGCCCGCGCGCTCTTCCGGAGCGCGTGATGAGTGAACGTAAGGGGGGCCACCGCCCCGGCGGCCATCGCAGGCCGCATCGCAAGCCGAAGGGCCGGCCGCTGGATGGCTGGCTGATCGTGGACAAGCCCTCCGGCATCGGCTCGACCGACGTCGTCAACAAGGTGAAGCGGCTGTTCGATGCCCAGAAGGCGGGGCATGGCGGCACGCTCGACCCGCTCGCGACCGGGCTGCTGCCGGTCGCCTTCGGCGCCGCGACCAAGACCGTCCCCTATGTGATGGACGGCACCAAGACCTACCGCTTCACGCTGAAGTTCGGCGAGGCGCGCGACACCGACGACGCCGACGGGCAGGTGACGGAGACCTCCGACGCCCGCCCCACCGACGCGCAGATCGAGGCGGCGCTGCCGGCCTTCCGCGGCGACATCATGCAGGTGCCGCCCGCCTATTCCGCCATCAAGATCGGCGGCGAGCGCGCCTATGACCTGGCGCGCGAGGGCCAGGCGGTGGAGATCGCGCCGCGCCCCGCCCGCGTGGACCGCTTCGAGCTGGTGGAGCGGCCGGATGCCGACACCGCCATCTTCCACGTTCAGTCGGGCAAGGGCGTCTACATGCGGAGCCTCGCCCGCGACCTGGCGCGCGCCTGCGGCACGGTGGGCCACATCGCCGCCCTGCGCCGGCTGCGGGTCGGCCCCTTCCTGGAGGAGCACGGAATCCCGCTGGACAGGCTGCTCGGTTCGGGCGATACCCCGCCCCCTTCCCCGGACCTCCTGCTTCCGGTGCTGACCGCGCTGGCCGACATCCCGGCACTGGCCGTCACCGAGAGCGAGGCCGCCCGCCTCTTCCAGGGCCAGGCGATCAGCCTGGTGGACCTGATGGGTCGGGTTCCGGACGCCGCCGACCCCAACGGGGGCCTGGTGCGTGCGATGGCGGGGGGGCGCCTGATCGGCCTCTGCCGGCTCGAGGACGGATGGATGCAGCCCGAGCGGCTGCTCACCGGAGAGCGCGCGGCGGCCGGGGGTGAGCAACCCTGATACGCGAAGGACACGCGATGTCGACGACGACCGAGGCGGGCACCGACCGCCGCGCCCAGATCATCAAGGACTATGCCCGCCAGCCCGGCGACACCGGCAGCCCGGAAGTGCAGGTCGCCCTGCTCTCCGACCGGATCTCCGGCCTGACCGAGCACCTGAAGGCGCACCCGAAGGACTTCCACAGCCGGCGCGGCCTGCTCGTGCTGGTCGGCCAGCGCCGCGGGCTTCTCGACTACCTGAAGAAGAAGGACGCGTCGCGCTACGAGGCCCTGATCGGCCGCCTCGGCCTGCGCCGCTGACCAGGTTGCGCGGGAGCGGCCTCGGCTACTCCCGCGCCTCCCGCCACAGGCCGAGCTTCTGCTGCGCGGCCGCATCGGAATAGCCGAACAGCACGAGATCGCCTGCCGCCTCGAGCGTCAGGCTCTCCCACGACGGCACGACGAAGAGATCGCGCGGCGCGAGCGTCATCTCGCGGTCACCGATGCGCGCGCGGCCTTCGCCCTCCACCACCACGAAGACCGTCGCATCCGTGGCGCGGCGCGGCCGCGTGGCGAAGCCTTTCGGCAGCAGGCGGACATGCGCGGCGATGGTCGGCATGACCGGCCCGCCATCGGCCGGGTTCACGAACTCCAGCGCGTGGCCGAGATGCGGGTCGGGATCGGCGCCGCGCGCCATCGCAGCGAGGCTCTCGCGCCATTCGGCATAGGGGTAGTGGAACAGGGGCAGCCTGGACGGACGCCGCGCCGCGGTGGTGCCCGCGAAGGGCCGCAGGTTGCGACCGTAGCGCGCCAGCGTGTCGCCGGCCGGCGCCGTCTCGGGATGCGCCATGGCGCCGTCCGGCAGGCGCTCGGCGAAGCTCGCCGCGTAGAAGCGGACCGTCGGGATATCGAGCCCGTCGAGCCAGATCATCGGCTGTCCGCTCGTGTTGCCATGGTCGTGCCATTGCCAGTTCGGCGTGAGGACCAGGTCGAAGGGCCGCATGATCGCCTTCTCGCCATCGAGCGCGGTGAAGGCGCCGTCGCCCTCCATCACGAAGCGGAGCGCGCATTGCGTGTGGCGGTGGCAGGGCGCGACCTCGCCGGGGAGGATCAGCTGCAGACCGGCATAGAGGCTCGTGGTGACGGCGGAACTGCCCGGCATGCCGGGATTCTCCAGGATCAGCACGCGCCGCTCCGCCTGCTCGGCCGAGATCAGGTCGCCGGCGCGCAGCAGATGGGCCCGGGCGGCGTCGTACTGCCAGAGATGCGGCTGGACCGGCGAGGTCGGCTTCGGCGTCACGAGGGCGTGCAGCACCTCCCAGAGGGGAAACAGGTGCTGCGGCGCCATCTCCTTGTAGAGCGCCTGGAGCAGGCTGCGGGCCTCGTTGGACCCGGGTGCTGGGGCGTCGGTCATGTGGTGTCCGGTCTGCCTGGCCGCGTGCAGGCGCCAGGGTAGCGAAGGCCGGGCTCGCACGGAAACGCCAAGGGCTTTCGCTGGCTGCGCGCTTTGGGTATGCAGGGCGGGATGGACCCGTAGCTCAGCTGGATAGAGCGTTGCCCTCCGAAGGCAAAGGTCGCACGTTCGAATCGTGTCGGGTCCGCCAGTGCATTCGGATGGGGAGCGCCGGCATCGAGAGCGCCCCATCCGCGCGTCACGCACGGGGGTCTACCCCGTCTGGCTCTGCCGAGGGCTTCGCCCAGGCGCCCGCTCCGCCGCCCCCTTCTGGCTGGCCTCACATCCGGAAAGCCGTCGAAGTCCGAGAGCCTTGACGCGAAGCCGCGGCAAGGCTGCCGCACCCATTGGACAGTGCGCGGACCCGACATTCGCCCGTAAGCTCGGCTGAGACGTCGGAACCGCAACAGCCTGGCGGGATCTGCGGCCTGCAAACGAGATGCGCCCGGATCCGTTCGGACAGGCGCCGGACGACGACAAGGGACAGGGGCAGACATGACCAAAGCGCGCCGAGCCGCCCGCCTGCACCTCTGGACCCTGGCGGCCCAGCGGTACGGCGGCATCTGGCAGGCCGAGGTTTGATGTCGCTGCTGCTGCCCCTGTCCGTCCTTGCCCTGCTGCTGGCAGGTGGCGCGGTGCCGGCCGTGGCCGCCCGGCTCGGCCGTTCCGCTGCGGCGTGGTGCGCGTCTGGCGCCCTTGCCCTCGCGGCACTGCTGCTCGTCCCGCTGGCGCCGCGCGCCCTGGCCGGGGATGTCGCAGTATTCCGCCTGGCCTGGCTGCCGGAATGGGGGCTCGACCTCGCATTCCGCATGGACGGCCTCGGGCTGCTCTTCGCGATCCTGATCCTCGGCATCGGGCAGCTCGTGATCCTCTACGGCGCCTACTACATGCCGCAGCAGGACGGGCTCGGCAGGCTGTTCGGTACGCTGCTCGCCTTCGCCGGCGCGATGCTCGGCGTCGTGCTCTCGGAGAACCTGTTGCTCATGGTGGTCTTCTGGGAGATCACCTCGATCACCTCGTTCCTGCTCATCGCCTACAAGCACGACTCGGTCGAGGCGCGGATCGCCGCGCGGATGGCGCTCGCCGTGACCGGCGGCGGCGGGCTTGCCCTGCTGGCCGGCGTGCTGCTCCTCGGCCACATGGTGGGCAGCTTCGAGCTGTCGGCCGTGCTGGCGGCGGGCGAGGCGATCCAGCAGCACCCGCTCTACTCCCTGACGCTGGTGCTCGTGCTGCTGGGCGCCTTCACCAAGTCGGCGCAGTTCCCGTTCCATTTCTGGCTGCCGAACGCGATGGCGGCCCCCACGCCGGTGAGCGCCTATCTGCACTCCGCGACCATGGTGAAGGCGGGCGTCTTCCTGCTGCTGCGGCTCTACCCCGCGCTGTCGGGAACGGAGCAATGGTTCCTGCTCGTCACCCTGACCGGCGCGGTCACGCTCGCCTACGGCGCCTATGTCGCGCTGCTGAAGCACGACCTGAAGGGGCTGCTCGCCTATTCGACCGTCAGCCATCTCGGACTGATCACCTTCCTGATCGGGATGGAATCGCCGCTCAGCACCGTCGCGGCGGTGTTCCACGTGATCAATCACGCCATCTTCAAGGCGTCGCTGTTCATGGCGGCCGGGATCATCGACCACGAATGCGGCACGCGCGACATGCGCCGGATCAACGGCCTGTTCCGCGTGATGCCGCGCACCGCCGTGCTTGGGATGGTCGCCGCCGGCGCGATGGCCGGCGTGCCGCTGCTGAACGGCTTCCTCAGCAAGGAGATGTTCTTCACCGAGGCGGTCGAGGCCGGCGCCCTCGGAGGCTATGCGTATGTGCTGCCCGTCTTCGCAACCTTCGCGGGCATCCTGTCTGTCGCGTACTCCATCCGCTTCGTGCACGACGTGTTCTTCAACGGTGAGCCGGTGGACCTGCCGCGGGTGCCGCAAGAGCCGCCGGGCTGGATCAGCCTGCCGGCCGGCATCCTGGCGGCGCTCTGTCTGGTGGTGGGGCTCGTTCCGCAATTCGCGGTGGGCGCGATCCTGTGGACCGCATCGGCGGCCGCGCTCGGCGCGGAGCCTCCGGCCTACAAGCTGGTGATCTGGCACGGCTTCAACCTGCCGCTGGTGCTGAGCATGGCGGCCACGGCGGGCGGCATCGTCTGGTATCTCTTCCGCGGCGTCCTGTTCGAACTGCACGACCGCTACGCGCCGAACGTCGCGGGGCCGGCCGCCTTCGAGCGCGTGTTCAACGGCGCCGTCGTGGCGGCCCGTGCCGCGCTCGGCGTCGCGGACCCGCGCAGCCTCAGGCGCTACACGCTGTATCTGCTCGGCGGCGCTGGCGCGCTCGGCCTGGCCGGGTTTCTCGGCGCGGGACCGGCGCGGCTGGACGGCGGCCTGCCACCCACGCCGGCCGACCCGGCCGCGCATGGGGCGCTGCTCGCGCTCGTCTTCGGCGCGGTCGGATGCGCGGTGCTGCACCGCAATCGCCTGGTCGCCGTCGCATTCCTGAGCGTCGTCGGGCTGATCGTCGCGCTGACCTTCATCCGCTTCTCCGCGCCCGACCTCGCGCTGACCCAGCTGTCCGTCGAGGTGGTCACGATCGTGCTGCTGCTGCTGTCGCTGCGTTTCGTGCCCGGGGAGGCGCCGGCCGAGGCCCCGTGCCGGCGGCGGCTCTTCGACGGAATTGTGGCCGGCGGCGCCGGCCTTGGCGTCGGCATGCTCGCCTACGCCATGATGACCCGGCCCTTCGAGACGATCTCCGGCTGGTTCACCGCGAACGCCGTGGACGGCGGCGGCGGGACCAACGTGGTCAACGTCATCCTGGTGGACTTCCGCAGCTTCGACACGCTCGGCGAGGTGACGGTGCTGGCCGTGGCCGCGCTCGGCGCGCATGCGCTGCTGGATGGCCTGCGGCTGCGGCCGCATGCGCTCTCCGCCGAGAGCGAGGCCGACCGTCACCCGATCATGCTGGCGATGCTCATGCGGCCGCTGCTGCCGCTGGCGCTGGCCTTCGCCTTCTACATCCTGCTGCGCGGCCACAATCTTCCCGGAGGCGGCTTCATCGCGGGGCTGATCACGGGCGTGGCGCTCATCCTGCAGTACCTGGCCGTCGGCATCGAGCCGACCAGCGCCCGCCTGCGGGTCGACCATCTGCGGCTGTTCGCCGCGGGCCTCGGCCTCGCCGTCGTCACGGGGCTCGCGAGCATGCCGCTCGGGCTGCCGTTCCTGACGAGCTGGCACGGCTACGTCCCGATCCCGCTGGTCGGGAAGACGCACCTGGCTTCGGCGATGCTCTTCGACGTCGGCGTCTACCTCACTGTCGTTGCGACGGTGCTGCTGATCCTGTCCGAGATCGGCAAGCTCAGCACGCGCGAGCGCGCGGCAGCACCGCCGCCGAGGGCGAACCCCGCCTCAGCCATGCCCGAGGAGGTGCGCGCCTGATGGAACTGGTCATGGCCACCGGAATCGGTGCGCTGGTCGCAGCCGGCGTCTGGCTGCTGCTGCGGGAGAGGACCTTCCCGGTCGTGCTCGGCCTGGCGCTGCTCTCCTATGCGGCCAATCTCTTCATCTTCGCCGGCGGCCGCCTGTCGGCCACGTCGCCGCCGCTCGTGCTGGGCGAGGTCGCGGCAGGCGCGACGCCGGCGGACCCGCTGCCGCAGGCGCTGGTGCTGACCGCCATCGTGATCTCCTTCGGCACCACGGCCTACCTCGTCGCCCTCTCGCTGCGCCTCGTCGGGGAGAGCGGGACAGACGAGGTGGACGACAGGGGCGACCAGGCATGATGCACCTGCCGCTGCTGCCCGTTCTGGTGCCGCTCGCAGCGGCGATCCTGCAGCTCGCGCTGCACCGCGCCGGCATCGCGGGGCAGCGGACGATCGGCCTGGGCTCCGCCGGCCTGTCGGTCCTGCTTGCGCTCGCGCTGCTCTGGACGACCGGCGACGGGGCGGTGCGGGTGGTCGCCCTCGGGAACTGGCCGGCGCCGTTCGGGATCCTCGTCGTCGCGGACCGGCTTGCGGCGACGATGGTGGCGGTGACCGCCGCGGTCGCCTTGCCGGCGCTTCTGGCCGCGACCGGCGGCGCGGACCGCCTGGGTCGCCACTTCCATCCGTTCTTCCAGCTCCAGCTCGCCGGCGTGAACGGCGCCTTCCTCACCGGCGACCTGTTCAACCTTTTCGTCTTCTTCGAGGTGATGCTGATTGCCTCCTACACGCTGCTGGCGCATGGCGCGGGGCCCGAGCGCGCGCGCGCGGCGCTGCACTACGTGGTGCTGAACCTGGCGGGATCCCTGGTCTTCCTCATCGCGCTCGGGCTGCTCTACGGCACGCTCGGCACGCTCAGCATCGCCGATCTCGCCGGGCGGGTCGCCGCGCTGCCGGCGGAGCACGCCGCCCCGGCGCGTGCGGCCTTCGCCCTGCTGCTGGCCGTCTTCGCCTTCAAGGCCGCGCTGGTGCCGCTCGGTCTCTGGCTGCCGCACGCCTACGGGGCGGCGACCGCGCCGGTCGCGGCGATCTTCTCGGTGCTCACCAAGGTCGGGATCTACGCGATCCTGCGCCTGTCCACTGCGGTGTTTCCCGCCGCCGACTGGACGGCGGGGCTGCTGGCGCCCTGGCTGATGCCGGTGGCGCTCGGCACCGTCGTCGTCGCGACGCTTGGCGTGCTCGCCGCCCGGCGGCTCGGCGCGATGGTGGCGAATCTGCTGCTGCTCTCAACCGGCATGCTCGCTGCGGCCGTGGCGGAGGGCGGGCCGCGGATGCTGGCGGCGATGCTCTACTACCTCCCGCACACCACGCTGGTCAGCGCCGCTCTGTTCCTGCTCGTCGGACGCATCGCCGATGCGCGCGGTGAAGTCGGCGACCGGATCGTGCACGCCCCACGGCCCGAGCGCTGGCGCTGGCATGCCGCCGCGTGGCTCGCTCTCGCGATCGCGGTCACCGGCCTTCCCCCGCTCTCCGGCTTCCTCGGCAAGGTGATGCTGCTCTCGGCCGCGCCGGCTGGCCCGACTGGCGCGGCGATGTGGGTGACCTTCATCCTCTCCGGGTTCGCCGGCGCGCTGGCCATGGCACGGGCTGGCAGCGTGGTGTTCTGGGAGCGGGCCGATCAGCCGGCGGCTGCGCAGACCTCCGCGGTGCTACCGGGCGCAGCGCTCGGCGTGGCCCTGTGCTGCGTCCCCCTGCTCGTCGTCGGCGCCGCACCGCTCTCGACGCATGCACGCGCCGTCGCCGAGCAGGTCCTGGCGCGCCAGCCCTATCTCGCGGCCGCCCTGCCCGGCCCCGAAGCCGCGCCGCGGGAGCGGCGGCCATGACCCGAGTGCTGCCGCGCCCCGGTCTCTCGCTGCTGATCCTCGGCGTGTGGCTGATCCTCGCGCCGGCGCCGACCCTGGGACAGGTGCTGATCGGCGTCATGCTCGCCGTCGCGCTGCCCCTGGCCACGCGCGGCTTCTGGCCGGGAGAGATCCGGCTGCGTCGCCCGCTCGTCGCGCTGCGCCTGCTCGGCGTCGTGCTTGGCGACATCGTCACGGCCAACCTGCTCGTCGCGCGCCAGGTGCTCGGCGCGCCGGAGCGACTCCGCCCGGCCTTCATGGACGTCCCGCTCGGCATCGCCGATCCCTTCGTCTCGACGCTGCTCGGCAGCATCGTGTCGCTCACGCCGGGCACCGTCTCCGTGGACATCGACCGGGGCCGGCAGGTGCTGCAGGTGCACGCCCTGCACATCGAGGATCCCGCCGCCACCATCGCGCTGATCAAGGCCCGCTACGAGACGCCCCTCAAGGAGATCTTCGGATGCTGACGCTCGTCCTGCCGATCGCCATCGGCGCGGTCGTGCTCGCCATGGCGCTGAACCTCTGGCGGATGGCGATCGGCCCGACCCGACCGGACCGGATCCTCGCGCTCGACACGCTCTCCATCAACACGATCGCGGTCGTCATGCTGCTCGACATCGCGCTCGGCAGCGTCCTCTATCTCGAGGCTGCGCTGATCCTGGCGATGATGGGCTTCGTCGGCACGGTGGCGCTCTGCAAGTTCATCCTCTCCGGCGACATCATCGAATAGGCTGCGGCGATGCTTCTCGATCTCTTCGTCAGCGTGCTGGTGCTGCTCGGCGCGGCCTTCACCCTGCTCGGCTCGATCGGCCTCGCACGGCTGCCGGACTTCTTCATGCGGCTGCACGGCCCCACCAAGGCGACCACGCTCGGGGTCGGCGCGCTCGTCCTCGCATCGCTGCTGCATGTGGGGGGCGAGGCGGGCACGGGTGGCCTGCGCGAACTCGCGGTGGCGCTGTTCCTCTTCATCACCGCGCCCATCACGGCGCATCTCCTGTCCAAGGCCGCACTCGCCGAGGAGCGGCGCAGCCGCTCCCGCTCGGAGATCGACGAAGGCTGAAGGCGGCAGTCCGGCGCCATCCGTTGCGGGGCGGGCGTCGCGGCAGGTCAGGCGCCGCCGGTGGTCGCGACGCCCCGGTCCGGCGCGGCGGAGGTGGCGTGCCGCTCGAGGAAGTCTTCGAGGTCCCGCGGGATGATCCGCCATTCGCGCCCGATATCGATGGCGCGCAGGTCGCCGGCCTTGATCCAGTGGCGAACGGTGGCCTCGCCGACCTGCGCGAGGTCGGCCACCTCGCGCACCGTCATGAACTTCCGCGTGAGCATCTCTGGCTCGTCCTGGCACCGCGTGACGGAGTTGAGCGTAGTCGAGCGTCGTTCGGCGCGGATTGACGAAGATCAATGATGGCGGACGTCGATCGGGCCAATCTGCGTGTGCAGAGGCCGCTCGGCAACGTTGCCGCGCCGGCCCAGCCGGGAAAGACAACAATGACGCTTACGACGATCGCCACGCATATCGAGCCCGCCGCCCCTGCGGTCCTCGACGCGGCGCTGGAGGTTCCTTTCGCCCTCGCAGCAGCCCACGGTGCGCAACTGACCGCGCTCGTGTTTCCCATCGAGACGGCGCTCGCCGAGGCTTCCACGCCGAGCTGGGAGCTTGCGGAGCGCGAGGAGGGCGCGGCCGCACGGGTGCGCGCCACCGCGGAGCGGCGCGGGATCCGGTGCGAGGTCCGCACCCGCAGCAGCTTCGCCTACGGCACCAGCGAGGTGATGGCGGATCATCTGCGCGTGAGCGATCTCGGGCTGCTCACCATGAAGGGCGCGCCCGGCGCGGGGCAGCGCATCCTGATCGGCGCTGCCATCTTCGACAGCGGGCGTCCGGTGCTGCTTGTCCCAGGCGGGGCGCAGCGGATGGTGCCGCCGGCCCGCATCGTCGTGGCCTGGGACGCGACGCCGGCCGCGGTGCGCGCGGTGCATGGCGCCCTGCCCTTCATGAGGGCGGCGGCGGAGACGCTCGTCGTCACCGTCACCGACGACAAGGAGCTTCGGCCGGGCCAGTCCGGCATCCAGCTTTGCCACCTGCTTGCACGCCATGGCGCAAGGGCAAGCTTCGCCGCCGTGCAGCGTGACGGGCGCGGCGTCCTCGAAGTGCTTGCCGCGACGGCCGGCGAGGGCGCGTTGCTCGTCATGGGCGCGGTGCGCCATGCCCCGATCCGGAACCTCGTGTTAGGCAGCGCGACGCGCGACGTGCTGGAGGCCGGCCCGCCGATGCCGGTGCTGCTCGCCGCCTGACGCGCCGCGGCACGCGCCGCAACGCACACCGTGGTGCGGCGTGATACGCCGAGCGCAATCGTGTTGCCGTCTTCACTGCGGCGTGATCCCGCCCCTCGGGCCGGCGGGGAACCGGCGCGGCAGGATAGCAGGGGGAGAGATCTGCCATGCGAGCCGAGGACCTGATGACGACCGCGGTGGTGACGGTGACGCCGGAGGCGCGCCTCGCGGATGTCGCGCATCTGCTGGCCGACCGGGGGATCTCCGCCGTGCCCGTGCTTGGCCCGGACGGCGAGGTGCAGGGCATCGTGACCGAGGCCGACCTGGTTCGCCGGGTGGCCGGGGAAGCCGCCGGCCGGCCACGCGGCTGGTTGCGCGCCTTGCTGGCCCGCCGCGCGGACGGCACCGCGAAGGGCTTCGCGCGGCTGCATGGGCAGCGCGCCGGGGATGTGATGACGACCGAGCTCGTCTCGGTGCAGGAGGACACGCCGGCTGAGGAAATCGCGCGGCTGATGGAGGAGCGCGGCGTCAAGCGAGCGCCGGTGCTGCGCGACGGCCGGCTGGTCGGCATCGTCTCGCGCGCAGACCTGCTTGGGCTCGCCTTCGGCCCCGCCAAGGCGCCGGCGGCGGCGGTGTCCGATGCCCGCCTGCTGCGCGAGGTCGAGCGGGCGATGCGCGAGCAGCCCTGGGCCAATGCGCATCTCGTCTTCCCCTCGGTCGAGGACGGCGTGGTCACCTTCCATGGTTGGTGCCGCTCCTCGGACGTGCCGCGGGCACTGCGCGTGCTGGCCGAGGCCCTGCCGGGCGTGAAGGGCGTGCAGATGCAACTGCGCGAGCCGCCCGGTTTCCTGCTCGGCGTCCCGTGATGTCGGAGGTGCGGGATGCGGAGATCGCGACGGCGGGCTCCGTCTCCGCCGCGGCATGGCACATCCTGCCGGCCGAGGCGGCGCTGCAGCGACTGGGTTCCGGCCCGGCGGGGCTGACGGCCGGCGAGGCCGCCCGGCGCCTGGCGGAGCATGGGCCGAACCGCCTTCCGGCCGCCGCACCGCGCAGCGCCCTGCGACGCTTCCTCGCCCAGTTCGCGAACCTGCTGATCTACGTCCTGCTCGGCGCTGCCGCTGTCACGGCGCTGCTCGGCCATCTCACCGATACCGCGGTGATCCTGGCCGTGGTCGTGGTGAACGCGATCGTCGGCTTCGTGCAGGAGGGGCGCGCCGAACAGGCGCTGGACGCCATCCGCGACATGCTGACCCCGCACGCTTCCGTGCTGCGGGACGGCAGGCGCCTGACGGTGGACGCGGCCGAGCTCGTGCCCGGCGACATCGTGCTTCTCGAGGCCGGCGACCGGGTGCCCGCCGACCTCCGCCTCACCCGCGCCCGCGGCCTGCGCATCGAGGAAGCCGCGCTGACCGGCGAATCCGTGCCGGTGGAGAAGTCGGTCGCTCCCGCCGCAGAGGACGCCCCGCTCGGCGACCGCACCTCGCTGGCCTTTTCCGGCACCCTGGTCGCCGCCGGCCAGGGCATGGGCGTGGTCGTCGCCACGGGCCCCTCGACAGAACTGGGCCGGATCAGCGGGCTGATCGGCGGCGTGCAGCAACTCACCACGCCGCTGCTCCGACAGATGGACGCCTTCGCGCGCCGGCTGACCGGGGTGATCCTGGGCCTTGCGGCCGCCATCTTCGCCTTCGCCTGGCTGGTCCGCGCCTACGATGCCGAGGAAGCCTTCATGGCCGTGGTGGGCATCGCCGTCGCCGCGATCCCCGAGGGCCTGCCGGCCGTGCTGACCATCACGCTCGCCATCGGCGTCCGCCGCATGGCGGCGCGCCGGGCCATCGTGCGGCGCCTGCCCGCCGTCGAGACGCTCGGCGCGGTCTCGGTGATCTGCTCCGACAAGACCGGCACGCTGACGCGCAACGAGATGACGGTGGCGGTGGCGGAGACCGCGGTCGGGCGCTTCGACGTCGCCGGGTCCGGCTATGCGCCGGACGGCAGCGTGACGCGGGACGGCGAGCCGCCCGGCCCGGACGACGCACCGCTGCTCGCGGCTCTCGCGCGCACCGCCGCGCTCTGCAACGACGCGGCGCTGCGCGAGGAGGCGGCCGGGCATTGGACCGTGGCCGGCGACCCGATGGAGGGCGCGCTGCTCGCCTTTGCCGCGCGTGCCGGCCTGCCGCCCGAGACGGTGCGGCTGCGCCATCCGCGCCGCGACGAGATCCCCTTCGATTCCCGCCACCGGTTCATGGCCACCCTCCACGCCGAGCACGACCAGGGCTTCGCCTGCGTGAAGGGGGCGCCGGAACGCCTGGTGGACATGTGCGCGCAGCAGCTCGGACCGGCGGGCGCGGAACCGCTGGACGCTGCCGCATGGCAGGCCCGCGCCGAGGCGCTCGCGGCCGCCGGGATGCGGGTCCTCGCCATCGCCACGCGCGCCCTGCCGCACGACGCCGAGGCGCTGGCGCCGGCCGATGTGGAGCGCGGGCTGATTCTGCTCGGGCTGCTCGGGCTCATCGATCCGCCGCGCGACGAGGCGATCGCGGCCGTGGCGGAGTGCCAGGCCGCCGGCATCCGCGTGAAGATGATCACCGGCGACCATGCGGCGACCGCGGGTGCCATCGCCCGGCAGGTGGGGCTGCGCGGCGCCGCCTCGGTGGTCACGGGGGCGGAACTCGACAGGCTCGACGACACCGCCCTGCGGGCGCGTGCGATGGAGAGCGACGTCTTCGCCCGCACCAGTCCCGAGCACAAGCTGCGCCTCGTCGAGGCGCTGCAGGCCGATGGCGGCGTGGTCGCGATGACGGGCGACGGCGTGAACGATGCGCCGGCCCTGAAGCGTGCGGATGTCGGCGTCGCCATGGGGAAGAAGGGCACCGAGGCGGCGAAGGAAGCCGCCGAGGTGGTGCTGGCCGACGACAACTTCGCCACCATCGCCGCCGCAGTGCGCGAGGGCCGCACGGTCTACGACAATCTCGCCAAGACAGTGGTCTTCCTGCTGCCGATCAACGGCGGCGAGGCGTTGAGCATCGTGGCGGCCATCCTGCTCGGCGCCGAGTTGCCGATCACGCCGGTGCAGATCCTCTGGGTGAACATGGTCAGTTCGGTCGCGCTCGCCCTGACGCTGGCCTTCGAGCCGACGGAGCCGGACACGATGGCGCGCCCCCCGCGTCCCGCCTCCCAGCCGCTGCTGACGGGATTCCTGGCCTGGCGGATCGTGCTCGTCTCGGTGCTGGTCCTGGTCGGCGTCTTCGGGATGTTCGAATGGGCCGTGCAGCGCGGCATGTCGGTGGAGGCGGCGCGGACGATGGCGGTGAACACCATCGTCGTGCTCGAGATCGCCTATCTGTTCAGCGTTCGGTACCAGCACCAGACGTCCTTCACCTGGCGCGGCGCGCTCGGCACGCCCGCGGTGCTCGCCGGCGTCAGCGCCGTGGTCGCGCTGCAGCTCGCCTTCACCTACGCCCCGCCGCTGCAGGCGCTCTTCGCGACGCGACCGCTCGACCCGATCGCGGAGGGCGTGCCGATCCTGCTGGCCGGCCTCGCGCTGATGCTCCTTCTGGAAGGGGAGAAGGCGCTGCGTCGCCGCCTGCCGGCACGTCGGCGGGGATGAGGAGGAAAAGGAGGGAACGCGCCATGCCCGCTCATCGACCCGGCTCCCTGCAGCACGCTGCGTTGCGGCGGGTGCTCGCCGCAACGGATCTCTCGTCCCGGTCCGACCGGGCGCTGCGCCGCGCCGCGATGCTGGCGCAGGCTGCCGGCGCCGAACTGCTGGTCGTGCACGCGATCGACGACGACCAGCCGCGCAGCCTGGTCGAGGCGGAGCGGCGGGAGGCATTGGCCGTCCTGCGCGACCAGGTGGCGGCGCTCCCCGAACTGAGCGCCGGCGCGGCGTCCCTCCTGATCGAGGAGGGCGACCCGTTCGAGGCCATCCTGCACGTCGCCGATGCGAAGGAGGTGGATCTCATCGCCCTCGGCGAGCATCGCCGCAGGGCGCTCAGGGACATCTTCTCGGGAACGACGGTGGAGAGGGTCATGCGGCACGGCCACCTCCCGGTCCTGATGGTGAATCAGCCGCCATCCGGCGCGTACCGGCACGCGCTCGCCGCCACCGACTTCTCAGAGCATTCGGCGCGCGCCATCCGGACGGCGATCCGCCTTGGCCTGTTGGGACAGGCGCGGCTGACGGTGCTCCATGCCTTCGAACCGCCGGGCATGGGGGCCTTGGCGCTCGCCGACGCGCCGGCCGCCACCGTCGCGGCGCATGAGGCGGAGGCGGCACGCGCCGCGTCCTCCGCCCTCACCGATTTCGTCGCGGGGCTCCGTCTGTCGACACCGCCCGAGCAGCGCACCGCGATGGGCCGCCCCGCAACGGTGGTGAAGGAGTTCGCAGCCCGCCTGCGACCCGATCTGCTGATCGTCGGAACGGCGGGCGCGGGCTTTCTGCGGCGTGCCGTCATGGGCAGCACCGCGGCGGAGGTCCTCGGCGCCGTACCTTGCGACGCGTTGGCTGTGCCGCCGCCCGAGGCGCGCTGACCGGGAAGCGGGGAGGCTGCTCGTCTTGGAGAGCGTGATCGCGGCTTCGGTGTTCTACGAAGTCGCTGCCCTTCTCGTGATCGGCGCAGCGGCCGGGCTGGTCGCACTGATGCTGCGCCAGCCGCTCATCGTGGGGCTGATCGGCGCCGGGATCCTGGCCGGCCCGGCGGTGCTCGGGGTGGCGCGCTCGGACGAGCACATCCAGCTCCTCAGCGAACTCGGAATCGCCGTCCTGCTGTTCCTGGTCGGCCTCAAGCTCGATCTCGGGCTGGTGCGGAGCCTCGGTCCGGTCGCCGTGGCCACGGGCCTCGGCCAGGTCGCCTTCACGGCCGTGATCGGCTTCGGCCTCTGCCTGCTGCTCGGCCTCGACGCGCTGACCAGCCTCTACGTCGCCGTCGCCCTGACCTTCTCGAGCACGATCATCATCGTGAAGCTGCTTTCCGACAAGCGGGAGATCGACAGCCTGCACGGGCGCATCGCGCTCGGCTTCCTGATCGTGCAGGACATCTTCGTCGTGCTGTCGATGGTCGTGGTCTCGGCGATGGCGGCCGGGGCGAGCGAGACATCCGCGGCGGCGGGCCTTCTGCGTGTCGTCGCGGGCGGCGGGGCGATGCTGCTGCTGGTCGCGCTGGTCATCCGATTCGTCGCGGAGCCCCTGACCGCCCGACTGGCCCAGGCCCCGGAGCTGCTGGCCGGCTTCGCCATCGGCTGGGCCGCGCTGCTCGCCGCGGTGGCGGACCATGTCGGTCTCGGGAAGGAGCTCGGCGGGCTGCTCGCCGGCGTGTCCCTGGCCTCGACGCAGTTCCGCGAAGCGATCGCGGCACGGCTGGCCAGCCTGCGCGACTTCCTGCTGCTGTTCTTCTTCATCGCGCTCGGCGCACGGCTCGATCTCGGCGCGATGGGCGAACAGGTCGGCGCCGCAATCGTGCTGTCGCTGTTCGTCCTCGTCGGCAATCCGCTCATCGTCATCGCCATCATGGGCGCGATGGGCTACCGCCGGCGCACCGGCCTGCTCGCCGGGCTGACGGTGGCGCAGATCAGCGAGTTCTCCCTGATCTTCATGGCGATGGGCGTGGCCCTCGGTCACGTCGCGGAGCCGGCGCTCGGGCTCGTCACACTGGTCGGCCTCGTGACCATCGCGCTCTCGACCTACATGATCACCTACTCGCACCACCTCGCGGCGTGGGTGGACAAGCCGCTGCGGGTCTTCGAGCGCGGCCATCCCTGGCGGGAGGCCGCGGCAGCCGGGGAGGCAGCGGAGCGCAGTTCCGACGCCGACGTGGTGATCTTCGGCATCGGCCGCTTCGGCAGCGCCATCGCGCAGCGGCTGCGGGACAAGGGGCTCAAGGTCCTCGGTGTGGACTTCGACCCGGAGGCGGTGCGCGCGGCGCGCCAGGCCGGGCAGGAGGCGATCTACGGCGACGCGACCGACCCGGAGTTCATCGCGTCGCTCCCGCTGGACGGGGCAGGCTGGGCGATCTCGGCCATCCCCCTCCATCCGGGCGGGGTCACGCATGAGGATCACAGACTGGCCCTGATCGCCGCGCTGCGCGAGCAGCGGTTTCGCGGCCGCATCGCCGTCACCGCCCATGCCACGGAGGAAGCCGACGCGCTGGGCGCCCGTGGTGCCGATCTCGTGCTCCTGCCCTTCGAGGACGCGGCGGAACGCGCGGCGGAGGTCGTCTCGCGGCCGGTCACGGGCTGAGCCGCGAGCTTCAGGGCCGGCGCCGCTCACCTCGACGTGAGCGGCACGCCCCGCCCTTGATCGGAGATTACAGAATATCCATGTGGACGATCGCGCGGCGGCGAGCTGCCGAGGGTGGGGACCATGGAACGGGAGTGGCGGGTCGATCTGTTCCGGGGCCTCGCCCTGGTCATGATCTTCGTGAACCACATCCCGGACAATCCGCTGACGGCGTTCACCACCGCCGCCTACGGTTTCTCCGACGCCGCCGAGGGCTTCGTGCTGATGGCCGGCATCGCGGCCGGTCTGGTGTTCCTGAAACGGCTGGATACGGGTGGCGCGCCCGAGGTCACCGCCCGCGCCTGGCGGCGCGCCTTCGACCTCTATGCGGCGCATCTCCTGACGGTGCTCCTCGCCTGCGCGATCGTCGCCTATGCGGCGAGCGTGGAGGGCGACCCGCGGCTGCTCGGCTGGATCAACCTGGGCCCCGTCTTCGACGACACGGCCGCGGCGCTGGTCGGCGTCGTGCTGCTCGGCCACCAGCCGGGCTACCTCAACATCCTGCCGATGTACGTGGTCTTCCTGCTCGCCCTGCCGATGCTGCTGCCGCTGGCGGCGACGCGACCGGGAACGCTGGTCGGCGGGTCCGCCGTGCTGTGGGCCGTCGCGAACCACTGGAACATCAACCTGCCGCACTACCCGAGCGAGGACGGCTGGTTCTTCAACCCGCTGGCTTGGCAGCTGCTGTTCGTCATAGGGCTCGTCATCGGCACGCGGCTGGCGCGCGGCCTGCCGGTGGTGCCGCGGTCCAATGCGCTGCTGGCTGCCGCCATCGCCTACCTCGTCGTCGCGGCGGTGATCAGCCTGGACGAGGAGTTGATCTGGCCGTCGCTGCCGCTGCCCTGGTTCCTCTACGGCCTGGACAAGACCTGGCTGACCCTGCCGCGGCTGCTGCACGCGCTGGCGCTGGCGCTGGTCCTGGCACGGCTGCCGGTCGCGGAGCTGATCGCGCTGATCGACCGGCGCGGCGTGCTGGTTCTGCTCGGGCGCAACGCGCTGCCCGTGTTCTGCGCCGGATCGGTGCTCGCCATCGCCGCGCAGGTCGCGCGCTTCGTGCTGGAGGCGGGGGTGGCGCTCGAGCTCGCCCTGGTTCTGGGCGGCATCGCGCTGCAGCTCGGCCTCGCGGGGCTACTGGCCTGGATGGACCGAAGCCGCAGCCGCGCCCGCCGCCCGGCTGGCGCCGCGACGGAAGGAGGCTACTCGTGAGGCGCCTGTTGCCGATCCTGTTGGCAGCCGCCCTGTTGCTGCCGGCGCCGGCGCGTGCCGGCGCGTGCCCCGCCCCGGCGCCGGAGGTCGAGCTGGGCGGTGGCCTGCCGCGCCTGACGCAGGCGCTCGCCGGCGGGCGGTCGTTCAGCGTCCTGCTCGTTGGCCTCGGCGGCGCGCGGGCCGGCAGCAACGACGGACCCTTCGCGCAGACCCTGGCACAGACGCTGCAGAACAGGCTGCCCGGCCGCGAGATCCGCGTGCAGATCGTTCCCACGCCCGGGATGCTGGCCAAGGATGCCGCCGAACGCGTCCGGCGCGCCGCGACGGAGTACGAGCCCGCGCTCGTGGTCTGGCGAACCGGCATGGCCGACGCGCTCTCGATGACCGATCCGGTCAAGTTCGGCACGATCGTCCGTCGCGTCGCGGAGTGGCTGCTGGTCCAGCAGGCCGACCTGGTCCTGGTGGATCTCGCCTACCACGCCGGCTCCGCGCAGGAGCCGACCTATCGTCGCTACGTCGAGGTCCTCGGCGCAGCCGTCCGCGGCATGGATGTATCGCTCTTCCGACGCTACGCGATCATGGAAGGCTGGGCCCGACAGGGCACCACACCGCCTGCAGCGATCGGCGAGACCTGCCTGGCGGAGATGCTGGCCGACGCCTTGTGGCGGCGGGCGCTGCGCTAAGGACACGGCAGCCCACGCAGCCGCGCTGACGGCGCCGCGTCCGTCGGGCTCGGGCACTGCTGATAGCGGACGGGCAGGGCCGTGTCGGTGTCCTCCTTTCCTCGGCCCGCAACGATGCGGCAAGCGATGCGTTCGGCCAGGCATGACGCCGCGTAGCCCCTGGGCTCGGGAACTGGTGCTGCTCGGCGGCGGGCACGCCCATCTCGGCGTGCTGCGTGACCTGGCGCGCCGGGACACCGCCCGGCGTGCGGGTGACGCTCGTCTCGCCCGAGGCGGAATCGGTGTATGAAACCTCGATGCCTGCATGCTCGAAGCGCAGCGAAGCCCCGAAGGCCGTCGTGGCGCTACGATGGCAATCCAGGCACCAGCCCATGGACAGCGTCTCCGCCTTCACCGTGCGGGGCATGGCAGCGACGTCGCCATGGCAGGTCACGCAGCCCAGCCCGGCCGCGACATGCGCGGCATGGTGGAACCGCACATGGTCCGGCAGGCGATGCACGGATCGCCACGTCACCGGCGCCTCGAGCGCGAGCGCCGTCGCCAGCGGCGCGAACTGGGCGGAGACGTTCCAGACCTGCGCGTGGCAGCCGAGGCAGGTCTCGGCCGTCGGCATGCCCGCGGAGGCCCCGCGCTCCACGGTCGCATGGCAGTAGCGACAGTCGAGGCCGATCTCGCCCGCATGGATCGCGTGGCTGAAGGGGATCGGCTGCGGCGCCGCGACCCCGACACCCCAGGCTCGGTCGGATCGCGCGAAGGCGAAGCCCGCCGCGGCACCGACGACGATGACGCAGGCACCCAGGACCAGCGCGATGCGCAGGCGCCGGTCGGCATCGGGAGAGAAGAGCTGCGGCATGCCGGTCCGTTGCGCGTGCGGGAAGCGGAACGCGGCGGCATGGCGCCGGGTTGGCGGGTGGCGACGACGAAGCAGTGAGGACGGCGTGAACGCAGCCACGCGCATCGCCCCGAGGGCAGGGTCCGCCCAGGCCAGAGAAATTCTCCCGGCAGCCGTCGTTCGCGGTTCGACCGGGCGCGCCTGCCAGGAGGACGCCGCACAGAACCGATCCGCGGCCCCCCCGGCAACCGGCTTTCGCGACCTGCGGCGCGCTACTGGCCGGCGTCAGTTCCCAATGGCCGGCCGGCTCGCGGTCGGAACGCCATCCCGCAGGACTCGCCACAGCTGCGCGAACCCTGCGTCGCGGACGAGCTGCAGGTTGCTGGGCAGCGGATCGGCGCCCTGGTCCGCATTCAGGACCAGGACGTAGTCGAAGCGATTCGGCCAGTCTGCGAGGTAGGGTGCGAAGCGAAGCACAGTCGCGCTGCGATCCGATAGGTGCCTGGGCTCAGGCAGGAGGCCGTCCGGGACCGCGATCTCGTTCCAGGGCGGCAGGACGCGGATTGGCTGTTTGCCGGCGCCGGTGAACAGCCAAGGCACGAAGGCCTGGCGCTCCGGGATCGCGAGGAGCGGCAGATTGCCGTAAGCGACGGTCACCGTTGACCTCCGCCAGGCCGGGATGGCGTTCCAGTCGATCGGTCGCGGACCGACCGGCAAGATGGCCGCACCGGCCGGAACGCCCGTAAGCGCGATGCGGACGGCGTCGGCATCGTGCTCCGCTTGGTACCACAGGTCGACAATCCAGACCGTCCGCACCAGGGTGGCTGCGAACAGTGCCGACGCCAACCCCGCCTGCACCCGGCGCGAAACAGCCGGTGGGCGCAGACCCACAACGAAGACCAGCACCGCCATGCCGGCGAGCCGGATATCGAGGCTGCCGGTGTCGCCGAGATTGGCTGGGCCGAGCGCAGCGGTGGCGGCAAGAACGGTCGCCGCGGCGGCATAGCCTCTGTGCAGGCCGATCTGGCTCCGAATGACGGCGTAGCCGAGTAGCAGGGCCAAACCGAGGAGGGGGATACCCTCGGTCACCACGGAGTGGCTGAAGAACGGCCCGATAAGCGCAAACGCACGCGAGGCCAAGCCGGCATAGGCAGGCATGATCCAAGACGTGCTGGCGCTTTCCTGCCCGGGCGGAACGGGGGAGAGCAGGAGCACAATCAAGGTTCCAAGCGCGGCGGGCGCTGCGGCGCGTACTGCGCCCCGAATATCCCAGTGGTGCCGGCGGTCGTCCCAGAGCCGCTCCGCACCCAGAAGTCCGGCCAGGAACACGGCGGCGATAGGATGCATGACGGTGATCAGGGCGGCAGCCGTCGCACAGGCCGGCACGAGGGACCGCGGCGCGCGCCGCTGCAGTACGATGGCGCCGCTCGCAGCGAAGCAGGCAAGGCCGATGCCGATCTGCAAGCTCAAGAAGCCAGCGGTAAAGACCTGGTTCCACGCCAGCAGGGGCAGGAGCAGCACCGTCCAGGGCCAGCGGCCGGACATAGTCCTCGCCAACACCGCCGCGCCGGCCGGCGGCAGCACGAGTGACAGCCCGAGCATGAGCCGCGCGACCATCTCGCCGCCAAGCAACGGCCCGATCAGCCAAGCGACCATGTCCATGCCCGAATTGACGACGGCGCGGCTCCAGTCCAGCGCATAGATCTCCGACATCGGCGGGACCGCGATGTTGCCCGCGACCAGCCAGAGCCGGGCCATGTGGTTAGGATAGTCGAGGACAGGCGGGATGCGGACCAAGGCAACCGGCACCAGCAGGGCCGCCAACGCGAACAGGAGCAGCGCCGGGACCAGTATTCCCGGCCGGCCTTCCGCAGCGGCGGATCGCTCGGTCGCGACTGCCACAGGCCGTCTCAGCGCAACGCCAGGACGAGCAGCATCACGCTGCCGAGCGCGATCCGGTACCAGCCGAAGGGCGTGAAGCCGATGCGCGAGATCACGCGCATCAGCCAGCGCACCACGACCAGGGCGACCACGAAGGCGGCGGCGAAGCCGACGCCGATCTGCGCCACGCCCGACAGGTCGAGATCGTGACGCGCCTTGAACAGCGAGAACACCGTCGCCGCGAGCATGGTCGGGATCGCCAGGATGAAGGAGAACTCCGCCGCGACGCGGCGCTCGGCGCCGACCAGCAGCGCGGCGATGATGGTCGCCCCCGAGCGCGACGTGCCCGGGATCATCGCCAGCGCCTGGCCGAAGCCGACCAGCACCGCGGCGAGCGGCCCGATCTCGGGAACGCTGCGGATGGACGGCGCGGGCCGCCAGCGTTCGATCGCGATGATGGCCACGCCGCCGACGATCAAGGCGGTGCAGACCACGTAGGGGTTGAACAGCGCCCGCGTGATCGGCCCGTGCAGCGTCGCGCCGATCACCGCGGCCGGCAGGAAGGCGAGGAGGATGTTGACGGCGTAGAAGCGCTCCGGCCCCGGCCGCCAGGCCTTGAGCACGAGGTCGATCAGCGTCTGGCGGAACACGACGATGACGGCAAGGATGGCGCCGAGCTGGATCGAGATCTCGAAGACCTTGCCCGGCGGGCCCTCGAAGCCGATCAGCTCGCCCAGCAGGATCAGGTGGCCGGTCGAGGAGATCGGCAGGAATTCTGTCAGGCCCTCGACGACGCCCATGAGCAAGGCGGAAAGCAGCGCGGACGCGTCCATCGTGCGAGGGTGTCTCCCGGCGAGCGCCGCCTGATAGCCGTGGACGGCGCAGGCTGCCAGGGCCGTGCGGGCCGAACAAACGAGAAGGGCCCCGCCGCGGCTGCGACGGGGCCCCTGGCAGGCAGTTCCTGGCGGCTCAGCGAACCGTCTGGGCCGCGGTGAAGGCGAAGTTGTCGAAGCTGTTCTCCGCCACGCGGAACCACTGGAACTGGTCAGTCCGGAAGCGGTTGTAGCTTTCCATGATCCGCCCGAAGCGCGGGTTCTGGCGGGCGAGATCGGCGTTCAGCTCCTCGTTGGCGCGCCAGGCGGCCTCCAGGATCGGGCGCGACCAGAAGCGCAGCTGCGCGCCGGCGCCCACCAGGCGGCGCAGCGCCTGCGGGTTCAGGTGGTCGTACCGCGCGGTCATGTCGCTGTCGGCCTCGGCGCAGGCGACCTCGATCGCGTGCTTGTACTGGTCGGGCAGCGCGGCATGCGCCCGCTGGTTCATCATGAAATGCAGGCGCGCACCCGGCTCCCAGAAGCCCGGCGCGTAATAGAAGCGGGCGACGCGGACGTAGTTGGCGCGCTCGTCGTCGTGCGGGCCGACGAACTCGGCCGCGTCGATCACGCCGCGCTCGAGCGAGGGGTAGATATCGGCGGGGGCAATGAGCGTCGGCTCGGCGCCGAGCCGGCGGAAGAGCTGCCCGGCGAGGCCGGTGATGCGGAACTTGAGGCCGCGCAGCTGCTCGACCGTCTGGATCTCGTTGCGGAACCAGCCGCCCATCTGGGCGCCCGTGTCGCCGGCGGTGTGGGCGACGATGTTGTATTCGCGGAAGAACTCGTTCGCGAGGTCGTTGCCCCCGCCGTGGCGGAACCAGGCGGTCATCTGGCGCATGTTCAGGCCGAAGCTCATCGCGGTGAAGGGCGCGAAGGCAACGTCCTTGCCGATGTAGTAGTAGGAGGCGGTGTGGCCGGCCTCCATCGTGCCGGCCTGCACGGCGTCCAGTACCTGCAGGCCGCCGACGATCTCGCCGGCCGGGAAGACCTGGATGCGGAAGCGGTTCTCGGTGAGCTGCGCGACGCGGGCCGAGATGCGCTCCAGCGTGCCGTAGAGCACGTCGAAGACCCGCGGGAAGGAGGACTGGACGCGCCAGCGGACCTCCGGCAGCGTCTGGGCTAAGGCGGGGGTGGCGAGCATCGGCGCAACGGCGGCGGCGCCCATCAGGGCACGGCGGTTCATGTCGGTTCCTCCCGGGCAGCGTGTCGCGGGCCTGCGCCCGCCCAGGCCGGCAGGCTTAATCCATCCCGGTAACGTCGGAAATAGGCTGCCTTGCCCCTGCTGGGCGGCACGACGGCCCGGACCGGCCCGTCAGAGCACGAAGCCGGCCAGCACCGCCGCGGCGGCACCCATCTGGAGCAGGTTGGCGGCCACGGACAGCCGATGCGCGCGGTCGAATTCCCGCTGCGCAGCCGCATCGCCCGCCTTTGCCTTGTCGGAGAGGGCATTGATGCGGGGCATCAGCACCTGGCGGAGCCACCATGCCAGACCGGCGACCACGAACATGATCCCCGCATCGATGGAGGACAGCGGCAGGAGGGCCACCGCAGCCCCGCCGGCCATGCCGAGCACCCAGAGGTAGTAGCGGGGAAAAAGGGTCCGGATGAACCGCCCGCCATGATCCGCCGGCAGCACGCGGAAGACGAGGGGCGCAATCAGGGCGGCGAAGAACACCATGCCGCCGAGCAGGAAGGCGACGGCGAACAGGGCGATCAGGGCGAGGGCGGTCAAGACGGGCTCCGGTGGGCGGTTCGTGAGCCGCCAGATTGTGACGTCGGGCCAGCACGCAACGCAGGGGCGCGGGACAGCCACCCGCAACGGCGCAGGGCATGCGGCGCCGCCGTATTGGACCAACGGCCCGAAGCGGATCCGGCACCGGCGCCGGACGTCCATCGGTCCTTCCGTTTGATGCGCCGCGCTGCGCCCTTGCGGGCGGCTTCCGACCGCCGGCGCCCGCCCTGCTCCGTCAAGGTTTCGCGCCCCGTCCCTCGGTCGCACCCCCGCCTCGCGCACGGCGCCGATCGCCCAGCAGGCCCTTTCCGGCTCCGGGTCCAGTCCCTTGCCACGCCCACGTCGCCCGGATCCGCCCGCGGGCGTCCATGGGACAGGGGATCGACCGAAAACTTGGTGCCCTTCCGACCGGGAGCACCGGCAGGAACGGGCTGGATTGTCACCGCGCCGGGCCGCTACTGGAACGCATGGACCGCGCCCGGGCGCATCGGATCGTTCTGGACAACGGCTGGCTCGCCCAGCAGCCCGCCCCGTTCCAGGCGGAGATCCTCGCCAGGGCCGACATCCTGGCCTTCGGCCGGGGCGACCACGCCTTCACCGTCGGCGACCGGCGCGGCGGAGTGCATGGCATCGTCGAGGGCAGCTTCGCCGTGCATGTGGCCGCGACGCCCTGTGACGGAAGCCTCGCCCATGTGATGCGTCCATCCGTCTGGTTCGGGCTGAGCCCGCTCACGCGCCGGCCGAGCGGATCGCTGACCTTCCGCGCCCTCGAGCCGTCCTGGACGCTCCATGTCCCGGAGTCCGCGGTGGAGGAGATCGTGCGGAGCTGCGCAGACGCCGCCCGCGCCGTCGCCGGTATCGCCGAGGCGTCGCTCCAGATCGCATTCGGCGTGATCGCGGACCTTCTGATCCCCGATGCGGATCGGCGGATCGCGGCGATCCTGCTACGGGTCTGCGGCGCCGGGGCCGAAAGCCCCCGCACCGCGCCGGCCGGTTGCCGGCTGACCCAGGCGGAGCTGGGCGAGATGGCGAATGCCTCGCGCGGGCTGGTGAACAGGACCCTGAGGTCCTTCGAGACGGAGGGCTGGGTCCGGCTCGGCTACAATCGGATCGCGGTGACCGACATCGCGGCGCTCACGGCCTTCGTGAACGCGGGACGGGTCGCGGAGAGGTGAGGCCGCCGGCGACCTGGATGGCGATGCTGGCAGCGGCGGCCCTGGCGGCCTGCGACGACCCGGCGCCGCGGCAGCTGATCGGAAGAGCACAT
>NZ_JAKJIB010000190.1 GCF_021864505.1 Falsiroseomonas oryziterrae
GGCGGCCGGCGGCGGCACCCGCGGCGCCTCGGCGCGCGGCAGCGGCCGCACCTCGATCTCCTTCAGCAGGCCCCCGACGCCCATGCCCATCACGTCGCGTGCCGTGACGCGCTCGCCGGCGAAAAGCCGCTGCAGCACCCAGTCGAAGCCGTTGAGCTTCGGGCTGCGCGCGCAGCCCGGCAGCACCAGCGCCGGCACCTCGCCGACACGCCCCAGGCAGAGCAGGTTTCCGGGGTCGACCGGCATGCCGAAATGGTCGATCGTGCCGCCCGCGCGCGTGATGCCGCCCGGGCCCACGTCGCGACGATCCACGACGGCGGAGGCGCCGGCGATCAGCAGCAATTCGGCGCCGGCCTTGCGCAGCCGCGCCAGCGCCTCGGCCACCGCCGCCTCGTCGTGGCGCACGCGCTCCACCGGCAGCAGCGTTCCCATCAGGGACTCCACCCGCGCCCCGGTCGCCTCGACCGCGCCCTCCATCACGCTTTCCTTGATGCCGGGCAGTTCGGTGAGGACGAGCCCGACCTTGAGCGGACGGAACGGCTTGATCGCCACCGCGCGCCGGCCCCCCGCCAGCGCCTCGATCACCGACAGCACCGCGCCCGGCACCGCGAAGGGAATGATCTTGATGGTCGCGACCATCTCCTTCGCCGCGACGACGGAGCGGTCGGGCAGCGTCGCGACCGTCACGCTCTCGTCCACCGCGTTGATCCGGTCGATCAGCGCGGCATCCGCGGTGAAGAGGCCGGCGCTCTCGGCGAACAGGTTCACCCGGCCCGTCGAGGCGCGGGAGCGCGCGACGAGCGGCGCCATCAGCAGGTTCGCGATGCGGTCCGCCGCCTCGTCCTCCGGCACGTCGCCGGCCTCGAGCCGTGCGGCGATCACGTCGCGGTGCTTCGCCTCCCGCAGCGTCGCGATCGCGGCGTCGTCGAGCACCGTGCCCTTCTTCAGCACGCGCCCGGGCAGCCGGAGCGTGTGGGCGAGGACCGCGCCGCGGGCCTCGTCGAGCGGGGTGGGGCCGAAGATCATGGCTCGGCTTTCTTCTTCGGCCCGCCCCGCCGGGCGGCGACGATCTGGGCCAGGATGGAGACGGCGATCTCGGGCGCCGTGACGGCGCCGATGTCGAGCCCGACCGGGGCGTGGATGCGCGCGATCTCCGCCTCCGTCAGCCCCGCCTCGGTCAGCCGCGCGACGCGCTTCGCATGGGTGCGCCGGCTGCCGAGCGAGCCGATGTAGAAGGCGGGGCTGCGCAGCGCGACCTCGAGCGCGGGATCGTCGAGCTTCGGGTCATGCGTGAGCGTCACCACCGCCGTCCGCGCATCGGGCGCCAGCGCCGCCATCGCCTCGTCCGGCCAGTCG
Organism: Falsiroseomonas oryziterrae; assembly: GCF_021864505.1. GTDB lineage: Bacteria > Pseudomonadota > Alphaproteobacteria > Acetobacterales > Acetobacteraceae > Falsiroseomonas > Falsiroseomonas oryziterrae. The sequence continues at coordinate 1,357 of NZ_JAKJIB010000190.1, forward strand.
GTCGAGATCGCGACGCGATCGCCCATGCGTTCCTCGGTCGCGAAGGAACGGCGGGGGTCCACCACCGTGACGGCGAAGCCGAGCGGCAGCGCCATCGGCACCAGCGCCTGCGCGATGTGCACCGCGCCGACCACGATGAGCCTGAGCGGTGGGTTTTCGACCGCGATGAACCACGCGGTCCCATCCACCGTGACGCTGCGCGATGCATCGTCGCGCAGCGCGGCCTCGGCCTCGGCCGCGAGGGCAGGGGGCGTTGCGTCCTCCGGGAACAGCAGCTGCGCCCCGTCCGGCAGCCGCGTCAGCAGCGCGACTGGGCGCTTCGCCTCGCGCGCGGCGAGCAGCCGCTGCAGCAGCGCGGGCGTCATCCCATCTTCTCCACGAAGACCTTCAGCTTGCCGCCGCAGGCGAGCCCCACTTCCCAGGCGCGCTCGTCGCTGATGCCGAAATCGAGCAGCTGCGGCGCGCCGGTCTCCATCGTCTTGCGCGCGACCTCGGCCACCGCGCCCTCGATGCAGCCGCCCGAGACGCTGCCCGCCAGTCGACCCGACTTCGTGACCGCCAGGCGCGATCCAGCCGGCCGCGGCGACGACCCCCAGGTCTCCACCACCGTCGCGATCGCCACCGTCTCGCCCTCCGCAAGCCAGGCGGCGGCGGTGCCGAGGATGTCCTCGCTGTCCGTGCCGGTCGTTCCGCTCATGCGTCGAACTCCCTTCCGCGTCCCGGCCGCCGGTCCGACAGCGCCGCCACCAGCTCGCGCAGCGACGCCAGATTGTGCACCGGCCGGAACTCATCGACATGCGGCAGCATGGCGCGGATGCCCTGTGATTTCGGCTGGAACCCCGCGTAGCGCAACAGGGGATTGAGCCAGACCAGCCGCCGGCAGGACTTTCGAAGGCGCTCCGTCGCCTCGGCGAGGCCCTTGGCACCCTCACGGTCGAGCCCGTCCGTGATCAGCAGCACAACCGCACCCTGGCCGAGAACGCGCCGCGACCATAGCCGGTTGAAGCGCTCGAGCGACTCCCCGATCCGCGTCCCGCCCGACCAGTCGGGCACCGCGTGGCTCACCATCTCGAAGGCCGCTTCCGGGTCGCGATGGCGCAGCTGGCGCGTCACGTTCGACAGCCGCGTCCCGAACAGGAAGGCATGCACCCGGTCGCGGTCGTTGGTCACCGCATGGATGAAGTGCAGCAGCACCTGCGCATAGCGCGACATGGATCCCGAGATGTCGCAGAGCACCACCAGCGGCGGCGTGCGCACGACGCGCCGGCGGCGCGCGATGTCGAGGATCTCGCCGCCCGTGCGCAGGCTCTCCCGCACCGTCAGCCGCAGGTCCGCATGCGTGCCGCGATGCGAGGCGCGGTAGCGCCGCGTCGGCCGCGCATCGAGCGGCAGGACGAGCTTGCGGATCTCCTCCTTCGCCGCGGCGATCTCCTCGGCCGACATCGCCTCGAAATCCATCGCCTGCAGCCGCTCGCGGTCGCTGACGGTGAAGGTGACGTCGAGCTTCTCCTCCTGCGGCTCCGGCGGCTTCGGCGGCTCGGGCCGGTCGCCGCGCATCGCTTCCGCCAGGCGTCGCGAGGCCGCGGGCGGCTTCGGCTGCTCCTTGAATCCGTCGAGCAGCGCCATCGCCGCCGCATGGCGCCCCGCCTCCGGATCGCGCCAGAACAGCGAGAAGGCGTGGTCAAACAGAAGAAAGTGCTCGTGCCGGTGCACCATGGTGGCGCGCAGCGCCGCCTTGGCCTGCGCCCGGTCGCCGAGATCGACGCATTCGAGCGCCGCTGCTCCGGCCAGGATCTCCGAGGGCCCAACCGGCAGCCCGGCGCGGCGCAGCAGGCGTCCGAAGGCGATCAGGTTCGCGCCGAGGGCCCCGCCGGGACCTGCCGGCAGCGGCAGCCCCAGCGCGGCCTTCGGCGGGATCACGCGACCGCCGCCTTGGCGTCCGCGACGAGCCGCGCCGCCTCGGCGCCGCGGATCTTCGCGATGTCGTCCTGGTACTTGAGCAGCGCACCCAGCGTCTCGTCGACCAGCGCGGGCTCCAGCTCCTGCGCATCGAGCGCCGCCAGCGCCGACGCCCAGTCGATCGTCTCCGCCACCCCAGGCGGCTTGAAGGTGTCGGCGCCGCGCACCGCCTGCACGAAGGCGACCACCTGGGCCGAGAGCCGCTCGCCCACGCCCGGCGCGCGCAGCTTCAGGATCGCCCGCTCCCGCGCCGCATCCGGGTAGTCCACCCAGTGGTAGAGGCAACGCCGCCGGATCGCGTCATGCACCTCGCGCGTCCGGTTGGAGGTGATGACGACCACCGGCGGTGTCGCCGCCTTCACCGTGCCGAGTTCGGGGATCGAAAGCTGGAAATCCGCCAGGATCTCCAACAGGAAGGCCTCGAAGGGCTCGTCGGCGCGATCGAGCTCGTCGATCAGGAGCACCGCCGGCTCGCCTTCCAGCGCATCCAGCAGCGGGCGCGCCTGCAGGAAGCGGCGGTCGTAGATGCCGCGCTCCAGCGCCGCCCGGTCGCCGGCCTCGCCCGAGGCCTCCGCCAGGCGGATCGCCATCAGCTGCCGCGCGTGGTTCCACTCATAGGCGGCCGAGGACAGGTCCATCCCGTCATAGCACTGCAGCCGCACCAGCCGCCGCGGCAGCTTCGCGGCCAGCACCTTGGCGATCTCGGTCTTGCCCGTGCCCGGCTCGCCTTCCAGGAAGAGCGGCCGGCCCATCCGCAACGCGAGGTGGACGGTGGTCGCCAGCTGGCGGTCGGCGACGTATCCGCCCTCCGCCAGCAGCTTCTGCGTCGCCTCGACCGAGGACATGCGTCAGGTCGAGAGGAAGATGAGGTAGAGCACGAAGAGCATCGCACCCAGGCCGCCCCAGACCTGCACGGGCATGCCCATGAACTCGAGGCTCAGCAAGCGCCCCGCCAGCTGGAAATAATCCGGCTGCGCCTCTGCCCGCGGCGCCGTCGCGCCAGGCCCCGTCACGGCGGCCGGCGCGGCCGCCACCGCGGCCGGAGCGACCTGCGCCGCGAAGCGGTCGAAGAACTGGTCGGCCATGGACTTGGCCGTGCTGTCGATGAGCCGCGCGCCGAGCTGCGCCATCTTGCCGCCCACCTGCGCCTTCACGTTGTAGCGCAGCACGGTCTCCTCGGGCCCGACCTCCTCGAGCGCGACGTCGGCGCCGCCCTTGGCGAAGCCCATCGCGCCGCCCTGGCCCTCGCCGGAGATGGTGTAGGAGACGGGCGCGTTGATGTTGGTCAGCTGCACCTTGCCGCCGAAGCGCGCCGACATCGGGCCGAGCTTCACCGCGACCTTGGCCTGGAACTCGTCCTCGCCGGTCCGCTCGACGCTCTCGCAGCCCGGGATCGCCGCCTGGAGCACGGCCGGGTCGTTCAGCGCCTCCCACACGCGCTGGCGCGGGGCCGCGATGCGCCGCTCTCCGGTCATTTCCATCGATCGGGTCCCTTCTCCGGTCGGCGCCCAAGACGGCGCATGTCCAAGGCCTTCCGCCTCCGCGCTGGCCCCGCCGCGGCCGGGCCGCGACAGGACGCGCCGAGCCGCGGGGGATCCGGACCCATCCGGGTCCCCGCACGGCCGCAAGGCGGTTTTGCGGGGGTTATTAGGCCGGGAGCGTCCGGGGCGAAAGGGTGGGTCAGCCCCGGTGACGTGTGGGACGGGACGGGCTAAGCCGCTGAGGCGCAAGGGCGGGGGTGGCGAAGGGATGCGGGTTCGGCCCAGGAGCGTATCGGTGGGCGGCGCGGCCATGGTGGCGGCGCTGGCGGCGGGCCCGGCCCAGGCGGCCGGCGGCGGCGTCCCTGGCGCCGAGCTCTCGCTCCTCTGGGCCATCCCCTTCGCCGGCATCCTCCTCTCCATCGCGCTGATGCCGCTCTTCGCCGGGCATCTCTGGCACCACCACTACGGGAAGATCGCCGCCGGCTGGGCCGCCCTGCTGCTGGTCCCCGCCGCCGCCGTCTTCGGCGTCGGCGCTGCCTGGTACGAGCTGACCCATGTCATGGTCCTCGAATACGTCCCCTTCATCGCGCTGCTGCTCGCGCTCTACACCGCGGGCGGGGGCGTGCTGCTGAAGGGAACGCTCATCGGCACGCCGGCCACCAACACCGCGCTGCTGGCGATCGGGACCGTGCTGGCGAGCCTGATGGGCACGACCGGCGCCGCGATGCTGCTGATCCGCCCCGTGCTCCGCGCCAACGCTTTCCGCCGGCAGAAGACCCACACCTTCGTCTTCTTCATCTTCCTGGTCGCGAACATCGGCGGCAGCCTGACGCCGGTCGGCGACCCGCCGCTCTATCTCGGCTTCCTGCGCGGCGTGTCCTTCTTCTGGCCGACCACGCATCTCTTCGCCGAGTTCCTGGTCTGCGCCGTCGTGCTGCTCGCCGTCTACTACGTCCTCGACAGCTGGGCCTGGGCGCGCGAGCGTCCCGTCGTGCCGCCTCTCGAGCGCAAGGAGCCGCTGGCGATCGAGGGCTGGCTCAACGTCGCCCTCGTCGGCGCCATCGTCGCCGTCGTCATCGCCATGGGCTACGTGAAGCTCGGCTATTTCTACCTGCTCGGCCAGCGCATGGAGATCGAGCGCGGCATCGGCATCGTGCTGTTCCTGGCGATCACCGTCGCCTCGGTCCGCTTCACCTCCGCCGCACTGCGGGAGGCGAACGGCTTCGCCTGGGGCGCGATCCTGGAAGTGGCGAAGCTCTTCGCCGCCATCTTCATCTGCATGGCGCCGGTGCTCGCGATCCTGCGCGCGGGCAGCGAGGGCGCGGCGGCGGGCCTCGTCGCGCTCACCTCCGACGCCACCGGCCAGCCGATCCCCTGGGTCTATTTCTGGCTGTCGGGGGTGCTGTCCTCCTTCCTCGACAACGCGCCGACCTACATCGTCTTCTTCGAGCTCGCCGGCGGCGACCCGGTCCATCTGATGACGCAGGGCGCGCTGACGCTGGCGGCCATCTCCTGCGGCGCGGTGTTCATGGGTGCGAACAGCTACATCGGCAACGCGCCCAACTTCATGGTGAAGGCCATCGTCGAGGAGAACGGCGTGCGGATGCCCTCCTTCTTCGGCTATTGCGCCTGGGCCGCCATCTTCCTGTTGCCGCTCTTCGTGCTCGTCACCTTCATCTTCTTCTGAGTCACGTTCGTCCGAACTTCCCGAGGAAGGCACAACGACCATGCCCTACGTGATCGCCGACGACCTGCCCGACGCCCCCGCCGGCCTGCGCTTCCGCCAGCTGATGGAGCGCCCGCAGATCCTGCAGATGCCGGGCGCGCATACCGGCATCGCAGCCCTTCTGGCCAAGCAGGCGGGGTTCGAGGCGCTCTACATGTCGGGGGCCGCCATGTCGGCGACGATGGGCCTGCCCGACCTCGGCATGATCACCGTGGACGAGGTCGCCTTCTACATCCGCCAGGTCGCCCGCGCCGCGCGGCTGCCGATGCTGGTGGACGGCGACACCGGCTATGGCGAGGCGCTGAACGTCATGCACATGGTCCGCGTCTTCGAGGAGGCCGGGGCAGGGGCGGTGCACCTGGAAGACCAGCTGCTACCCAAGAAGTGCGGCCACCTGAACGACAAGAAGCTCGCCGATGCGCGCGACATGGCGGCGAAGGTCGCCGCCGCCCGCAAGGCGCGGAAGCACCTCTACGTCATCGCCCGCACCGATGCCGTGGCGTCCGAGGGCATGGACGCCGCCGTGGCGCGCGCGAAGCTGTATCTGGAGGCCGGGGCGGATGCGATCTTCCCCGAGGCGCTGCACAACCGCGAGATGTTCGCCGAGTTCGCGAAGCGGATGCCCGGCGTGAAGCTGCTGGCCAACATGACCGAGTTCGGCCGCACGCCCTTCTTCACGGCGAAGGAGTTCGAGGAGCTGGGCTATGCCATGGTGATCTGGCCGGTCAGCCACATGCGGGTGGCCAACAAGGCGATGGAGGAGCTCTACGCCACCATCCGCGAGACCGGCGGCACGATGGCGAAGCTCGACCGCATGCAGACCCGCGCCGAGCTCTACGCGACGATCGGCTACCACGACTACGAATCGCTCGACGCGAGCCTGGTGAAGACGGTGATCCCGGAGGGGATGCCGCAGGGCTGAGGCATCCCCCTGCGCCGCGGGGGAAGACCGTCAGCGCGGCGGCGGGTTGCGCGGGCCGGGGCCAGGGCCGGCGCC
>NZ_JAKJIB010000191.1 GCF_021864505.1 Falsiroseomonas oryziterrae
CTTCGGCGCGACCGCCTCCGGCGCCGGATCTCCGGGCGGGGCCTCGGGCCGCGTGCGGCCGAAGAGCGGGGCGATGTCCGCCGTGAAGGCGTGCCACAGCGCAAGGTCGGCGCGCGTCAGGCCTTTCCGTCGCGGCGGCATGGCAAGGCGCGCGGCCTCAGTCGCCGGGCGTCGCCGGCGTGCCGGGCTGCGCGGTCGCCTGGGCGCGCGCTTCGGCGCGGCTCATCTCGCGCGGCGCGGCCTCGTCCTCCACCAGCAGGATGTGCAGGCGGCGCGGCCCATGCGCGCCAAGCTCCAGCGTCTGCTCGATGTCGGCGGAGCGACTGGGGCCCGTCACCAGCATCAGGTTGCGCGGCATCCAGCCGCCGGTCAGCGGATCCTTCCGCTCCGCGCGCAGGCGGTCCCAGGCTTCCTCGTACGCGCCGACGATCGCGCTTGCGCGCAGCAGCACGATCTCGGTCTCCGGCAGCAGGTTCAGCGTGGCCGGCCGCACGGGATCGGAGGGGAAGAACAGCGTGCCTGTCTCCGCCACGCCGGCCCAGGCATGCTGGAGGGAGACGAGGTCGCCGTCCTGCGCGCGCCGCGTCTCCCGCGCCAGCAGCGGGCGACTGGACCAGTCGATCGCTTCCAGCTCCGGATGCGGCGCCATGACGAGGCGCGCGGGCAGGTTCTGCGCGGCGAGGTAGTCGGTGATGGCGGCGGGCACGGCGCTGACGTCGGCGATGCGCTCGACCGTGCCGAACTCCTTCTCGACGTTCTTGATGAAGAGCGCGATCTGCTCCGGCCGCGGCAGGCGCGAGCGGGCGGGGATCAGGTGTCGCGGATGCGCGGCGATGCGGCCTTCCAGCATCGCGGCCTGGTCGGCGGGCAGCGGCCCGCGCTTCAGGCCGCGCCGGATGGCGCCGAGGATGGCGTCCTTGCTCATCGTCTCAGCGTCCGTTCCGCCGGGTCTTGGCGTAGCGCGCCATGAAGGTGCCGCCGGGTTCGGGCGCAGGCAGGTCGCGGCCGCGCGTCCAGCCCTCGGCCAAGGGCATCCAGCCGAACTTTCCTTTGCCCTTGCCGAGCAGCGACAGCGCGCCGATGCCGAGGCGCGTCGCCGCGCGGTACATCGCCGGCCGCTTCGCGAACCACGCCCAGAGGCCGAGATTGGTGCGCACCGTGCCGGGCGTCAGGTGCCGCTCGAACTCGCGTTCGCGCCAGTGGCGCATCAGCTTGGGCAGCGGGATCTTCACCGGGCAGACGCTCTCGCAGCGGCCGCAGAAGGTGCTGGCATTGGGCAGGTGCCCGGCCTTGTCCACGCCGACCAGCGTCGGCGTCAGCACGCTGCCCATCGGCCCGGGATAGACCCAGCCATAGGCGTGGCCGCCCGTGACGCCATAGACCGGGCAGTGGTTCATGCAGGCCGCGCAGCGGATGCAGCGCAGCATCTCCTGGAACTCGGTGCCGATCATGTTGGACCGGCCGTTGTCGATCAGGACGACGTGGTATTCCTCCGGCCCGTCGAGGTCGCCCTGGCGGCGCACGCCGGTGGAGAAGGTCGTGTAGACCGAGAAATCCTGCCCCGTGGCGCTGCGCGCCAGCAGGCGCAGCAGCGACGTCGCGTCCTCCAGCGTCGGCACCACCTTCTCGATGCTGGCGAGCGCGATGTGCACCTTCGGCAGCGTCTGCGTCAGGTCGCCGTTGCCCTCGTTGGTGACGATCACCGAGGACCCGGTCTCCGCGATCAGGAAGTTCGCGCCGGTGATGCCGACATCGGCCGCGAGGAAGCGCGAGCGCAGCTTGGTGCGCGCCTCCGTCAGGATGTCGCGCCGTTCCGTGAACACCCGCTTCGGGTCGAGGTCGGTGTGCGACTCCCGGAAGCTCTCCTCCCAATCCTCGCGGTTGAGGTGGAAGGCGGGGCCGATGATGTGGCTCGGCGGCTCCTTGCGGAGTTGCAGGATGTATTCGCCGAGGTCGGTCTCGACCGGCGTGATGCCGTGCGATTCCAGGTGGTCGTTGATCCCGAGCTCCTCGGAGATCATCGACTTGCCCTTGGTGACCGTCTTGGCACCTGCGTCGCGGCAGATGCGCAGCACGGCGGCGCGCGCCTCGTCGGCGGTGGAGCACCAATGCACCTTGCCGCCCGCTTCCTCGACCTTCGCCGCGTAGCGCTCGAGGTAGAAGTCGAGGTTGGCCAGAGTGTGGTTCTTGATGTTCTTGCCGATCTCGCGGAGCTGCTCGAACTCCGGCAGGCCGGCGACGGCCTTGGCGCGCTTGCCGTGGAACTGCGGCTTGGTGCGCGCGAGCGCCTTCTGCAGGCCGGGATCGGCCAGCGCGCGCGTCGCATTCTCCTTGAAGGCGGGGGACGTCAGGTGGACCATCTCGCGTTCCCCTACTTCGTCTCGCCGATCGGCGCGGCGTCGTTCGTCATGCCGGCCAGCACCTCGGCCACGTGGCGCACCTTCACCGCAGCACCTTCGCGCTGCAGGCGGCCGGCCATGTTCAGCAGGCAGCCCATGTCGCCGGCCAGCAGCGTGTCGGCGCCGGTCTCGCGGACGTCCTTCGCCTTGTCGGACACCATGCGCACCGAGATGTCGGGATACTTCACGCAGAAGGTGCCGCCGAAGCCGCAGCAGACCTCGGAATCCGGCAGCTCCTTCAGCACCAGCCCGTCCACCGAGCCCAGCAGCTTGCGCGGCTGCGCCTTGATGCCGAGCTCCCGCAGCCCGGAGCAGCTGTCGTGATAGGTCACCACGCCCTCGTAGCGCGCCTTCACGGCATCCACGCCGAGCACGTCGGTCAGGAACGACACCAGCTCATGCGTCTTCGCCGCCAGCGCCTCGGCCTTGCCGCGGTAATGCGGGTCCTCGTCGCCGAACAGGCCGGGATAGTGGTGGCCGATCATGCCGGCGCAGGATCCCGACGGTGCCACCACGTGGTCGTAGGGCAGGAAGGCGTCGATGACGTTCCGCGCCAGGTCCTTGGCGGTGGCGCGGTCGCCGGTGTTGTAGGCGGGCTGCCCGCAGCAGGTCTGGACCTCCGGCACCTCGACTTGGCAGCCGGCCTCTTCCAGCAGCTTGATGGCGGCGAAGCCCACCGTCGGCCGGTAGAGGTCCACCAGGCAGGTGACGAAGAGGGCGACGCGCGGGCGGGTCTGAAGCATCCCGCCAAGGTAAGGGATGCTGGCGGGTTCGGGGAGGGCCGGCCGGACACGTCTCCTATGAGGCGGGCTCGGGCGGCTCCGCGAAGGGCGGCTGCAGCCAGACCGCCTCCTTCAGCTTCTTCGCCACGAAGGCGGCATGGGCCGCCAGTTCCTCCTCCGACGGCACGATCGGGCGGGGGGTGCGGATGATCGGCGCCTCCTCGGCCGCCGCGGCGCCGCCGCGGCGCGCGGGGCCGCTGGCCAGCTCCAGGCCGGGCTGCTTGCCGCCCATGAGGGCCAGGAAGACCTCGGCCAGCAGCTTCACGTCGAGCAGCGCGTTGTGCGAGGTGCGCATGCTGTTGTCGACGCCGAGGCGCCGGCACAGCGCATCGAGGCTGTTGGGCAGGCCCGGATAGCGCCGCTTGGCGATGTCCAGGCTGTCCACCATGCGCCCGCGGTCGAGCGTCGGGCGGCCGGCGCGGGCCAGCTCGGCGTCGAGGAAGCCGAAGTCGAAGGGCGCGTTGTGGGCGACGATCTCGGCCTCGCCCAGGAAATCCAGCAGCTCGTCGGCGATGTCGGCGAAGCGCGGCTTGCCACGCAGCATGTCGGCGGTGAAGCCGTGCACGCGGGTGGCCTCGGCCGGGATGTCGCGCTCCGGGTCCACCAGCTTGTGGAAGGTGCCGCCGGTCGGGACGAAGTTGAACAGCTCGATCGCGGCGACCTCGATCACCCGGTCGCCGGAGGCGGGGTCGAGGCCCGTCGTCTCCGTGTCCAACACGATTTGGCGCATGTCTTCTTGCCTCAGACGCCGGCGCGGCCTCCGGCCGCTTGGCTTGCGCGCCGCAGGCGTGGCGTGCCGGGCCAAGCGTTCGCGCGCCGCGCGGGGCCGCTTTCGCGGCCCTTATGGCATGGCGCGTAGTGTCCTGACGATCCGCCGTATATGCCGCTGCGCCGCGTGCCGCGACAGGCCGGTGGGGACGACGTGGTCCGCGCGCCGGCGCTTCTCGGCATCCGGCATCTGGCGGGCAAGGATGGCGGCCAGCCGCGCCTCCGTCATGCCGCCGCGGCGCAGCACGCGGGCGCGCTGCACGCCAGGGGGGGCGGAGACGACGATCACCGCATCCACCCGCGCCTCGCCGCCCGTCTCCAGCAGCAGCGGGATGTCGAGGACGGCGATCCGCTCGCCCCGGCGGCGCGCGGCGGCGAGGAAGGCGCGCTCGGCCCGGCGGACCAGCGGATGGACGATGCGTTCGAGGCGCTTGAGCGCGGCGGGGTCGCCGAGGACGCGGGCGCGCAGCGCCTCCCGGTCCACGCGCCCGCCCTTCGTCGTGCCGGGGAAGGCGGCCTCGATCGGGCGCACCGCGGCACCCCCCTTGCCCTGCAGCCGGTGCACGGCGGCGTCGGCGTCGAAGACGGGAATGCGGAGCCGGCGGAAGGTCGCGGCGGCGGTGGACTTGCCCATGCCGATCCCGCCGGTGAGGCCGAGCACCTTCATGCCCGAGCCCTCACGCCAGGTCCGCGACGATCAGGTCCCGCAGCTCCGCGTCCACCACCGGCGCGACGCCGAACCAGGCCTCGAAGCCGGGCCGCGCCTGGTGCAGCAGCATGCCGAGGCCGTCCACCGCCCGCAGCCCGCGCGCGCGCGCCCGCGCCAGCAGCGGCGTCTCGAGCGGCACATAGACCATGTCGGCGACCACGGCGCCCGGCTGCAGCGGCGCGAGGTCGAGGATCAGCGGCGGCTCGCCCACCATCCCGAGCGAGGTGCCGTTGACCAGCAGCGATGCGTCGCCGAGCGGCGCCTCGGTCGCGACTTCGACCGGACCGCCGAGATCGCGCGCGATCGCCTCGGCCCGCGCCGGTGTGCGGTTGACCAGCGTCAGGCGCGGACAGCCGGCATCGAGCAGCGCGGCCGCCACCGACCGCACCGCGCCGCCGGCGCCGAGGATCACGGCGGGCCCGTCCGCGGGCTGCCAGCCGGGCGCCTGCTCGCGGACCGATTCCAGGAAACCGAAGCCGTCGGTGCTGGTGCCCTCGATCCTGCCGTCGCGGAACACCAGCGTGTTCACCGACCCGGCGCGGCGCGCGACATCGGAGACGGAATCACACACCGAGAAGGCGGCCTCCTTGTGCGGGATCGTCACATTCGCCCCCGCGAAGCCGAGATCCGCCAGGCTGCGCACGGCTTCTGCGAAGCGTTCGGGGCGCACCGGCAGCGGGACGTAGGCGCCGTCCACGCCGTGGCGGGCCAGCCAGATCCCGTGCAGCCGCGGCGAGCGGGAATGCGAGACGGGCCAGCCGAGGATCCCCGCCAGCCGTGACTTGCCCGAAAGGGTGCGCATGACGCCGACGTGAACCCTGCTGCGTGCCCCGGTCAAGGCCGCCGGCTCCCCTTCCCTCCCGCCGCGACGGGTGCGAGAGGTGGGACGAGGAGACCTGACGATGCCGAAGAGCCTGCGCGTCGCGGTCCAGATGGACCCGATCGCCTCGATCAACATCGATGCCGACAGCACCTTCGCGCTGATGCTGGAAGCGCAGGCGCGCGGCCACGTCATGTGGCACTACCATGTGCGCGACCTGGCGCTGCAGGGAGGCCGCGTGGTGGCGCATGCGCAGCCCGTCACGGTGCGGCGCGTGAAGGGCGACCACTTCACCCTGGGCGCGGCGGAGGAGCTCGACCTCTCGGCGGTGGACGTGGTGCTGATGCGCCAGGACCCGCCCTTCGACATGGCCTACATCACGGCCACCCACATCCTCGAGCACATCCACCCGAAGACGCTGGTGGTGAACGATCCGGCGAGCGTGCGGAACGCGCCGGAGAAGCTCTTCGTCACCCACTTCCCCGAGCTGATGCCGGAGACGCTGATCAGCGCCTCCGTCGCGCAGATCCGGAAGTTCCGGGAGAAGCACGGCGACATCATCCTGAAGCCGCTCTTCGGCAATGGCGGCGCGGGCGTGTTCCATGTCCGCCCGGACGACCCGAACCTGAACAGCCTGCTGGAGATGTTCACCGAGCGCTCGCGCGAGCCGCTGGTGGTGCAGCGCTACGTCCCCGACGTCCGCAAGGGCGACAAGCGGATCATCCTGGTGGATGGCGAGGCGATGGGCGCGATCAACCGCGTGCCGGCCGCCGGCGAGGCGCGGTCCAACATGCATGTCGGCGGGCGGCCGGAGCCGACCCAGCTGACCGACCGCGAGAAGGAGATCTGCGCCGCGATCGGACCGGAGCTGAGGAAGCGCGGCATGATCTTCGTCGGGATCGACGTGATCGGCGGCTACCTGACCGAGATCAACGTCACCTCGCCCACCGGCCTGCAGGAGATCGCGCGCTTCGACGGCGTGCATCTCGAGAAGTCGATCTGGGACGCGATCGAGGCCAAGCGCTGACGCGAAGACCCTCCCCCGCGAACGGGGGAGGGGGGTGACTGCGCGGGGTGGTGGAGAGGCTCTGCCTCAGACCGTCGTCCGGCGGCCGACGGCGAAGCGGTAGATCACCAGCACGATCACCGCGCCGACCACGGCGCCGATCAGCCCCGCGCCCTCGCCCGCGCGGTACCAGCCAACCGCCTGGCCCAGCCAGGTGGCGACCAGCGCGCCGACGATGCCGAGCAGCGTGGTGATGATGAAGCCGCCCGGATCGCGGCCCGGCATGAGGAACTTCGCGATCAGCCCCGCGACGAAGCCGATGATGATGGTCCAGAGGAAGCCCATGGACGCCACTCCTTCCTTGCGGAAGCGGTAAGCCGCGGCGCCCCCTCAGGTTCCCGGGTTCCTACAGCTTGAAGGCGCGCTCCACCGACAGGTGATCGAGCCCGAGCGCCTCCGCCACCGCCGGATGCGTCGCGCGGCCGGCATGGATGTTGACCCCGCGCGCGAGATGCGGGTTCGCGGCCGCGGCGCGCGCCAGCCCCGTCTCCGCGATCTGCAGCGTGAAGGGCAGGGTCGCGTTGTTCAGCGCCACCGCGCTGGTGCGCGCCACGGCGCCCGGCATGTTGGTGACGCAGTAATGCACCACGCCCTCCTCGACATAGGTCGGCGCGGCATGGGTGGTGGGGCGCGAGGTCTCGAAGCAACCGCCCTGGTCGATCGCGACGTCCACCACCACGCTGCCCGGCCGCATGCGCGCGAGCATCGCGCGTGTCACCAGCCGCGGCGCCGCGGCACCCGGCACCAGCACGGCGCCGATGACCAGGTCGGCCTCGGTCACCGCTTCCTCGATCGCCGCCGCCGAGGCGAAGCGGGTCGCGACCGCGCCGCCGAACTCGACGTCGAGCGCCGCGAGCACGCGCGGCGCGCGGTCCAGCACCGTCACCTCGGCCCGCATGCCGCGTGCGATGCGCGCCGCATTGGCGCCCACCACCCCGCCGCCGAGCACCGCGACCTTGGCCGCCGGC
>NZ_JAKJIB010000192.1 GCF_021864505.1 Falsiroseomonas oryziterrae
CAGCGCGGGCTCGAGCCCGGTGAGGCGGTGATCCTCGACCCGCCCGCCGGCCTGCAGGACGGGCAGGCGGTGCGCCTCGCCGCGCCCCCCGCGGCGGCGACCGCGGGCCGCACCGCGCGCGCGGGTGAGGCGGGAAGGTGAACCTCATCCTCGAACTCGCGCGCGGGATGCTGCGGCGGCGGCGGCGGCAGACGCTCGTCTCGGTGTCGGGCGTGGCACTCGGCGTCGCCTTCTTCATCGCCATCGCGGCGCTGATGCGCGGCTTTCAGACCTACTTCGTCAACCAGATCATCGACGTCGCGCCGCACATCACGATCAAGGACGAGACGCGGCGGCCGCCGGCGCAGGCGGCGGAACTGGTCGCGCTCGACGGCGCGGTGGTGGTGCATGGCGTGAAGCCGCGCGAGCGGATCCGCGGCATCCGCGCCGCCGGCGACAAGCTGGCGATGCTGGAGGCGATGGAGGGCGTCGCGGCCGCGCCGGTGCTCTCGGGGCAGGCGCTGCTGCGCTATGGCTCGCGCGACGTCTCGGCCTCCATCACCGGCATCGACCCGGCGCGGCATCCGCGCGTGTCGAACATCGAGAAGGACATGATCGCCGGCAGCCTGGCGGACCTGCGCACCACGGCGAACGGGATCGTCATCGGCGAAGGGCTGGCGCTGAAGCTCGGCGTGTCGCTCGGCGACACCATCTCCGCCGTCTCGCCGGCGGGGGTGACGCTGTCGATGAAGGTGGTGGGGCTGTTCCGCACCGGCATCCAGAACGTCGACCAGGCCTTCGCCTATTCGCTGCTCAAGGTGAACCAGGTCCTGCAGGACCGGCCGAACGTGGTGAACCAGATCCTGGTGCGGCTGGCGGACGTGACGCGGGCCGAGCCGCTGGCGCGCCAGATCGAGGCGCGGTTCGGCGACCGTTCGGAATCCTGGGAGGAGCAGAACCAGAACATCCTGACGGTCTTCGTGATCCAGAACGCGATCATGTATTCGGTGACCGGCGCGATCCTGCTGGTGGCGGCCTTCGGCATCTACAACATCATCTCGACCGTGGTGTTCGAGAAGACGCGCGACATCGCCATCCTGAAGTCGCTGGGCTTCACCGAGGGCGACATCCAGCGGCTGTTCCTGGTGCAGGGCGTGATCGCCGGCATCCTCGGCGCGATCGCGGGCTGCCTGCTCGGCGCGCTGATGATCGAGGCGCTGGGGCAGGTGCGCTTCGGGCTCGAGACGCCGGCAGGCAACGACCGCTTCATCCTGGCGCGCGACTGGCGCGTCTATCTCGCGGCCTGCTTCTTCGCGGTCTCCGCGGCCGGGATCGCGGCGGTGATCCCGGCGCGGCGCGCGAGCCGGCTCGACCCTGTGCAGGTGGTGCGCGGGGCGGCGTGACACGACCCCTGGCGCGGGGCGCGCCGGCGATGTTATGGCCCATAACAAAGCCGGAGGAACCGACCATGGATCATCGCGCCACGGGCTGCCACGCGCCCGGATCGCACGCGCCCGCACGCCATGCCAGCCAGCGTGCCGCCAGCGGAGGTCGCGCCATCGGGCGCCGCGGGTTGCTCGCCGCCGGCCTGCTGCTGCCGGCCGCGGCCGCCGCGCAGACCTTCCCCGATCGTCCGGTCCGCATCGTCCTCGGCTTCCCGGCCGGCACCGGTCCGGACGTCGTCGCGCGCATCCTGGCCGAGGCGCTGCGCGAGGTCTGGCCGGCGGGCGCCGTGGTGGAGAACCGCCCCGGCGCGTCCGGGCACATCGCGGCGCAGGAGGTGGCGCGCGCCGCGCCGGACGGCCATGTGCTGCTGTTCGGCGAGGTCGGGCAGCTCGCCATGGCGCCGAGCACCCATGCGCGCATCCCCTATGACCCGGCGCGCGACTTCGCCCCGGTCGCGGAGGTCGCCTCGATCGAGTTCGCCTTCGTCGTCCCGGCCGCCGTCCCGGCGACCGACCTGGCGAGCTACCTCGCCTGGGCGCGGTCGCAGCCGCAGCTCTTCATGGCGACCTTCGGCGCCGGCACGCCCGGCCACTTCGCCGCCTCCATGCTCGGCTCCGCCGGGCGGCTGAATGCGGAAGCGGTGCATTTCCGCTCGACCGGGGAGGCGATGACGGCGGTGCTGAACGGCCAGGTGCAGGGCATGTTCGGCTCGGTCGTCCTGGTCGCGCCGCATGTCGCCGCCGGCCGGGTGAAGGCCTTCGCCACCACCGGCCCGCAGCGTTCCGCCGTGCTGCCCGCCGTGCCGACGACGGCAGAGCTCGGCCTGCAGGGCCTCACCTTCGAGGCCTGGTTCGGCCTGGTCGCGCCGGCGGCGACGCCGGAGCCGGTGCAGGCGGCGATCGAGGCGGCGACGCTGCGCGTCCTCGCCAACCCGGCGGTGCAGACGCGCCTGCGCGAAGCCGGCTTCCGCGTCGCCGCACAGGGCCGGAGTGCCTTCGCGCGGCTGATCCGCGACGAGACGCAGCGCTGGGCGGAAGTGGTGCGCGCCACCGGCTTCCGCGCGATCGAGTAGCCCCGCGCCGCCCGTCGCGTACCGTCTACAGCGCGAAGATCCTGATCCGCACGTTGTCCGGCCGCCGTTCGCCGAGGCCCAGGAACAGGCTGCGCGTCAGCCAGGCGTGCTGCGGCGCGCTCGTCTCGAAGGCGGGCGCGGTACGGAAATAGACGCGCTCGGGCGGCACGGGCTCGCCGCGCAGCAGCCGCGCCATGTCCTCCGGCGCGGCGTGGCGCAAACCGCGGTTGACCACGTAGACCAGCGCGCCGTCGTCGAGCCTGATCGTGTAGCGCGCCTCGATCTCCGCCACGCCGTCGGGGCGGATGAGCTGGTAGTCGGC
Organism: Falsiroseomonas oryziterrae; assembly: GCF_021864505.1. Lineage (GTDB taxonomy): Bacteria > Pseudomonadota > Alphaproteobacteria > Acetobacterales > Acetobacteraceae > Falsiroseomonas > Falsiroseomonas oryziterrae. The sequence continues at coordinate 2,820 of NZ_JAKJIB010000192.1, forward strand.
GCCGCCTGGCAGGATCTCGCCCGTCAGGCGCGGCCCGGTCACGCGGCCGCCGAGGATGGGCACGATGCGCCGCTCGCCCAGCGGGCCGGCGCCGAAGCCGACCGGCGCGGCCACGCCTGCCTCCACCTCGCCCACGAACTCGAAAGCCGGCTCCATCGCTTCCTCCCCCGATCCTGCGGGCTGTAGTCTGGCCCGGTGTCCGAGACTACGGCCCCCCGCGAGACCGCGACCACCATCCCGCTGCTCGAAGCGCGCGGCATCTCCCGCACCCTGCCCGAAGGGGTGACGCTGGTCCGCGACGTCTCGTTGCGCTTCGCGAAGGGCGAGTTCGTCGCCGTCACCGGGCCGTCGGGGTCGGGGAAGTCGTCGCTGCTCTACCTGCTCGGCCTGCTCGACCGGCCGAGCACGGGCGAGGTGCTGCTCGAAGGGCGCGACACGGCGCGGCTCTCGCCGCCCGAGATGGCGGCGCTGCGGCTCGCGCGCCTCGGCTTCGTGTTCCAGTTCCACTTCCTGCTGCCGGAGTTCTCGGCGCTCGACAACGTGCTGATTCCGATCCGGCGGCTGGGCCGGCTGCGCGACCGGGCGGCGCGGGAGCGCGCCATGCACCTGCTGGACCAGCTTGGCCTGGCCGATGCGGCGGCGAAGCTGCCGGAGCAGCTGTCGGGCGGCATGCGCCAGCGCGTCGCAATCGCGCGCGCGCTGGCCAACGACCCGGCCCTGATCCTGGCGGACGAGCCGACCGGCAACCTGGACACGAAGAACGCGGGCGCCGTCTTCGACAGCTTCGCGCGACTGGTGGCGGAGGAGGGGCGGACGGTGATCGTGGTGACGCACGACCCGGACCTGGCCGCACGCACCTCGCGCCGGGTGCATCTGGTGGATGGGCGGGTGGTGTCGGACGGCGCGACGCCGCACTGATCCGCTTGCGCGCCGCCGCCGCTTCGCCCTTAGTCGCAACGGAACAGGCGCAACCCGGGAGGGAGGGAATGGGCATGAGGATCGATCGTCGCGCGTTGCTGGGGGCCGCCGCGCTTGTCCCGCTGGCCGCGCCCTACGCCGCCAAGGGCCAGGGCGCGCTGACCAATGTGCGCTTCATCCTCGACTGGGCCTTCCTCGGGCCGCAGGCGCCGTTCCTGATGGCGCTCGACCGCGGCTACTACCGCGAGGAAGGGCTGAACGTGACGGTGGATCGCGGCTTCGGATCGGGCGACACGCCGATCAAGGTCGCGTCCGGCGCCTACGACATCGGCATCGCCGATCTCTCGCCGACCATCCGCATGCGGCTGACGCAGCCGAATGTGGATCTCGTCACGCCCTTCGTGATCCAGCAGGGCAGCCAGCTCACCATCATCAGCCTGCGCCGGGCCAATATCCGCACGCCGAAGGACCTGGAGGGCAAGCGCATCGTGGCGCCGGAGACGGATGCGGGACGGCAGCTCTTCCCCGCCTTCGCGCGCGCCACCGGGATCGATGCGTCGCGCATCTCCTGGGTGACGGTGACGCCGCAGCTGCGCGAGTCGATGCTGGCGCGCGGCGACGCGGAGGCGATGGCGGGCTTCGAGACCTCCGGCCTGTTCAGCCTGCGCACGCTGAACGTGAACCCGGCCGACATCGTGTCCATGCGCTATGCCGCGGCCGGCGTGCCGCTGCTCTCCACCGCGCTGCTGGTGCGCCGCCCCTATGCCGAGGCGAATCCGCGCGTCGTCACCGGCATGATCCGCGCCATCGTGCGCGCGCACAACGAGAGCTGGACGAACCCGGACCTGCCGATCGCGTCGCTCACGCGGCGCGACCCCACCACCAACCCGGCGCTGGAGCGCGAGCGGATGGTCGCGAATTTCGAGTTCATCCGCACGCCGGATGTGCTGCAGGGCGGCTGGGGCAACCTGTCCATGGCGCGGGTGCAGGGCGCCATCGACACGGTGCGGACGTCCTTCGACATCGCGACGCCGCTGGCAGCAGCCGATCTCTATCTGCCGCAGTTCCTGCCGCCGGCGGAGCAGCTTCGCTTCCCGTCCGCGGCCGGGTAGCCGCTCACGCCTCCTGCGGCAGCCGCGCCTCCGCCTCGCCATGCTCGGCGAGCAGGGCGGCGAGGCGACGGCGCATCTCGATGCCGGGCTTGTCGGAGGGCATGTGCAGCTCCTCCGACATGGACAGCGGCACGTCCCAGGTGCTGCTCTCCAGCACCGCCTTGTCCTCGATGGTGACGGCACGGTCGAAGGCGATCACCTTCTCGGCCGGCGCGTCGGCCTCGGCGTCGTTGCGGTAGACCCATTGGCAGATGCGGCTGCGGCGGTCGTCCACCGGCGTCGCGGCGGTGACCAGCACATGCGTCAGGCCGGTCGGGTAGTCGATGCGGCTGGCGCGCAGGAAGGGCAGGAACCAGCGGCCCTCGATCATGCGCACCGTGCGCTCGCTGTCGGTCTTGATGAGGTCCTTCGAGAGGCCCTTGTTCGTCACCGGCGCCTCGCCGCGCATGACGAAGCCCCAGGGCGTGTGCTCGATCTCGACTGGCGCGGGGCGCGGCTCCTCCAGGATGCCGAAGGTGTTGGCGTGCACGTAGGACAGGTGCGCCATGTCGAAGCTGTTCTCCATCAGGCGCAGCCCGGCGACGTCCCATTCCTCGTGGAACTCGTCGATCTGGCGGAAGCGCGGGTCGTGCGCCTCCGCGATGTCGGGGATGTCCGCGATCGGGTCCTCGAGCGCGACCCAGATCCAGCCGTAGCGTTCCGCCGCGTGGTGGCCCGTGGTGCCGCCCTTCATGCCGCGCAGCGGCTCATGCGCCTGCGGCACCTTGCGGCAGCGTCCGTCGGCGCCGAAGGCCCAGCCGTGATAGGGGCAGGCGATGGCCGGCCCGTCCGGCACGTCGTGGTCCACGAAGCCGAGCGTCGCGCGCGGCGAGATGCGGGCGCAACGGGGTTGCGGTGGCGGGCGGCGGCGGAAACTGCCGCCCAGCACAGCCGGATGAACGGGGATCGCGCGTCTGCCTGCGCGCCGTGCAGGCCCTGCCCACGCCGCGGGCGTTCCCCGCGCCGGCTCTGGATTTCGCCCTGACGCGCCGGCGTTCCGCGCTTGCGGCCGCGCGCGCGGATTAGACAATTTGCCCGGAGATGCGGGCCGGAACGGCCCCGCCGGGAGACACGAACATGACCACCCGCCGCCGCACGCTGCTCGGCGCCGCCGCGCTCGCGCCCCTCGCCACGCCCTTCGCCGCGAAAGGCCAGGCCGCGCTGACCAATGTGCGCTTCATCCTCGACTGGGCCTTCCAGGGACCGCAGGGCGTCTATCTCATGGCGCTCGATCGCGGCTTCTTCCGCGACGAGGGTCTGAACGTCACCATCGACCGCGGCTTCGGCTCGGCCGACACGCCGGTGAAGGTGCAGTCCGGCGCCTACGAGTTCGGCATCGCCGACATCTCGCCGATGCTGCGGATGCGCATGACCCAGGCGCAGACCGACCTCATCAGCCCCTTCGTCCTGGCGCAGGGCAGCCCGCTGGCGGCAATGACGCTGCGGCGCACCGGGATCCGCACCCCGAAGGACCTGGAAGGCAAGCGCGTCGCAGCACCCGAGACCGACGCCGGGCGGCAGTTCTTCCCCGCCTTCGCGCGCGCCGCCGGCATCGACGCCAGCCGCATCACCTGGATGACGGTGACGCCGCAGCTGCGCGAGCCGATGCTGGCGCGCGGCGACGCGGATGCGATCACCGGCTTCGAGACCTCGGGCGTGTTCAGCCTGCGCGCGGTCAACGTGAACCCGGCCGACATCGTGTCCTTCCGCTACAGCGCCGCCGGGGTGCAGCTGCTCTCCACCGCGCTGATGGTGCGCCGCCCCTATGCGGAGGCGAACCCGCGCGTGGTGACGGCGATGATCCGCGCCATCGTGCGCGGCCATGTGGAGGCCTGGCGCGACCCGGATGCCGCGATCGCCGCGCTGGTGCGGCGCGACGCGACCGCGCCGGCGCCGCTCGAGCGCGAGCGGCTGGTGGCGAATTTCGAGTTCGTCCGCACGCCCGAGGTGCTTTCGGGCGGCTTCGCCAACCTCACCATGCAGCGGGTGCAGGGCGCGGTGGACACGATCCGCAGCGCCTTCGACATCGCCCAGCCATGGAACGCGGCCGACCTCTACACCGCCCAGTACATGCCGCCCGCCGAGCAGCTGCGCTTCCCCGCCGCGGCGGGCTGAACGGCGCGCTTCCGCAACGGGACACAGGGGGAGAGCGATTACGGCTCTCCCCTTCGCGTGAGTGGAATGTGGCAAGATCTGGGCATATATGGGACAGCGATGCCACATTCGAGCGGGTCCCTCTTCGTCGCCCTCTGCCTCACGGCCGGCTTCGCCGCGCTTCTCGCCATGTCGAGCATCGCGGCGGTGCTGCTGGTCGGGTTCGGAACGCTGGTCCTTCTCGTCGCGCTCGGCAGCGCGGCGGTGGCCGTGACGAGCGGGGTCTGGGCCGTGGTGCTGGCGCTCGCCGCGCCGCGCTCCTCCGGGACCGCGATCTCAGGGTAGCAGGAGCCGCAGCGGGCCGGGCGCGTCCTCGATCAGGACGGGACAGGGCCCGGTGGGATCGCCGTCGCATTGCGTCGGCACGGGCACCGCGCCCGCCAGGGCGATGCGGCGCGCCGGCCGGATCTCGACGCCGGGCAGGCGGGGGATGAGGCCGAGCGGCAACGCGGCGCCGGCGAGCG
>NZ_JAKJIB010000193.1 GCF_021864505.1 Falsiroseomonas oryziterrae
ACCTCGCGCAGCAACGCGCGCAGGCGGAGCAGCTGGCGCGGGACCTCGCCGCGGCGCGGCAGACGCTGGAGCAGGCGCGGCGCGACATCGCGCAGTTGCGGGAGGAGGCGCAGCGGCTCGATCGCACCGTGCAGGCCGACCGCGCGACGATCGAGGCGCGGCTGTCCGACATCGCCCGGCTGAACGAGCAGGTCCGCGCGCTGGAAGCGCTGCGCGACCAGCTGGAACGCCAGGCGCGCGAGGCGATCGCGCGCGCCGGCGACGAGGAACGCCAGCGTCAGGCGGCGGAACGGGCGCGCGCGGCGGCGGAGGCGCTGGTCGGGCAATCCTCGACGCAGGCGGCCGAGGAGGCGCGGCGCCGTGCCGCGGCGGAGGCGCAGGCCGGGGAGTTCGCGCGGCTGTCGGAAAGCGCCCGCGCGCAGGTCGCGCTGCTGACGCGCCAGCTGGAAGCGCTGCGGGCGGAGATCGCGCGGCTGTCCGCGGCACTCGACATCGCGGAGAGCGAGGGCCGCGACCGCGACGCGCAGATCGCGCTGCTCGGCCAGCGGCTGAACGCGGCGCTGGCGGCCCGCGTCGAGGAGCTGCAGGCCTATCGCTCCGACTTCTTCGGCCGGCTGCGGCGCGTGCTGGGCGACCGGCCGGAGGTGCGGATCGTCGGCGACCGCTTCGTCTTCCAGTCGGAGGTGCTGTTCCCGGTCGGCAGCGCCGATCTCTCGCCGCAAGGGCAGCAGCAGATCCGCGAGATCGGGCGCGTGCTGATCGATCTCTCGCGGCAGTTCCCGGCGGATCTGCCCTGGGTGCTGCGGGTGGACGGGCATGCCGACCGCACGCCGATCCGCGGCCGCTTCGCCGGCAACTGGGAGCTGAGTGCCGCACGCGCCATCGCGGTGGCGCAGCTGCTGATCGCGGAGGGTCTGCCGGCGAACCGCGTCGCCGCGGCCGCCTTCGGCGACACCCAGCCGCTGGATGACCGCGACGTGCCGGAGGCCTATGCGCGCAACCGGCGGATCGAGCTGCGGCTGACGGATCGCTGAGAGGGCGCGCCGGCGTGCATAGGCTGAAGGCAGGCTGCGGATCGCGGCCCGGGAGCTTGCGGATCGGCGGAGAGCGGACCGTCCGCTTCGCGTCCGCGGCTGCCGTGCCGGGCTGACGCTCGGAGCGGACGCGCATGTCCGCCTCGGCCATGGCCGGCAAGGTCCGGATCGGCGGCGGGCCCGATCCCCACCGATCCGGGTTTCGGCAGTCGGCGCGGCGTCGATTAGGATGGGGGGCTGACCGCGGTCGGCCGGGGGCGTCCGCATCCCGCTTCGACCACGCCGACAGAGACCTGCCTTGAGCCGCCTCTTCCGCCATCCCGCGCGCCTCGTCCCGGCGGCCTTCCTGCTGGCAATCCTGATCGGCACCGCGCTGCTGATGCTGCCGCAGGCCAGCGCCGGCGGCGTCGGGACGCCGTTCCTCGTGGCGCTGTTCACCGCGACCTCGGCGGTCTGCGTCACCGGGCTCGTCGTCGTCGACACCGCGACGCACTGGTCCGGCTTCGGGCGCGTCGTCATCCTGCTGCTCTTCCAGGTGGGTGGGTTCGGGATCATGAGCGGCGCGACGCTGCTCGGGATGCTGGTGGCGCGGCGGCTGCGGCTCGGCACGCGCCTGGTGGCGCAAGCGGAGACGCGCAGCCTGGCGCTCGGCGACGTCCGTGCCGTGCTGCGGCTGGTGCTGCTGACGACCATCGCGGTGGAGGCCGCGGTCGCGGCGGGCCTCGCGCTGCGGCTGCACGCCACGCTCGGCATGCCCTGGCCCGATGCTGCCTGGCACGGGGTGTTCCATGCCGTATCGGCCTTCAACAATGCCGGCTTCTCCACCTTCTCCGACAGCCTGATCGGCTTTGCGCGCGATCCGGTCGTGCTGGGCCTCATCGGGGCCGCGGTCATTGTCGGCGGGATCGGCTTCCCCGTGCTGTTCGACCTGCGGCGCGACCCTCGCAAGCCGTCCCGCTGGACGCTGCACACGAAGCTCACCCTGCTCGGCACCGCGATCCTGCTGCCGGCCGGCATGCTGGGCGTGCTGCTCTACGAATGGTCGAACCCGGCGACGCTCGGCGCGCTGCAGCCGCTGGACCGGGTCACGAACGCCGCGTTCCATTCGGTGATGCTGCGGACCGCCGGCTTCAATACGGTCGATGTCGGGGCGATGCGGGATGCGACGCTGGCGGTGAGCTACGCGCTGATGCTCGTCGGCGGCGGCAGCGCCGGCACGGCGGGCGGGATCAAGGTGACCACCTTCATCCTGCTCGGCCTGATCGTCTGGTCGGTGGCGCGCGGCCAGTCCGACACCTCCGTCTTCGGCCGGCGCGTGCCGCACGACGTGCAGCGCCAGGCGTTGAGCGTCGTGCTGCTGGCCGTCGGGCTGGTTGCGCTGGGCACGCTGGCGATCCTCAGCCTCGGCGAGTTCGCGCTGCGGGACGTGGTGTTCGAGGTGGTCTCCGCCTTCGCCACCGTCGGGCTGTCCACCGGCATTACCCCGGCGCTGCCGCCGGCGGCGCAATGCGTCATCATCCTGCTGATGTTCGTCGGGCGGGTGGGCACGATCACCGTCGCCACCGCGCTCGCGCTGCGTGGCGGCCAGTCGCCCTTCCGCTATCCAGAGGAGCGCCCCATCGTTGGCTAGGACACCCCCGGACGACGCCGTCGTGGTCATCGGGCTCGGCCGCTTCGGCGGCGCGGTTGCCCAGTCGCTGGCCGAGCTCGGCCACGAGGTCCTCGGCATCGACGAGAGCGCCGAGATCGTCCAGTCCTGGGCCGATCGCCTGACCCATGTCGTGCAGGCCGACACGACGGACAGCGAGACGCTGCGCCGGCTCGGCGTGCAGGAGTTCCGCCGCGCCGTGGTCGCGATCGGGACCGACATCGAGGCCAGCGTGCTGACGGTCCTGGCGCTGACCGAGCTCGGCACGCCCGACATCTGGGCCAAGGCGCTCGGCCCGAAGCACGGCCGCATCCTGGAGAGGACGGGCGCGCACCATGTGATCTACCCGGAGGCGGATATGGGCCGGCGCGTGGCCCATCTCGTCACCAGCAAGCTGATCGACTTCATGGAGCTGGACGAGGGCGTGGCCATCGGCAAGACGCGCGTCCCGGCCAGCGAGGCGGGGAAGACCCTGACCGAATGCGCGCTCCGCAAGCGCTATGGCATCACCGTCGTGGGGGTGAAGCGGTCGGGCCGCGACTTCGTCCATGCGACGCCGGAGACGGTGCTGGAGGTGGGCGATCTGCTGGTGATCTCCGGCAACACGCAGCAGGTGGAGGCGTTCGCGGCTTCGACGTGAGCGGCTGGCCGCGGCGCGCGCCGCCGTGTCGGAGGCGCACGCCGTGCGACGCGGGGTGACGGCCGCGCCGGTCGCGCCCGTCCATGCCGGCCCCGCCCCGCGGTGAGGGACGAAGGATGCGGGCAGCGTCGTCCACCCTTGCGCCCGGGCGCGGGGGGTGCGATCCGCACGCCGTGCCGCCAGGGAGAGGGATGATGGACGGGCTCAAGGTCGCGGACCATGTGCTGCTGAGCCATCGGCTGGCGGAGCTGCGCGACGTCGCCACCCCCTCCCCCCGCTTCCGCCGGCTGCTCGCCGAGATCGGCGCCATGCTGACCATCGAGGCGACGCGCGACCTGCCCGCCGCCGTCGCGCGCGTCACCACGCCGCTGACGACCATGGACCACCGCAAGCTGGCGGGGCCGGAGCCGGTGCTGGTCGCGGTGCTGCGGGCGGGGCTCGGGCTGATGGAAGGGGCGATGCAGGTGCTGCCGGAGGCGCCGGTCGGGCATGTCGGCCTGGTGCGGGACGAGCACACGCTGAAGCCGAGCCAGTACCTGCTGCGCATGCCGCCCGAGGTGACGACGCGCGGCGCGATCCTGTTCGACCCGATGCTGGCGACCGGCGGCAGCGCGGTGGCGGCGGTGGCGCGGGTGAAGGAAGCGGGCGCGCCGCAGATCCGCTTCGTCTGCGTCGTCGCGGCGCCGGAAGGGGTCGCGACGCTGCGGGCGGCGCATCCGGACGTGCCGATCTTCACCGCCGCGCTCGACGAGAAGCTGAACGAGCGCGGCTTCATCGTGCCGGGCCTCGGCGATGCGGGCGATCGCTGCTTCGGGACGGAGGGATGAGCCTGCCCCCCGCGGTGCTGGCGGAACGGCGCGAGGCCTTCCGCGCGCTGCACGGATCGGGCTGCTTCCTGCTGCCGAACCCCTGGGATGCGGGCAGCGCGCGCTGGATGGCCGCGCAGGGCTTCGTCGCGCTGGCGACGACGTCCAGCGGCGCGGCCTGGGCGCGCGGGCTGCCGGATGGCGGCATGAGCCTCGATGACACGCTGGCGCATGTGACGGAGATCGCGGCGGCGACGGCGCTGCCGGTGAATGTCGATTTCGGCGACGGTCAGGGCGCCGGGCCGGCGGAGGTCGAGGCGGCCTGCGCGCGGTGCTTCGCCGCGGGCGCGGCGGCGCTGTCGGTCGAGGACGCGGATGAGGGCGACACGCGCAACCTCTATCCGCTGGAAGTCGCGGCGGCGCGGCTGCGCGCGGCGCGGCGCGCGGCGGATGCGGCGCCGGGGCGCGGGATCCTGGTCGGGCGCGCCGAGTGTTTCCTCACCGGCCATCCGGACGCGCTGGCGGAATCCATCCGCCGCGTCGTGGCCTATGCGGAGGCCGGGGCGGACGTGCTCTACGTGCCGGGGATCTCGACGCGGGAGGAGATCGCGGCGGTGGTGCGGGCGGTCGCGCCGAAGCCGGTGAACCTGCTGGTCGGGCGGCCGATCGGGCTGACGCTGTCGGAGATCGCAGCCCTCGGCGTGCGGCGCGTCAGCGTCGGCGGCGCGCTGGCGGGCGTCGCCTGGGGCGCGCTGTCGCGGGCGGTGGCGGGGCTGCAGGAGGGGCGCTTCGACGCGCTCGGGGCGCGACTGCCGGGGGCGGAGCTGAACTGCCTGTTCGGGCGGTAGCCTCCACCCTGCGCGCGACTGGGCCAAGGCGCGGCGCCGGCGACGCGACCGGGCGCGGAAACGCTACGCATCATCGATAGGAAGCGGGAAGACGGCGCGGAAATCGGTGCCCGGCATGGGGGCCGATACCTCGAGGAGCCAGGTCCTGCCGACGGGCGGGCTGTTGTGGGTCCAGATCCGGCGCAGGCCCGGAATCATGATCGCCGTCTTGGCGGTGAAATAGCGCGATCCGGTGGGGCGGATCGCGGGCTCGGGCCGCGGGCCGACGGACTCCGGAAGCCGGATGTCGAACGGAATGCCGCGCGTCGAATCGAGGCCGGCGGCGGGCACCTCGATCTCGCGCTTCCAGACCACGAAGTCGTAGTCCCTGAAGGGCCCGCCATGGTCGTAGGGGTTGGTGAACTCGTGGATGTCGGCGCAGGCGACGAGGACGCGGTAGTTGCCGGTCGGGCTGAGCGGCCGTGCCGTCCGGACCGTGCCGCGCAGGCGTGCGCCGAGCGGGAGCGGGCCGCTATTGGCGAGTTCGAGGGTCGCGCCGCCGAAGCGGCGATGGCGCTGCACGGCGCGGACGGTCCGCACCGTCTCCAGGACCGTGACGCCCGCCAGCATCAGCGGCAGCGCGACCATCGGGTTGAACTCCGGGTCGTAGATGTCGAAGACCCAGGGCCAGGGCAGGTAGGAGGAGATGAACACCGTCACGGCCGCAAAGCCGACGGCCATGAAGCCGTGGGTGACGGCCGCCTCGCGCGGCAGATCGACATCGGTGTGGGCGTGCGACGCCATGGCCCGAGCATAGCCGGCGCGCGCAGCACGCCAAGCGGCTCGTTCCGGCTTCGCGACGGCGTGATCCGCCCGCGGTCGCGCTGCGGGCAGCGCTACAGCAGCCGTGCCTCGAAGGGCGGCTTGAAGTCGGGGGCCTCGAACTCGACGACCCAGAGGTCGGGGTCGCGCTTCACCTGGCGCTCGACATAGGCGTCGGCCGTCGCGTCATCCACGGGCGCCTCGCCGGTGGCGCGCAGCCAGGCGGGGCGGCCCTCGGCGTCGCGGACCTGGGAGAGCACGACGAGGCCGGCGCGGCCGCGCAGCAGGCACAGCACGCCGCCGGAATCCGGGTCGCCCTTGCGGACCACGACGGCGGGGCGGCCGGCGGCGTCCGAGAGGCGGGTGGCCATCGAGACCCAGATGCCGGCCTTCACGCGGGGTTCCATGGCGCGACCATTCCCGGAGGCGGCGCGGCGCGCAAGGGCGGCGCACGGCCTCTTGCGGCGGCGCGGCGGCGGGGCCATTCAGCGGCGACCCCTGCCTGTCCGGGCCCGCGCGGCCGTTGGACACCGCGCGTGGAGACTGCGCCATGACCAAGCCCAGCGAACTCACCGAAGGCCAGCGCGCCTACGAGGCGCGGCGCGCCGCCAAGGCGGGCATGACGCTCGAGAAGTGGCTGGTCGAGAAGGACAAGCGCGCGAAGGCCGAGGCCGCCGAGGCGGCGAAGGAAGCTCTGGCCCAAACGAAGGCGGCGGAGCCGGCGAAGAAGGGCTGGCTCGGCCGGCTGCTCGACAAGGCGCACCAGCCGCTGAAATAGGCGCGCCAGCCGTCGGCGGCATGTTCTCGCCCCTCGGCCACCCGACCTATCGCCGCCTTCTCGCGGCGCAGATCCTCTCGCTGATCGGCACCGGTCTCGCCACCGTCGCGCTCGGGCTGCTGGCCTTCGATCTGGCGGGGGCGGAGGCGGGCGCGGTGCTCGGCACGGCGCTCGCCATCAAGATGGTCTGCTACGTCGCGATCGCGCCGGTGGCGGGCGGCTTCGCCCATGTGCTGCCAAGGCGGGCGCTGCTGGTCGGGCTCGACCTGCTGCGCGCGGCGATCGTGCTGGTGCTGCCCTTCGTGACGGAGGTCTGGCAGGTCTACCTGCTGATCGCGGTGCTGCAATCCGCCTCGGCCGCCTTCACGCCGACCTTCCAGGCGACCATCCCCGATATCCTGACCGACGAAGCGGAGTACACGCGGGCGCTGTCGCTCTCGCGCCTCGCCTACGACACCGAGGCGCTGGCGAGCCCGCTGCTCGCCGCCGCGCTGCTGCTGGTGATCGGCTTCCACTGGCTCTTCGCGGGCACGGCGCTCGGCTTCGTCGCCTCGGCGCTGCTGGTGCGGTCGGTGATGCTGCCGACGCCGCAGCCGGCCGAGGCGGAGGGGTGGTGCGCGCGGGTGACGCGGGGGCTGCGGCTTTATCTCGCCGCGCCGCCGCTGCGCGGGCTGCTCGCGCTGAACCTAGCGGTGGCTGCGGCGGGCGCGATGGTGCTGGTGAACACGGTGGTGCTGGTGCGGCGCGACCTCGGGCTCGGCGACGATGCGGTGGCGGTGGCGCTCGCGGCCTATGGGCTCGGCTCGATGGCCGCGGCGCTGGTGGTGCCGCGGCTGCTGGAGGCGGGGCGGCGCGACCGGGCGGTGATGCTGGCGGGCGCGGCCCTGCTCGCGGCCGGGACGCTGCTCGG
>NZ_JAKJIB010000194.1 GCF_021864505.1 Falsiroseomonas oryziterrae
GCTCGGACGTCTGCCCTTCCGACCCCCGCGCTCGCCGCGCGGCGCGACGACGGGACGGCGCGGCTGCGGTTGCGGCCGCTCGACCGGCGCGACTACGCGGCCGAGGTCCGGCGCGTCGCGGCGCTCTATGACGAGGCCTGGGCGGAGAACCGGCACGCGGTGCCGCTGCGCCCGGCCGAGGTCGAGACCATGGGAAAGCTGCTGCGGCCGCTGCTGCTCGCCGGCGAGGTGATCTTCGCCGAGCGGGACGGCGTCGCGATCGGTCTCGTCGCCGTCGTGCCGAACATCGAGCCGGCGCTGCCCGCCGATGGACGGCTGCTGCCCTTCGGCTGGGCGCGGCTGCTGCCGGCGCTGCTGGGCCGCACGGGATCGGCGCGAATCCCGATGCTGGGCGTCGCGCGCGCGCTGCGCGGCAAGCCGGCCGGTGCGCTGGCGACGGGCGCGCTGCTGGCGGAGGCGATCGGGATCGCGGCGCGGTGCGGCTGGGGGGAGGTCGAGATCTCCTGGATCCTCGAGGAGAACGCCGCGATGCGGAACGTCATGGCGCGGCTCGGCGCGCCGGAGACCGGGCGCTGGCGGCTCTGGCGCGGCGATTGACAGCGTGGTGATCCGGCCGGAGGTATCGGCCCGCATGTCCCCCCGCGACGTCACCCTGCCGGAGCCGGAACCGTCTCCGGTACGACGCAGCTTCCTGTTCCTGCAGGGGCCGATCAGCCCCTTCTTCGCCGAGGTGGCGGCGGGGCTGCATGCGCGCGGGCATGCGGTGCACCGGATCAACCTGAACCTCGGCGACAAGCTGTTCTGGCGCGGCGCGCCGGGGGTGGCCGAGGACTTCACCGGCCGCGTGGAGGCCTGGCCCGGATTCGTGGCCGACGCGATGGATCGCTGGGCCGTCACCGACCTCGTGCTGCTGGGCGAGCAGCGGGAATGCCATCGCGTGGCGATCGCGGCGGCGCGCGAGCGCGGCGTTGCTGTGACCGTCACCGACTTCGGCTACTTCCGTCCTGACTGGATCACGCTGGAGCGCGACGGGATGGGCGGCGACAGCCGCTTTCCGCGCGAGCCGGAGGCGATCCGTGCGCTTGCCGCCGGCCTGCCGCCCGCCGACCTGACGGAGCGCTACAAGGACGACTTCCGCCGCCAGGCTGTCTGGGACGTGCTGTACCACCTGGCCAACATGCTGCCGTGGCCCTTTCCGCACTACCGCAGCCACCACCTGCATCATCCGCTGGCGACCTATGCGGGGATCGGCTGGCGGCTGCTGCGACGCGGCGCCGAGCGTGCGGAGGGCGCGCGCGTGCTGGCACACGTGCAGGGCAAGCCGTATTGGGTGTTTGCGATGCAGATGGAGACGGACTTCTCCATCCGCGCCTATTCCGACTATCCGGACATGGACACGCCGCTGCGCGAGGTCGTGCGCTCCTTCGCGCAGCATGCGCCGCGCGACGGGCAGTTGATCGTCAAGGTGCATCCGCTGGATCCCTGCCTGAAGCGCTGGGGCCGGCGGATTCCGGCGATCGCCGCGGCGGCGGGCGTGACGGAGCGCGTGCATGTCGCGCATCACGGCACGCTGGATGCGATGATCGCGGGATCGCGCGCGGTGGTGACGGTGAACAGCACGGTGGGGCTGCGCGCGATCGTGATGGAGCGGCCGGCCAAGGCGCTGGGCCGCGCGGTATGGGACGTGCCGGGGCTGGCCCATCAGGGGGCGCTCGACGCGTTCTGGGCTGAGGCGGCGGCGCCGGATGCGGCGCTGCGGGCGGACTTCCTGGCCGCGCTCCAGGCGACGACGCAGGTGCGGGGGGTGTTCTACGGAGAGGCTGGGCGCCGCGTTGGGGTGGCGGAGGCGGTGGCGTGGTGCGAGGCGCTGCGGCCTGATGCCGCCGCCGTCACGCCGGGTGCCACAGGATTCGACGCGGCCTGACGCGGCATCAGGCGCTCTTGCCCTGCCCCAGCCGCTCCCCGGCATAGCGCCGTGCGCGGATCGGGCCCCACCAGGATTCGTGGTCGAGATACCAGCGCAGCGTCGCCTCCAGCCCCGTCTCGAAATCGTGCCGGGCGCGCCAGCCCAGCGCCGCCTCCGCGCGGCTCGGGTCCATCGCGTAGCGGAAATCGTGGCCCGGGCGGTCCTTGACGAAGGTGATCAGCCGCTCGCGCGGGCCGGCAGGATCGGGGCGCAGGCGGTCGAGCGTGGCGCAGATCGCCTTCACGACCTCGAGGTTCGTCCGCTCCTGCCGCGGGCCGATGCAATAGGTCTCGCCCGGCTTGCCGCCACCGAGCGCGGCCAGGCACAGCGCCTCCGCGTGGTCGTCCACATGGATCCAGTCGCGGACATTCGAGCCGTCGCCATAGACGGGTAGGGGCTTGCCCTCGAGCGCGTTGAGCGAGACCAGCGGGATCAGCTTCTCGGGGAATTGCCAGGGGCCGTAGTTGTTCGTCGTGTTCGAGACGAAGGCAGGGAAGCCGTAGGTGTGCTGCCAGGCGCGCACCAGGTGGTCGGAGGCGGCCTTCGACGCGCTGTAGGGGCTGCGGGGGTCGTAGGGCGTCGTCGCATCGAAAGGCGGGTCGCCGTGGTCCAGCGCGCCGAACACCTCGTCGGTCGAGATGTGGTGGAAGCGGAAGGCGGCCTTGGCCGCGCCCTCCAACGCGGACCAGTGCGCGCGCGCCGCTTCCAGCAGCACCTGCGTCCCGACGACGTTGGTCCGGATGAACTCCGCCGGGCCGTCGATCGAGCGATCCACATGGCTCTCAGCGGCAAGGTGCATCACCACCTCGGGCTTCCACTGCGCGAAGGCGGCGTGCATCGCCTCGGCGTCGCAGATGTCGGCCTTGAGGTGGATGTGCCGCCGGTGGCCGCGCGCCTCTTCCAGCGCGTCGTGGCTGGCCGCGTAGGTCTCCTTGTCCACGTTAACGATGACGTGATCGGTGGTGCGGATCAGGCGGCGGATGACGGCGGAGCCGATGAAGCCCAGGCCGCCGGTGACGAGGATGGTCATGGGATCTCAGCGCGCCTTGCCGTCATGGGCCAGCAGCCCTTCGAGGTACTTGCCGTAGCCGGAGTTGCGCAGCGGCGCGGCGATGGCGGCGAGCTGCGCGTCGTCGATGAAGCCCATGCGCCAGGCGATCTCCTCGGGGCTCGCGACCTTCTGGCCGGTGCGCTTCTCGATCGCGCGGACGAACTCGCCGGCCTCGAGCAGGCTGTCATGCGTGCCGGTGTCGAGCCAGGCATAGCCGCGGCCAAGCCGCGTAACGCGCAGGCTGCCTTCGGCCAGGTAGGCTTTGTTGAGATCGGTGATCTCGAGCTCGCCGCGCGCCGAGGGCTTCAGGTTGCGCGCGATCCGGGGCGCGCGGCCGTCATAGACATAGAGGCCGGTGACCGCCCAGTCGGAGCGCGGCTGCTTCGGCTTCTCCTCGAGGCTGAGCGCGCGGCCTGCGGCGTCGAACTCCACCACGCCATAGCGTTCGGGGTCGGCGACACGGTAGGCGAAGACGGTGGCGCCCCGCCCGGCCTCCGCGCGCGCCTCCTTCAGCCGTCCTTCGAGATCGTGGCCGTGGAACAGGTTGTCGCCGAGCACCAGCGTGCTCGGGCTGCCGGCGAGGAATTCTTCCGACAGCGTCAGCGCGCGGGCGATGCCGTCCGGGCGCTCCTGCACCGTGTAGGCGATGCGGATGCCCCAGGGCGTGCCATCGCCGAGCAGGCGCTGGAAGAGCGGCATGTCGTGCGGCGTCGAGATCAGCATGACCTCGCGGATGCCGGCCAGCATCAGTACCGACAGCGGGTAGTAGACCATCGGCTTGTCGTAGACCGGCATGAGCTGCTTCGAGACGGCGAGCGTCGCCGGGTGCAGCCGCGTGCCGGCGCCGCCGGCGAGCACGATGCCCTTCATCGTTCATTCTCCTTGACCGGCCCGACCAGGACGTCGAGGCAGCGGCCGAGCGAGACGCGCCAGTCGGCAGCCGCCACGCCATGCACCCGCAGGATCTTCCCGCAATTGAGGCGGCCATCGGGCGGCCGCCGCGCCTTTGTGGGGTATTCGTCCGTCGTGATCGCGACGAGCCGCGGCGCGGGATGGCCACGCCGGGCGGCCTGCTTCAGGATCTCGGCCGTGAAGCCGTGCCAGGTGGTGTGCGGCGTGCCGCTCAGGTGGAACAGCCCGAAGGCCTCGTCCCCGGCCTTGGCGGCGAGCAGGCGCGGCGCCATGCGGGCGACCGCGTCGGCGAGGTCGGCCGCGAAGGTCGGCGCGCCATGCTGGTCGGCGACGACGCGGATCTCCTCGCGCTCCTTCGCCAGGCGCAGCATCGTCTTGACGAAGTTGGCCCCGTCCGGGCTGCACACCCAGGCGGTGCGGATCACCGCGCTGCGCGGGTTCGCGGCGAGTACCGCCCGTTCGCCGGCTTCTTTCGTCGCGCCGTAGACGCCGGCCGGGTTCGGGGCGTCGGTCTCGGCATAGGGTGCGCCCTTGAGGCCGTCGAAGACGTAGTCTGTCGAGAAATGCACAAACGGTGCGCCGCGCGCCGCCGCTGCCTCGGCCAGCCAGGCGGCGCCGGTACAATTCACGGCCTGCGCCAGGTCGGGCTGGTCCTCGGCGCGATCGACGGCGGTGTAGGCGGCGGCGTTGACGACGAGGTCGGGTGCCGCGCGCTCGACCACCGCGGCGATCCCGGCGCGGTCGGTCAGGTCGAGCTCGGGCGGCTCGAGCGCGGTCACGACGTGCCCGTCAGGCACGAGGCGCGCGACGAGGGCGCGGGCGACCTGCCCCTCGCGGCCGGCGACGAGGACGCGCATCAGAATCGGATGTCGCCCAGCGCGGCGAGGGTCGGCAGGCGCGCGTCCTTCGCGGACAGCACGGCATCCGCGGCGCGGATGCCCCAGTCGATGCCGAGCGCCGGATCGTTCCACAGGATCCCCGCCTCGCAGGCCGGCGCGTAGAAGCCGCTCATCTTGTAGGCGACCTCGGTATCGGGCTCGCGCGTCACGAACCCATGCGCGAAGCCGACCGGGACGTAGAGCATCAGCCCGTTCTCGGCCGAGAGCTCGACCGCGACATGCTGCCCGCGGGTGGGCGACCCGGCGCGGCAATCCACCGCCACGTCGAGGATCCGGCCGCGCAGCACGCGCACGAGCTTCGCCTGCGGCGCGGGCGCGGTCTGCAGGTGCAGCCCGCGCACCGTGCCCATGGCGGTCGAGCGCGACTGGTTGTCCTGCACGAAGTCGTCGGCGATGCCGAGGGCGCGGAAGTCGCGCTGGCTGTAGGTCTCCGTGAACACCCCGCGGTGGTCGGCGAAGCGGCGCGTCGAGACGAGCAGCGGGCCCTGCAGCGGGAAGCCGCGCGCCTCGAAATTGCCGGCGCGCCGGATGGCGACCATCTGGTCGAGGACGTCGAGCGCGGTCACGGGCGGTTTCCCCTGCATTGGCATCTGCGGCGTCGGCTTGGCGGCGCGGCTGGGCCGGGCGCCCAGCGGGTCCACCCGGCTCTATGGTCCGCGGTCCCGCGACTGCGCAAGGCGTGTCGATCTCCGCCGCGGCCTCGCCCGCGCGGCACGGCCGGGACGACGCCTCGACCCCTCCGCCCGGGTGGGTTAAGCGGGCGCGGCCGGACGCGGCCGGCCCTGACGGAGTTCCAGCGATGCCACCCTCGCTCGATGCCTGGCTCGCCGATGCCGAGGCGCTGCTCGAGGCGACGCGCGGCGCCGGCATGGCGGCGAGGATGGATGCCGCCGTCGCGGCCACAGCACGCGCCCTCGCGGCGGGCAAGCCGCTGCTGGTCTGTGGCAATGGCGGCTCGGCGGCCGACG
Organism: Falsiroseomonas oryziterrae; assembly: GCF_021864505.1. Taxonomy (GTDB): domain Bacteria; phylum Pseudomonadota; class Alphaproteobacteria; order Acetobacterales; family Acetobacteraceae; genus Falsiroseomonas; species Falsiroseomonas oryziterrae. The sequence goes on from NZ_JAKJIB010000194.1 coordinate 5,797, forward strand.
CCCAGCACATCGTCGGCGAGCTGGTCGGGCGCTTCCTGAAGGAGAGGCGGGCACTCAAGGCGATCTGCCTGTCCTCCAACGCGGCGGTCCTGACCGCCTGGAGCAACGACTACGACTATGCGACGGTGTTCGCCCGGCAGGTCGAGGCCTATGCCGAGCCGGGCGGGGTCCTGATCGGCCTGTCCACCTCCGGCAACTCGGCCAATGTCGTGCTGGCCTTCGAGGCGGCGCGGCGGCTCGGGATGACGACCATCGGCTTCACCGGCGAGGGCGGCGGGCGGATGGCGCCGCTCACGGACCATCTCTTCGCCGTGCCGTCGCGCTTCACGCCCGCGATCCAGCAGGTGCATCTGGTGCTCTATCACTGCTTCTGCGCAGGCCTGGAGGAGGCACTGGCGGGCTGATCCGCCTCAGCGGCCGACGACGCCCCGCAGCCCGGCGACGAGGCTCGCGGCCGGGGTGTCCCAGTCATTGACCAGTTCCGCGGCCTGGGCCACGGCGCCGCGCAGGGCCTCCAGCCTGCGCGGCTCGAGGGCCGCGGCCAGGGCGTCGGCCAGTGCGGGAGCCGAGGCATCGCGGGCGATCAGCCCGCCGCCGGCGGCGAGCTGTTCGGTCAGGCCGCCGACCGGGGTCGCGACCACCGGCACGCCCATGGCGAGCGCCTGAGGCACGATCCCGGACTGCGTCGCCTCGCGATAGGGCAGGACGACCAGGTCCGCCTGGGCGAGCAGCGCCGGCACTTCGGTCTCCGGCACCCAGCGCGGCTCCACCGTGACGCCCGGCAGGCGGTCCAGCCCTGGCGCAAGGCTGCCCACGTCGCCCTCGCCGACGACCCGCAGCGTCGCGGTCGGGTGTCGAAGCCGGACCTGGTCGAAGGCGTCGCGCAGCAGGTCGAGGCCCTTGTAGGCCCGGAGCCGCCCGAAGAAGAGCAGGCGCCCTTCGCCCGGCACCCGGGGCAAGCGCTCCGACAGCAGCGCCGGCAGCGTCATCCGGATCTGGGGCAGGCCCGGCGCCCGCGCCGACAGGTCGCGCGCGACCGCGTCGGAGAGCGCGACCGCGGCGCGGGCGGCGGCGAGTTCCCGGCCCAGGCGCCAGTTCCAGGCCCAGCCGAAGTCGCCCGCGTGCGGCGAGGCGTCGTGCACCACGGGCACGAAGGCGGCGCCGGCGCGCGCGAGCCCCGGCGCGACGAGCGGCGTCCAGAGATGCGTCATGGCGGAGACCACCGCGTCGCAGCCGGCCGCCTGCCGGCGCAGGGCCCGCGCGGCGAAGGGAATCCGCGGCGTGGCCGCGAGGAAGCCGGCCAGGTCGCGATAGGTGTCGGTGAGCGAGACCGGCACGCCGAGGTCGTGGAACGCCGGCGCCAGCTCGCCCTGCGCCGAGAGGGCGAGCGAAAGCGCGACGTCGTCCCGGCGCGCGAGTGCGCGCGCCAGTCCCAGCGTGAACTGCGCGCCGCCGCCGCGGCGGCCCCAGTACCAGAGCAGGATGCGCAGGCTCATGCGCCGCCCACAGGCAGGCCGAGCGCAGCCAGCCGCGCGCGGTAGGCGGCCGCGCTCCATTCCCGTTCGGCGAAGGCGGCGGCGGCGGCGCCGAGCCGCGCGGCCTCTGCCCGGTCGTCTCGCACGCCGCGCAAGA
>NZ_JAKJIB010000195.1 GCF_021864505.1 Falsiroseomonas oryziterrae
GCGTCCTCGGCGAGCGCGGGCGCGACCTCTGCCGCCTCGCCGCCATGCGCCGTAACGCGCCCGTCCGGCGCCAGGTCTAGGTCGAGCCGGCCGACGAAGCGGCCGAGCGCGCCGGCCTGCACGATGCGCACCGCGCGGTCCGGCCCGTCCACCACCACGGGATGCGGCCCCGCCGCGCCCGGGATGTTGGCGAGGATTGTGTGCGAATGACCGCCGACGATCACGTCCACGCCGCGGATGCGCTGCGCCAAGCGCTGGTCGGCCGCGAGCCCGCGATGCGACAGCAGCACGACCGTCGCGGGGCCCGCCGCGCGCGCCTCGGCGATGGCGCGCTCCGCCGCTTCCTCGGAGTTGCGGAAGCGGAGCCGCGGGCCGGGCGAGGCGATGGTCGGCGTCTCCTCGGTGATCAGGCCGATCACCGCGATGCGCGCGCCGCCGTGCTGGAAGACCGTGAAGGGCCGCACGAGGCCGTGCAGCGCGGGCTCGTCCGTCGTGTCGAGGTTGGCGGCCAGCACCGGCGCGCCGAGCGCGCGGATGTAGCGCGCCGCATTTTCAGGCCCGTGGTCGAATTCGTGGTTGCCGAGCGCCATGGCCTGCACGCCCCAGGCCTGCTGGATCGCGGCTTCGGCCAGGCCGCGATGCACCGTGTAGAACAGGCTGCCCATGAACTGGTCGCCGCCGTCGAGCGCCAGCACGCCGCGCCCTTCTCCGGCAGCCGCGGCGCGCGCGGCCTTCACCGCGCCCACCAGTCGCGCGCTGCCGCCCAGGCAGGGCTGGTCCGCGCGACACGCCGCGCCATTGGCCTGCGCGCCTTCGTGGCGACTGTGGAAGTCGTTGAGGTGAAGCAGGCTGACCCTGGTCGCGCCTTGCGCGGCTGCGGGGCGGAGCGCGGGCAGGGCGAGGCCTGCCGCGAGAAGCGTGCGGCGAGAGAGCATGCCGCCACTTAACCGGCCGCGGGGCCCGCTGTCATGTGCGATCGACAGCCAGCCAGCGTCCGGTTCAGGCCGTCCCGCGTCAGGTGGTCCGGGCATCGCCGTCCGCGAGCCTGCGGCGCGTCCCCATGCGGACGCCGAGGACCGTGGCGATGGCGCCGGCGAGCACCGCGCCCCAGGAAATGCGTGGCGGCAGCGCCGGGGCACCTTCCGGAACGGCGCTGGCGGCGCCCAGCGGGCGTCGGTCATCGTGGTGCGGGCCCGCAGAAATCCTCGCGCGCGGCTCAAGGCGCCCGGCCTGCACCCGGTGCGCCGAGGGGTGCTTGCCGAGACCCTCCGACAGGGGGAGAATCGCTGCGTGGGCGCTTGCGGGAAGTGCCCGGCGGGCCAGCCGCCTTCGTCCCGCCACCTCGCGTCTCTCGCCGCGGGGCGCTGACCGGATGGTGGGATGCAGGTCTATCTGCCGATCGCCGAGATGTCGGTGGATGCCCTGCTGCTGCTGGGCATCGGCTTCGGCGTGGGCTGGCTCTCGGGCCTGTTCGGCGTGGGCGGCGGCTTCCTGCTGACGCCGCTGCTGATCCTTATCGGCATCCCCTCCGCCGTCGCGGTGGGATCGGGTGCGAACCAGACGCTCGGCGCCTCCGTCTCCGGCCTGATCGCGCAGTGGCGGCGCGGCAACGTGGATGTGCGGATGGGCTCGGTGCTGCTGGTCGGCGGCTTCGTCGGCTCCTTCGCCGGCGTGCAGCTCTTCGCCTTCCTCCGCCGTGCGGGGCAGGTCGACCTCGCCGTCGCCATCTTCTACGTGGTCGTGCTGGGCACGGTCGGCGCGCTGATGGTGCGCGAGAGCGTCGGTGCGATCCTGCGCCGCAAGGGCAGCCGGCCGGCGCGGCTGCACGAGCATTTCTGGATCCACGGCCTGCCGCTGAAGATGCGGTTCCGGAAGTCGCGGCTCTACATCTCCGTCATCCCGCCACTGCTGGTCGGCTTCTTCATCGGCCTGCTCTCCGCCGTGATGGGCGTCGGGGGCGGCTTCATGCTCGTGCCCGCGATGATCTACCTGCTCGGGATGCCGACCTCGATCGTCATCGGCACCTCGCTGTTCCAGGTCGTCTTCGTGACCGCCAACGTGACCTTCCTGCAAGCGGTCCAGATCGGCAGCGTGGACATCGTGCTGACCATGCTGCTGCTGGCCGGCGGCGTGGCCGGCGCGCAGTTCGGCGCGGCCATGGGCGGCAAGCTGCGCGGCGAGGAGACCCGCGCGCTGCTCGGCGTCCTGGTGCTCGCGGTGGCCGGCGCGCTGCTGTGGGACCTGCTGCGGGTCCCGGGTGAGCTGTTCGTGATCGGGCCGGCGCCGTGACTCACCCGCAGCCCCACACCGTCGCCTGGCGCGGCGCGCTGGCCGCGATCGGCCTGCTCGCGAGCCTCGGCGTCGCACGGGCGCAGCCCGCGCCCGTGCCGCCACCGCCGCTCGCCGCCGAACTCGCGGAGCGGCGCATCGAGGTGACGACCGCCTTCACCGGCGGCGAGATTCTCGTCTTCGGCGCGACCGAGCGGCTGATCGGCGAGCGCGGCGACGAGATCGTCGTGCTCGCGACCGGCCCGCTCACCTCCATGGTGGTGCGCGAGAAGATCCAGGTGCTCGGCTTCTGGATCAACGGCCCGACAGCGCGGTTCAACCGGATCCCCGCCTATTGGGCCCTCGCCGGGACACGGGCGGTGGAGGAGATGCTGGCCGCCGACGAGCGCGGCGAGCAGCGGCTCGGACTCGATCTCATCCCGCTGCCGCAGCTCGGCGCGCGGGGGCCGCAGTTCCGGGATGCGCTGCGGGAGCTGAAGCAGCGCGACGGGCTGTGGGTGGACCAGGCGGCGCCGGTCGAGGTCTCGGGCGGGCGGCTGTTCCATGCGCGGCTGCCGGTGCCGTCCACCGTCACGACCGGCACCTATCGCGTGCAGGTGATGCTGGTGCGCGCCGGCCGGGTGGCGGCGCGGCAGGAGCTGCAGCTCGACGTCGTGCGTGTCGGCACGGCGGCGCAGATCGCCGATGTCGCGCGCAACCAGCCGATGCTGTACGGGCTGGCCTGCGTGGTCCTCGCTGCCCTGGCCGGCTGGCTCGGCAGCGTCCTGTTCCGGAGGAGCTGATGGGCGAGACAGCAGCCGAGGCGGCGGCCCAGGCCCGCCGCGACCGCGTGTTCCTCGTGGTGGTCGACGACAGCGCGGAGCGCCGGGTGGCGCTGCGCTACGCCGCGCTGCGCGCGAAGAAGAGCGGCGGGCGCGTGGCGCTGCTGCGGGTGATCGAGCCGGCCGGCCAGGTCGAATGGGCGGGTGTCGGCGCCATGCTGGCGGAGGAGCGGCGGCAGGATGCCGAAAAGCTGCTCTCCGCCATGGCGGCCGAGGTGAACGAGATCACCGGCGGCATTCCCATCCTGCTGATCCGGGAGGGCGATCCGCGCGACGAGCTGCTCGCGCTGCTCGAGGAGGATCCGCGCATCTCGATCCTCGTGCTTGCCGCGGCGACCGGCGGGTCGGGGCCGGGCCCGCTGATCTCTGCGCTGGCCGGGCGCTACGCGGCGAAGCTCGCCGTGCCGATGACGATCGTGCCCGGCGACCTCAGCGAAGAGGAACTGGAGCGCGTCACCTGACGCGTCACGCGCTTCACATCGCGCGGATGCCGGCGTTGCGGATCAGCGGGATCCAGACCGCGCGCTCGGCCGCATAGAAGGCGTCCACCTCGCGCGGGGACTTGGCAGGGCCGATCGGCTCGCTGCCCATGCCCTCCAGCCTTTCGCGCAGTTCGGGCCGCGCCAGCAGGCCGGCGAGCTGCGCGTTCAGCCGCTCCGCCACCGCGTCGGGCAGCGCGGCCGGCGCCGCGATCGAGTTCCAGGTCCCGCCGGTGAAGCCAGGCAGCCCGGCCTCGGCCATCGTCGGGATGTCGGGAGCGGCGGGCAGGCGGCGCTCGGCGGCGATGCCGAGGATGCGCAGCCGGCCGGCGCGGTGATGCGGCAGCGCGGTAACCGCGGCGTCGAACATGAAGGTCAGGCGCCCGGCCATCAGGTCGGTCAGCGCCAGCGCGCTCGACTGGTAGGGCACATGCACGAGGTCGCCGCGCGTGATCTCGGCCGCCTGCGCGAAGCGCGCGCCGACGACATGGGTCGTCGTGCCCGCCGGCCCCGAGCCGTACTGCATCGGCCCCTGCTCGATCCGCATGCGGCCGAGAAGGCCTGGCAGATCGGTGGCGGACTCGCCGGCCGGGACGCAGAGCGCCATCGGCACGCGGTTGACGAAGGCCACGCCGCGGATCGCGCGCTCGACATCCACCGGCAGGCTGTCGAAGAGCGCGAGGTTCATCACGAGCTGGGAGACGGTGCCGAAGAGCAGCGTCTCGCCATCCGGCGCGGCGCGCGCCACCGCTTCGACCGCGCGGGAGCCGGCGGCGGCGGGCTGGTTCTCGACCAGCACGCGACGGCCGAGCTCGGGCTCCCAGGCGGCGGCGAGCAGACGGGCGACGACATCGGCATTCGCGCCGGCCGCCGAGGCGACGACCAGGCGGAGCGGCTGCGACTGCGCGCGTGCCACCGTTGGCACTGCGAGCAGCGGGATGGCGCGCAGCAGGGTGCGGCGGGACAGGCGGGCGGGGTGGCGTGGGGTCATGTGGTGTCTCCGGCCGCCCCCTTATGCAATTGCGAATCATTCGCATCAAGAGGGATGAGCCACGCCTGCCCCCGCCGTTGCAGCAGGCCGGAAAACGGACCACATAGGTCTGCAATCAAAGAGCCAGCGCAACGGACTGCGACACGATGTTCATCGAGACGGAAGGCACCCCGAACCCCGCCACCCTCAAGTTCCTGCCTGGGCGGGACGTGATGGGCGGGCGCGGCACCGCCGACTTCACCGGCGCCGCCGAGGCCGAGGGGCGAAGCCCGCTTGCGGCCCGCATCTTCGGCGTCGGCGACGTGGCGCGCGTGTTCCTGGGCAATGACTTCGTCACGGTGACCAAGGCCGAGGACGCCGACTGGCAGCGCCTCAAGCCGCGCGTGCTCGGCGCCATCATGGAGCACTACCTGGCCGGCCTGCCGGTCGTGGAGGGCGTCGAGGAAGCGGTCGAGGACGAGGATTTCGACGCCGCCGACGGCGAGGTCGTGGCGCAGATCAAGGAACTGCTCGACACCCGCGTCCGCCCGGCGGTGGCCGGCGATGGCGGCGACATCGTCTTCCGCGGCTTCCGCGAGGGGGTCGTGCGCCTGCGGATGCAGGGCGCGTGCAGCGGCTGCCCCTCCTCCCGCGCCACGCTGAAGCACGGCGTCGAGACCATGCTGCGGCACTACGTGCCGGAGGTGGTCCGCGTGGAGCAGGTCGAGGCCTGATCCGGCCGGCGCCGGGCTGACGGCGCCGCCCCACCATTCATGCTGGTGATGACGGTCATGCGCGCGCCCCGGGCTGGAGCGCGCATGGCCCGCCCCATATGCGCGCCAGACGCAACCATCCGGAGCGCGCCGTGCTGTCCGATCCGACCACCCTCGACGACAAGGCCCTCGACCAGCTCTTCCGCGAGGCCCGCACCCAGAACGCCTGGCAGGACCGGCCGGTGCCGGACGCCAAGCTCGAGGAGGTCTACAACCTCCTGAAGTTCGCCCCGACCTCGGCCAATTCCTCGCCCGCGCGCTTCGTCTTCGTGCGCACGGCGGAGGGCAAGGCGAAGCTGAAGCAGGCGCTGAGCCCGGGCAATGTCGAGAAGACGATGACCGCGCCGGTCACCGTGATCGTCGCGCATGACGTCGAGTTCTACGAGAAGCTGCCCTTCCTCTTCCCGCATGCCGATGCGCGGTCGTGGTTCGCGGGCAACCCGGCCTTCGCCGAGACCTCCGCCTTCCGCAACGGCACGCTGCAGGGCGCCTACCTAATGATCGCGGCACGCTCGGTCGGGCTCGATGTCGGCGCGATGAGCGGCTTCGACAACACGAAGGTCGACGAGCTTTTCCTGGCCGGCACCACCTGGAAGTCGAACTTCCTGGTCAACCTCGGCTACGGCGATCCGGCGGGGCTGTTCCCGCGCAGCCCGCGCCTGTCCTTCGACGAGGCTTGCCGCCTGGAGTAGAGGCGGGCCGAGGATCCCACCCTCACCCCGACCCTCTCCCGCCCAGGCGGGAGAGGGAGAGAGCCGTACCATGCCAACGCGCCGCCCCCCGGTACCCTGCCGTGGTTTCGCCACGGCAGATGAACCATAAGGGCAGAACTGGCGCTAATGCGGGGCCCCCGCGGCGGCGCCGAAGGCGCCGTCGTGGGGCGTCAAGCCGCCTGCTGCGTGTTCCGTCCCGCATGCGGGTCGAGGCGGTAGCCGCCACCTTCGGTGAGAAGAAGGCGCGCCTGGGACGGGTCCGGCTCGATCTTCTGGCGGAGGCGGTAGATATGCGTCTCGAGCGTGTGCGTCGTGACCGCGCTGTTGTAGCCCCAGACCTCGTTCAGCAGGATCTGCCGGCCGACCGGTCGCCCGCCGGCGCGGTAGAGGTACTTCAGGATCGCCGCCTCCTTCTCGGTCAGGCGGATCTTCCGGTTGCGTGCCGCCTCGAGCAGCAGCTTCGCAGAGGGACGGAAGGTGTAGGGGCCGACGGTGAACACCGCGTCCTCGGAGTTGTCGAAGACGCGCAGCTGCGCGCGCAGCCGGGCCGTCAGCTCGCTCACCCGGAAGGGCTTCGCGATGTAGTCGTTCGCGCCGGAATCCAGCCCGCGGACGATGTCCTGCTCCTGGTCCGCGCCGGTGAGCATGAGGATCGGCATGCGATGCCCCTGCTTGCGCAGCCTGGCGCAGAGTTCTCGCCCGTCGCCGTCGGGCAGCCCGATGTCGAGGATGATCGCATCGTAGCGAGCATCCTCCGCCGCGAGCCGCGCCAGCGCCTCGGTCGCGCTGCCGGCCTGCTCGGGGGCGAACTCGCCGTCATGCGCCAGCTGCTCGGACAGCGTCTCGCGCAGCGCTTCGTCGTCGTCCACGACGAGGATCGGTCGGGGACCGGCCATGTTCGCTCCGCTCCAAGAGGGTCCGGGAGGCGTCGTCCTCCCGTCGCCTGCGCCATGCAAGGATCACGCGACAGTCCAAGACTGCCACCCCCTTGCTCACGGACCGGACATTGCCGCACCGTTCACGGGCTGGGCAAGTGTTGTAACGCCTCACGGAGGATCACCTCCGCTTGACGTGCGGAATGTTTTTGCGCCGTTCGGCCCTCCCAAACGCCTTGTACGCGCCACATTCGGCTTCGTGAATCGGCCGGCCAGCCACGGACAGATCGAATGACACTGACAGGACACGTCGCCTCACACCTGCGCGAGCACGCACGTGACGAAGGGGCCACCGGCCCGGACGAGGCGGCGCGGGCGCTGCGCGCCGTGCATCGCGCGATGGCCGAGCTGCGGCGCGGGACGCCCGTGATCCTGCGCGGCGCCGACGGACCGCTGGTCGCCGCCGCGGCCGAGACGGTGTCGGCGCGGAGCCTGGCGGACCTCG
>NZ_JAKJIB010000196.1 GCF_021864505.1 Falsiroseomonas oryziterrae
CCAGGCGCTCCGCTCGTTCGCTCGCCGCCGGCGACAGGCGCGGGCTGCGCTTCAGTGTGGCCGGCGAGGCGACGAGCGCCTCCACCCGCCGCCGCACCTCGCCGACCGCGTCGTCGGGCACGGCAGTCGCGGCCAGGGCGCGGACGACCGAGCGCGGGAAGCCCTGGCCGATCGCCTCTGCCAGGTCGTCGAGCGAGCGCGGCTCCACCCCGAGCGCGCGCCGCCCGCCCAGCGCGGTCACGACCTTGGCGATCTCAACGGGGTACATGGCAGGCCCTTCGGCTCATCCGAGCCAGGATATGGGCTCAGCCGAGCCGAAGTCCAGGACGATCGAGGGGTCCGCGACCTGCTACATGCCCGCGTCGGCGGGCACGATCACGCGGCCCTCGGCGTCGATGCGCACGGCAACGGCCTCCAGGCTCTCGCCGTAGCAGGGGCCGGAGAAGCACTCGCCATCCTCGATCCGGAACCGCGCGCCATGCGCCGAGCAGACGATGTGCTGGCGCTTCGCATCCAGGAAGCGGTCCGGCGCGGGATCCAGCGGCAGGCCGATATGCGGGCAGGAATTGACGTAGACATGCACCCGGCTGCCCTTGCGGATCGCAAAGAGGCCGGTGAAGCCGCCCGGCGCCGGCGGGAAGCCGCGGCTCTCGCCCTCCGGCAGCTCCTCCAGCCGGCACAGCACGCGCTCGTTGCTCGCGACCTCCGACATCAGCGCGTCCAGCCGCCCATGGCGCAGAGCTTCGCCCAATGCGCCGCGCCGACCGGCATGACCGACAGCCGCGACTGCCGCACCAGGGCGAGCTCCGCCAGTTCCGGATCCGCCTTGATGGTGGCGAGGCCGACCGGCTTCGGCATCGGCCCGACGGCGCGCACATCCACGCAGACCCATTCGCCCTTCGGGTCGTCCGGACCGACGGTCGGGTCGGGATAGGCCTCCCGCACCACCTCCACCACGCCGACGATCTCCTTGCCGATGTTGGAGTGGTAGAAGAAGGCCAGGTCGCCGACCCGCATCGCCTTCAGGTTCGCCTTGGCCATGTGGTTGCGCACGCCGGTCCAGGGCTCGGTCCCGTTCGCGACCTGCTGGTCCCAGGAGAAGGCGTCGGGCTCCGACTTCACCAGCCAGTATTGTGTCGGGGTGCGCTTCGTCGCTGCCCCCGCAGGGCGCCCCGCCCCGGCGCGCTTCGCCATCAGGCCGGCGCCCCGTCCTTGAAGACCACGCGATAGGGGCGGATCGCCACGCTCTCGAACAGGCCGGCCTTGGCATAGGGGTCGCCGGCGGCAAACGCCTCGGCCGCGGCGCGGTCCGCCGCCTCGATCACCAGCAGGCTGCCGCAGGCGTTGCCCGCCGGATCCAGCATCGCCCCGCCCATCACGATCTCCGCCTGCCGCCCGCGGAGGTAGTCGAGATGCGCCGGGCGCGTCGCGAGCCGCAGTTCCAGGCTGCCAGGCTTGTCGGTGCAGGCGATGGCGAAGAGCATGGCGGGGACGGCTCCTGGGCCCGGGCTGGTGGGCGGATGCGCGCCCGGGTTTCGCAACCGGACGTAACGCGCGCGGCCAAACGCTTCAATCCGGCGCGAACCGCGCCTAGGTTAACCCCGTGGACGCCAGCTCAGCCCCGACCCGGCCAACCGGGCCGCGATCAGACGCACCCGTGCCCCCGGGGACGCCTCCCGGCGCGCGGTCGCTGCATCGCTTCGCCAATCCCGGCCGATTCCTCCGCCTCACCGATCCCTGGATGCCCTGGCTCTGGGCGCTGGCGCTCGGCGTGACGGGGGCCGGCGCCTACTGGGCGCTCGTCGTCTCGCCCGCCGACTGGCAGCAGGGCGAGACGGTGCGGATCATGTATGTCCACGTCCCGATGGCCTGGCTGGCGATGGGCGGCTACATGGGCCTCGCGATCCTGTCGCTGATGTCGCTGATCTGGCGGCACCCGCTGGCCGACCTGACGGCGCGCGAGCTGTCGCCCGTCGGCGCCGTCGCCACCGCGCTCTGCCTCGCCACCGGCAGCCTCTGGGGCAAGCCGATGTGGGGCACCTGGTGGGTCTGGGATGCGCGGCTGACCAGCGTGCTGGTGCTGTTCTTCCTGTGGCTGGGCCACGCCGCGCTGGTGCGCGCCTTCGACGACATGGAGCGCGGCGCGCGCGCCGGCGCCATCCTCGCGCTGGTCGGCATCGTCAACATCCCGATCGTGAAGTTCTCCGTCGACTGGTGGAACACGCTGCACCAGCCGGCGAGCGTCACCCGCCTCGACAGCCCGGGGATGCATGTGGACATGCTCTATCCGCTGCTGACCTGCGCGCTCGGCTTCACGCTGCTGTTCGCGGTGACGGTGCTGGCGCGCACCCGCGCCGCGGTGATGGAGCGCCGGGTGCGTGCGCTGGAGATGGCCCGCGCCAGACGGTTTGACGCCGCGCAATGACGACCCGGATCGAAAGGCGCCATTGCTGCGCCGCGGGAACCGCGGCGAGGCCGCGGACGGGGCCCGCGGCCCGTGCCGCGCAGCCAAGCGGCCGGAGGCCGCGCCCGGCGATTGAGGGCAGCGCGAAGTGACGACGCACTGGCTTCACGTCACCCTGTCCTGGGGCATCACCGCCCTGGTGTTCGGCGGCCTCGCGGTCGGCGCCTATCTGCGCCAGCGCGCGGCCAAGGCACGCCTGGCCCAACTCGATCCGCGCGGAGCCCGGGACGCGTGACGCAAGAAGTGGGCAGACCAACCAAAAGGGCCGCCAAAGGCGGCCCCGCGCCGCGACCGACAGCAGGATCCGGCGCACCATGTCTGCGGCGCGCAAGCCAAGGCCGCGGACGCGGCCGCCCGGCGCCTGAGGACAAAAAACCATGACCCGCAAGAAACGCCGCATGTGGATCCTGCTGCTGTGCGGCATCGGGCTCGGCAGCGCCACCGCGCTGACGCTCACCGCCTTCCAGGACAACCTCGTCTTCTTCCGCTCGCCCTCCGACATCATGACCGCCGAGCCGCGGCCCGCGCCCGACCGCGCCTTCCGCCTCGGCGGCCTCGTCGAATCCGGCAGCGTGGAGCGCCAGCCCGCGGTGGCCGGCCAGCGCCCGGTGGTGCATTTCCGCGTCACCGACGGCGCGCATGCGATCCCCGTCGTCTATGCCGGCGTGCTGCCTGACCTGTTCCGGGAAGGCCAGGGCGTGGTGACGATGGGCCGGCTCGGCCCCGACGGCATCTTCCGTGCGTCGGAGGTGCTGGCCCGCCACGACGAGACCTACATGCCGCCGGAGGTCGCCGATGCGCTGAAGCGCGCCGGCCACTGGAACCCGGCGCAGGGCGCGCCACCGCCGCCCGCCACCTGGAACACGCTGGACCCGGATCGCCGCCCGCCGGCGCCGGCAGGAAGGACGGGCTCTTGATCGCCGAACTCGGGCATTTCGCCCTCGCCCTCGCGCTGATCCTCGCCCTCGCGCAGACCGTGCTGCCGCTGCTCGGCGCCGAGCAGCGCGACGCGCGCCTGATGTCGAGCGCCTCGCCGCTGGCGATCGGCCAGACCGTCGCCATCGCGATCAGCTTCGGCTGCCTGATGTACGCCTACGTCATCAACGACACGACGGTGCTCAACGTCGTGCAGAACAGCCACAGCGCGAAGCCGATGCTCTACAAGATCACCGGCACCTGGGGGAACCACGAGGGCTCGCTGATCCTCTGGGTCCTGATCCTGGCGCTCTGCGGCTTCGCGGTGGCCGCCTTCGGGCGCGACCTGCCCTCCACGCTGAAGGCGCGCGTCATCGGCATCCTCGGCCTCGTCTCGGTCGGCTTCCTGCTATTCATCCTGAAGACGTCCAACCCCTTCGACCGGATGTGGCCGCCGCCGCCGGACGGGCAGGGGCTGAACCCGATCCTGCAGGACATCGGGCTCGCGATGCACCCGCCGCTGCTCTACCTCGGCTATGTCGGCTATGCGGTGACCTTCGCCTTCGCGATCGCCGCGCTGATCGAGGGCCGCGTGGACGCCGCCTGGGGCCGCTGGGTGCGGCCCTGGTCGCTGGCGGCCTGGGCGTTCCTGACGCTCGGCATCGCGCTCGGCTCCTGGTGGGCCTATTACGAGCTCGGCTGGGGCGGCTACTGGTTCTGGGACCCGGTCGAGAACGCCTCGCTGCTGCCCTGGCTGATCGGCACCGCCCTGCTGCACAGCGCGATCGTGGTCGAGAAGCGCGAGGCGCTGAAGACCTGGACCGTGCTGCTCGCGATCATCGCCTTCGGCATGTCGCTGCTCGGGACCTTCCTGGTGCGCTCGGGCGTTCTCAACAGCGTGCACGCCTTCGCCAACGACCCCGAGCGCGGCATGTTCATCCTCGCGCTGCTGATGTTCTACATGGGCGGCGCCTTCCTGCTGTTCGCCTGGCGCGCGCAGGTGATGGCGCCCACCGGCATCTTCGCGCCGATCTCGCGCGAGGGCGCGATCGTGCTGAACAACCTGCTGGTCTGCTCGATCACCGCGGTGGTGTTCGTCGGCACGCTCTGGCCGATGTTCGCGGATGCGCTGTTCGGCGCGAAGGTCAGCGTCGGCCCGCCCTTCTTCAACATGGCGTCCTTCCCGCTGGTCGTGCCGCTGCTGCTGGCGATGGCAGCCGGCCCGCTGATGCCCTGGAAGCGCGCGCAGCTCTGGCCCGTGGTGCAGCGGCTCTGGGCGGCGGCGGTGATCGCGCTGCTCGGCTTCTTCGCAGCCCTGCTGCTGACCGGCCACAACGTGCTGCCCGCCGTCGGCTTCGCGCTGGCCGCCTGGACCATCGGCGCCGCCGTCACCGACATCGCCGACCGGACGGCGCTGTTCCGCACGCGCCTCGGCAATTCCTGGGCGCGCGCCAAGGGCCTGCCGCGCGCCGCCTGGGGTGCCGCCATCGCCCATGCCGGCGTCGGCATCGTCGCCGCCGGCATCGCCGGGATGGGGCTGGCGCAGGAGCGCCTGATCGCCCTCGCCCCCGGCCAGAGCACCGAGATGGCGGGCTACACCTGGCGGCTCGACGGCGTGCGAGACCACACCGGCCCGAACTACACCGCGCGCAAGGCGACCATCAGCGTGCTGCGCGACGGCGAGGTGCTGCACGTGATGGAGCCCAGCCGCCGCTGGTTCCCGATCGGCCGCCAGCACACGACCGAGGTCTCGATCCGCACCAACCTGCTCTACGACCTCTACGCCGTGATCGGCGAGGAGGAGGCGGCGACCGGCAAGGCGGTGATCCGCATCCACTACAACCTGCTGGCGCCTTGGCTCTGGATCGGGTCCTTCATCATGGCGCTCGGCGGCGCGTTGTCGCTGGCGGATCGCCGAGTCCGCATCTCCGCCCCGAACCGCAAGGCGGCGCTGCCGCAGGGTGCGGCAACGACATGAGAGGCGTCGTGATGCCCTCAAGCGCCGGGCGCCGGCTCCGCCGGCTTGGCTCGCCGCACTGGCGGCGGCGGCCATTCGGCCGCTCGGGCGGCTGCGCCGCCCGCCTGTGCCGCGAGGTCTGCTGACGTGTCGCCCGCCTCCCGCCGCGCGCTGCTCTTCGCGCCCTTCGCCGTCGCCGCCGCAGGCGGCGTTGCGTTCTACGGCATGCTGCAGGGCATGAAGACCGGCGAGTACAATCCGCGCGGCGTGCCCTCCGCGCTGATCGGCCGCAACGCGCCCGACTTCACCCTGCCGCCGCTCGACGGCGCCGACACGCCGCCGCTCACCTCGGCCGACCTGCGCAACCTGCCCGGCCCCGTGCTGGTGAATTTCTGGGCCAGCTGGTGCGTGCCCTGCATCATCGAGCATCCGCAGCTCGTCCGCCTGAACCGCGAGGGCGTGCCGGTCTACGGCATCGCCTACAAGGACCGGCCCGAGGACAGCCTTCGCTTCCTCCGCCAGCACGGCAACCCGTTCCGCCGCCTGTCGCGCGACGAGCCCGGCCGCGTCGCGATCGACTGGGGCGTCTATGGCGTGCCCGAGACCTACCTGCTCGACCGCCAGGGCATCATCCGCTGGCGCTTCGCCGGCCCGATCACGCCGGATGTTCTCGAACAGGACATCCGGCCGCTCCTCAGGCGCCACGCGTCGTGATGGACCCTCAGACGCCGGGCGCGGCCTCCGGCCGCTTGGCTTCGCGCAACGCACTGGTCCGCCCGGCCGCACTGTCGGTTCGTGCGCGGGCCGCATTCGCGGCCTCGGCCCGCGTCGTGCGAACGGCACGCCTCTGGCGTAACGCGGGCCGCCTCGTGCTGCTTTGCGGGCTGCTCGCCCCGCTCTCGGCCCACGCCGTCGGCAACCCCGCCGACATGCTGCCCGATCCGGCGCTGGAGGAGCGCGCGCGCAACCTCGGCCGCGACATCCGCTGCATGGTCTGCCAGAACCAGTCCATCGAGGACAGCGAGGTTGGCTTGGCGCGCGACCTGCGGCTGATCGTGCGCGAACGCATCGTGGCGGGCGACAGCGACGCGCAGGTGATGGCCTTCCTGCATGCGCGCTACGGGGATTTCGTGCTGCTGAAGCCGCCCTTCGCCTGGTCCACCGCCGCGCTCTGGGCGACGCCCGTCGTTGCCGTGCTGGCGGGCCTGGGACTGATCGTCGCGATGCGCCGCCGTGCCGCCGCGGTCGCCGGCAGCGGCCCGCCCCCGCTCACCGAGGAGGAGCGCCAGCGCCTGGCCGCGCTCGGCCTGCCGCCCACCGGCCAGGGACAGGACGGAACCCGCGCGTGATCTGGCTTCTCGTGGGCGCGGTCGCCCTCGCGGCGATGCTGCCGCTCGCCATCGCCGTCTTCCGTCCCGCCCGCGCGCGCGGCCGCGCCGAGGCCGACCTCGCCCTCTATCGCGCCCAACTCGCGGAGCTCGACCGCGAACGCGACGCCGGGCGGCTCGACGCCGCCGCGCATGCCGCCGCCACGCTCGAGGTGCAGCGCCGCATCCTGGCGGCACCCAAGGACGACGCCGCCAGCGCCGGGCGCAGCAGCGCCGCCTTCATCGCCGCCGCGCTCTTCCTGGTGCCCGCCGCCGCCATCGGCCTCTATTTGGTGCGCGGCACGCCCGACATGCCGAGCGCGCCCTACGACCTGCGCCGCCAGCAGATGGAGGCCGAGGAGCAGCTGCTGAACGCGCTGCGGAGCCGCATCGCGCAGGTGGACCCGAACAGCGAGCCGGCGCGTCAGGGCCTGCTCCTGCTCGGCAATGCGGAGCGCAACCGCGGCCGCAACACCGCCGCCATCGAGGCCTGGACGCGCGCGCTCGCGATCCGCTTCGACCCGCAGCTCGCCGGCGACCTCGCCGAGCTGCAGATCGAGGAGGGCAACGCGGCCGAGGCCGCCGCGCTGCTCGCGCGCGCGCTCGGCAACGCGCCGGGCGATCCGCGGCTGCGCTTCCTGACCGGGCTGGCGGAGGCGCGCGCCGGCC
>NZ_JAKJIB010000197.1 GCF_021864505.1 Falsiroseomonas oryziterrae
GTTCAGCGGTGGGCGGAAGGCCAGGCGCCCCGGCGCCGGTGCCGCCGGGCGGCACCGGGCGCACCCTTTCGACCGGCACCGGCTTCGTCGTCGCCCCGGGCCGGGCGCTGACGAACCACCACGTGATCGAGGATTGCCGCGGCGTGCGCGGTCGCAACGCGGTTGGCGCCGATCTCGCCGTGCGCGTCGTCGCCTCGGACCGCGACCGCGACCTGGCGCTGCTGGAGGTGCCGGAGAACGCAGGCCCGCCGCTCCGCTTCCGGCGTGACGGCAATGTGCGCCGCGGCGAGGGCGTGGTGACCTACGGCTTCCCGCTCGCCGGCATCCTGTCCTCCGGCCCCACGCTGACGACGGGCGAGATCTCGGCGCTGGCAGGGCTGGCCGACAACCAGCGGCAGTTCCAGATCAGCGCGCCGGTGCAGCCCGGCAATTCGGGCGGCCCGCTGCTCGACATGGGCGGCAACGTGGTGGGCGTGATCGTGTCCAAGCTGAACGCACAGCGCGTGGCGCAGCGCACCGGCGACATCCCGCAGAACGTGAACTTCGCGGTGAAGGGGACCGAGGCGCTCGACTTCCTCCGCCGCAACCGCGTCGAGCCCGCGCTGGCCGATCGCGGCCAGGCGCGCGCCGCCGACGAGGTGGGCGAGATCGCCCACCCCTCGGTGCTGTTCCTGAGGTGCCTGGGCTGACGCTGGACAGCCCCGCGCCCCGCACTCATCCTCCCGCGGTCGGCAAGAGAGGTGTGGTGATGCTGCGTCGGTTGTTCGTCCTCCTGGCCGCGCTCGCGCCGTGGTCCGCCCAGGCGCAGGGCTGGCAGCCGACGCGCCCCATCGAGATCGTCGTCCCCTTCACCGCCGGCTCGCTCGCCGACCGCAACATGCGCGCCGCCGCGCCGCTGCTCTCGCGCGACCTCGGCGTGCCGGTCGCGGTGCAGAACGTCCCCGGCGCGACCGGCTACAACCGCATCTTCCGCGCCGCGCCCGACGGTCACACCCTCGGCGCCGGCGACCCTGTGGCGCAGATGGGCCTCGCGCTGGTGCAGCCGCAGCCCTTCGACGTGCTGCGCCTGACCTGGCTCGGCCACTGGTCATCCGGCGTGCAGACGCTGGTGGCCTCGTCGCGCGGCCGCGTGCAGTCGCTCGAGCAGTTGCGCGGCCTGCGCCAGCCGGTGCGCTGCGGCACCTTCGGCGGCATTTCGACCGGCGCGATGCAATGCGCGCTGCTCGGCCGCGCGCTTGGGTTCAACGTGGCCTTCGTATCGGTCCAGGGCCCGCCGGAGCTGGTACTGGCGGCGGTGCGCGGCGACGTGGACCTCGCCTCGCTCGGCCCGACGCTCTGGACCGACCACATCGCGGCCGGCGCGGTGCGACCGCTGCTGTCCTGGGATGCGCGCCGCGACGACCGCCTGCCGGAGGTGCCGTCGCTCTCCGACGTGAATCTCCAGAGCTTCTCCGACGTCACGGTGATCCGCGGCGTCGCGGCGCCGCCCGAGCTGCCGGCGGCGATCCGCGACCGGCTGATCGCGGCGCTGAACAACGTGACGCGGCAGCCGGAATGGGAGGCCTTCGTGGCGCAGGCGCGGCTCGAGCGCGACTGGGTCTTCTCGGCCGACTACCCGCAGACGCTGCAGCGCGCGCAGCAGTTGCTGAACGACAATGCCGCCGTCCTGCGGAGCGCGTTCTGACCCCGGTGTCGGGTGGTGCGCCCACCCTCCTGCTCCCCGGCTGGCGGGCGCGGATCGGGGTGATCAGCCCGACGGTGCTGGAGCGCATCCCGCTCGACTTCCAGCGCATCGCACCGGAGGGCGCGATGCTGTGCGGCGTCACCTGCGGCATGGGCGGCTGGGCGGCGAACCAGTACGGCCAGGCGCTGTCGCAGGTGAAGGAGGCGGCGCGCTACCTCGCCGCGCGCAAGGTGGATTTCCTGCTGCACGTCGCCTCGCCCATCGTGGTGGCGCAGGGCCCGGGCTACGACCGCGTGCTGCTCGCCGAGCTCGCCGAGGCCACGGGCGGCATCCCCTGCACCACCACCATCCGTGCCGCGCTCGACGCCTTCGCGCTGCTCGGCGCGAAGCGGATCCTCGCGGTAACGCCCTTCCACGAGGTGCTGAACGGGCAGCTTCGCACCTTCGTGGAGGCGGAGGGCTTCGCCTTCTCGCGCCTCGTCTCGGTGCCTGCCTCCTTCGACTTCCTGCAGGACGTGCCGCCCGACGCGCTGTTCCGCGCCGCGCTGGCGGCCGCGGCGGAGGAGCCGGACTTCGACTGCGTCTGGATCCCCTCGGGCCAGCTGCCGGCGGTGGAGGTCGTGCTGCCGCTCGAGGCGCGCCTCGGGAAGCCGGTCGTGGCGCAGAACCATGCGGATTTCCTCGCCGCCTTCCGCGCGCTCGGCGTGACAGGGATGGCGCGCGGGCACGGCATGCTGCTCGACATGCTTCCGGCCTGATGGAGCAGCTTGCCGCCCAGCTCGCGCAGGGGCTCGCCCAGGCGCTGACCTGGGACGCGCTGCTCTTCATGGTCTTCGGCACCCTGGTCGGCTACGTCTTCGGCATCCTGCCCGGGCTGCAATCGGTCACCGCGATGTCGGTGTTCCTGCCGCTCACCTATTGGTGGACGCCGGTGCAGGCGATGTACTTCTTCGCCGGCATCATCGGCGCGGCGGGGAATGGCGGCGCGGTGACCGCCATCGTGCTCAACCTGCCCGGCACCGCGCAGAACGCCGCGACGACGCTCGAGGGCTACCCGCTGACGCGGCAGGGGCGCGCCGTCTTCGCGCTCAACCTCTCGGCCGCCGCAAGCTGGCTCGGCGCCGTCTTCGGCGTCGTCGTGCTGATCGCGCTGGTGCCGGTCTTCCTGCCCTTCCTGCTCGCCTTCGGGCCTGCCGAGACCTTCTGGATCGCCGTCTTCGGGCTGGTGACGATGGTGCTCGCCGTGTCGAACTCGCCGGCCAAGGGGCTGGTCGCCATTGCCATCGGGGTCACGCTGGCGATCGTCGGGCTCGGCGGGCCGCGCCTGCCGGTGCCGCGCTTCACCTTCGAGACAAGCTACCTGCTCGACGGGCTCGAGATCGTCGTGATCGTCATCGGCTTCCTCGTCGTCTCGGAATGCATGCTGCAGGTCGCCGCCGTCTGGGCGCGCGGAGCCGAGGCGGCGCGTGTCACCAATGCCGGAATCGGCCTGCCGCGCGACTGGCGCGCCCAGGCGATCGAGGGCTGGCGCGCGCCCTTCCGCCACAAGGGGATCTTCCTGCGCTCCTCGGCGCTCGGCACCGCGGTCGGCGCGCTGCCGGGGGTCGGCGGGACAGTGGCGCAGTTCCTGTCCTACAACCTCGCCGTCGCCACCACGAAAGACAGCACGAAGATCGGCAAGGGCGCCGAGGACGCGCTGGTAGCGACCGAGGCTGCGACGAATTCGAAGGAAGGCGGCGCGCTGTTCCCGACGCTGCTCTTCGGCATCCCGGGCAATGCCGAGATGGCGCTGGTGCTCGCCGCCTGGCAGATCCACGGGCTGGAGCCGGGGCCGAGCTTCATGTCGGCGCATGGCGCGCTCGCCTGGGCGCTGGTCTTCGGCCTGCTTTTCTCAAACTTCGTCGCCTCTGTCGGCACGGCGGCGGCCAGCCCCTGGCTCGCGCGGCTGCCGGGCTTCGACATGGGCATCCTCGCCCCCATCGTGCTCGTCGCCGCGCTGATGTCGGCCTATACGGTGCGCAGCAATGCGCTCGACCTCGGCCTGCTGGCGCTGATCGGGCTGCTCGGCGCCTTCTTCCGGCTCTACGGCTATTCGGTGATCGGCGTCGTGATCGGCTTCGTGCTGGGCGACGTCATCGAGCGCAACTTCTACACCGCGCTGCAATCCTCGCTCGGCGACTACGGGGTCTTCGTCGGCTCGCCGGTCGCGGCGGGGCTGGCGCTGGCGACCCTCGTCGCAGCGCTGTTCTGCGGGCTGAAGGTGGTGCGTGCGAAGCGTGACGTGGCGGAGCAGGCCGCCTTCTCGCCGGGTGCTGCGGTCTTCGCGGCGCTGCTGCTCGCCGGCCTCGCCGCGCTGCTCTGGCAGACGCTCGCGCCGGGCTGGCGGGGCGGGGCGGTGGCCCAGGGCGTGCTCGGCCTCGCCGTCGCGCTGCAGGCGCTGGTGCTGGCGACGACGCTGCGCGGGCTGACCCGCGAGGGCGTGCCGGAGGCGACGGCGACGGTGAAGCTCGGGCTGCTGCTGGCGGCGGCGTTGGCTGTCGCCTTCTATGCGGGCTTCGTCGCCGGCATGGCCGCCTTACTGCTCGCCTTCTGGCTGGGCGTGCATCGCATGCCGCCCGGCCGCGCGCTGGTGCTGGCGACGATCTTCGCGGTCGCGCTGCCCATCGGCTTCGCCTGGCTTGTCGAGAGCCCGCTCTGGCGCGGCGTGGTGCCCGAAGTCGTGCCGGGGATACTCGGCGGCGACGTCGCGCCGGCGCTCTGAGCCCGCCTACCCGTCGAGGTTGGTCGCCGTCCGCGGCCGGGCGGCGGCGTTCCAGGCGCGGCGGATCGCCTCGCTGACGCCGACCGGGTCGGGCACGCCGCGCAGCACATGCTGCTCGTCCGTGCGCCCCTCCATGCTCTTGATGACCACGTCGCCGATGCCGAGCATGCGGTGCCAGAGCGCCTGCTTCGAGACGACGTCGCGGATGCGGAACACCTCGATGTCGTCGCGCGTCTTGGTCCAGAAGCCCTGCTCGATCGTCACCCGCTCGTTCGTCACCGCGATGCGCTGGCGGCCCAGGAAGGGCAGGCCGAGCAGCAGGAGCGCCACCGTCCCGCGCACCAGCCCGTAGGAACGCTTGGTCTCCCGCGTCTCGAGCAGGGTGGTCTCGCCGGGCCGCGCTGCGCCCTGGGCCTGGGTGGTCGATTCGCTCATCATCCGCTCCGACAACGGCGGCTAGATGCCCATGCCGTCAGGGCGCCGCAAGCCAGTCGCGGAGCAGCGCCGTGACGGCCTCCGGCGCCTCCATCGGCGGCAGGTGGCCGACGGCCGGGATGCGGGCCAGACGCGCGCCGGGGATCAGGGCGGCCATCTCCTCGGCGAGTGCCGGCGGGGTCAGCGCGTCGGCCTCCCCCACCGCGACGAGCGTGGGCACGGCGAAGCGCGGCAGGTCCGGGCGGCTGTCGGGGCGGGCCATGATGGCGCGCTGCTGGCGATGGAAGGCGGGGCGGCCGACACGCTCGGCCATCGCCATCACCTCCGCGCCGAGGCGCGGGATGCTGTCGGGGTGCAGCAACTGCGGCAGCAACCGGGGCGTCACGCCGCGGAACATGCCCGACTCCGACAGCGCCAGCAGCGCGCGCCGCCGGCGCGTCTGCTCCGGCGTGTCGGGCCGTGCGGAGGTGTCCATCAGCGCAAGCCGCGCCACGCGGCCGGGCGCGCGGCGCATGATCTCCATCGCGACATAGCCGCCCATGGACAGGCCGCAGACCGCGAGCGGCCCTTCCGGCACGGCGCGGAGCGCCCGCTCCGCCATCGCGCCCACGGACTCGTCATGGGTGAGGTCAGCGACCTGGCAGCGCACCGCCCCGCCGAGCGCCGCGGCCTGGTCGCGCCAGAGCCGCGCGTCGCAGAGCAGGCCAGGCAGGAAGAGCAGCGTCGGGGCGGACATGGCGGCACTAGACCGGGCAGCCTGGGCTTCGTCCAGGCTGCCCGGGTCTGGTTGCTCGGGCCGGCGATCGCGGGCTGATGTCCGCCGCGCCGGGCCGGGCACGCCTTCGCGCTTGATTTGCGGGCGTCTTCGGCGCATATGCGCGGGGTTCCTTCAGGCTTCGCAGTCGCAGTCGTTGCGCGGGCGGGGCCTTCCTGCCGCCCCGTCCCGTGGGAGTGCATCCCCCGGGGTCCGGCGGCCCCAAGGCCAGACGCCGTCAGAGACACCGCATTGACCGACCAGAGCGACGCGACCGCCCCGCGCGCGGCCGAAACCGGGCCAGACACAGCCGCCATCCCCGAGACCGAGGCCCAGACCGCCCCGCCCGCGGGCGACCAGCCGGTCGCCGCCGAGCACGAGGCCGACCTGCCCGCCGCAGCGGCCAGCGAGGCGGACGACGACGACGAGGAAGCGGACGAGGGGATCGAAGCCGAGTCCGACGAGGACGAGATCGGCCCGACGGAGGAGGACGAAGCCCTCGCCGAGGAAGCCGCAAAGGTCACCTTCGCCGATCTCGGCCTGTCCGAGCCGATCCTCCGCGCGGTGGCCGAGGCTGGCTATCTCTACCCGACGCCGATCCAGGAACAGGCGATCCCCATCGTGCTGATGGGCCGCGACGTGATGGGCGTGGCGCAGACCGGCACCGGCAAGACCGCCGGCTTCACCCTGCCGATGCTCGACATCCTGGCCGGCAGCCGCGCCAAGGCGCGCATGCCGCGCAGCCTGATCCTGGAGCCGACGCGCGAACTGGCGCTGCAGGTCGCCGAGCAGTTCGTGAAGTACGGCAAGCATCTCGGCCTGAACCACGCGCTGCTGATCGGCGGCGAGAGCATGAACGACCAGCGCGACGTGCTCGAGAAGGGCGTGGACGTGCTGATCGCCACGCCGGGCCGGCTGCTCGACCTGTTCGACCGCGGCCGCATCCTGCTGGCTGACTGCAAGGTCCTCGTCATCGACGAGGCCGACCGGATGCTCGACATGGGCTTCATCCCGGATGTCGAGCGGATCGTGTCCTTCCTGCCGAAGCTGCGGCAGACCCTGTTCTTCTCGGCGACCATGGCGCCCGAGATCCGGCGCCTGGCCGACCAGTTCCTGCAGAACCCGAAGGAGATCAGCGTCTCCCGCCCCGCCACGGTGGCGACGACGATCACCACCGGCCTGCTCTGGGTGCGCGAGCACGACAAGCGCGAGGCGCTGCGGCGCCTGCTGCGGAAGGAAGCGGTGCAGAACGCGCTGATCTTCTGCAACCGCAAGATCGACGTGAACATCCTCTACAAGTCGCTCAACAAGCACGGCTTCTCGGTCGGCGAGCTGCATGGCGACATGGACCAGTCGGCGCGCTTCGCGACGCTGAACCGCTTCAAGGCGGGCGACATCAAGCTGCTGGTCTGTTCGGACGTCGCGGCGCGCGGGCTCGACATCGGCGGGCTGAGCCACGTGTTCAACTTCGACGTGCCCTTCCATGCCGAGGACTACGTGCACCGCATCGGCCGGACCGGCCGCGCCGGGCGCGAGGGCCATGCCTACACGCTCTCGACGCCGGAGGATGCGAAGTCGCTCGCCGCGATCGAGAAGCTGACCGGCACGCCGATCCCGCGCATGGAGATCGAGGGGCTGGACCCCGTGACGGCCGAGGAGATCGCGGAGGGCGCCAAGGCGCGCCGCGGCCGCGGCGGCCGGCCGATGGGGCACGACCGGAAG
>NZ_JAKJIB010000198.1 GCF_021864505.1 Falsiroseomonas oryziterrae
GCAGCGCATCGAGCCGCCGCGGCGACTCCGGCGGCGTGGGCGCGGCCGGCGTCTGGCCGGTGGTGGCGCCGCGCACCGGCGTGGTGGCCTGCAGGCGCGAGACCTCCGCCGTGAAGGCGGCAAGCGAGTTCAGGCTGATCATGCGGACCACCATGCCGCGCAAGCCTGAACGCCCGGTTAAGACGGATCTCGGGCGAAGTCGGCTGGCGCGGGGCGGGAGGCCGATGGGCTGCATGGCGGCAGCCTGCCGCCGCGCGCCGTTAACCTTCCAGCAACCAGTGGTGGAGCGCGGGCAGTTCCTGCCGAAAACCTACCGGTCCAGCGCCGCAACGCCCGGCAGCGTCTTGCCCTCCAGCCACTCCAGGAAGGCGCCCCCGGCCGTCGAGACATAGGTCATCCGGTCCGCAACCCCCGCATGCTTCAGCGCCGCCACCGTGTCGCCGCCGCCCGCGATCGACTTCAGCCCCGAGGAGGCGGTCAGCGAGGCCACCGACTGCGCCACCGCCACCGTCGCCGCGTCGAAGGGCGGAGTCTCGAAGGCGCCGAAGGGACCGTTCCAGACCAGCGTGGAGGCCTGGCGCAGCCGGCTTTCGACGACATCCACCGTCTCCGGCCCGACATCCAGCGCCATCATCTCCGCCGGCACCGAATCGACCGCCACCGTCCGGGTCGCCACGTTCGGCGCGAACTGCGCCGCCACCACGAGGTCGAGCGGCAGCACCACCTCGCAGCCCGCCGCCTTCGCCGTCTCCAGGATCTGCCGCGCCGTCTCGTGCATCTCGGCCTCCTGCAGCGACTTCCCCATCGCCTCGCCCTGCGCGGCCAGGAAGGTGTTGGCCATCGCCCCGCCGATCACCAGCACGTCGACCCGCTTCACCAGGTTGCCCAGCAGCTCGAGCTTGGTGGAGACCTTGGCCCCGCCCACGATCGCCACCACCGGCCGCGCCGGGTTGCCAAGCGCGGCGTCGAGCGCCTTCAGCTCCGCCTCCATCAGCCGCCCCGCATAGGCGGGCAGCAGATGCGCCACCCCCTCGGTCGAGGCATGCGCGCGGTGCGCGGCCGAGAAGGCGTCGTTCACGAAGACATCGGCGAGCTTCGCCAGCCCCTGCGCCAGCGCGGGATCGTTCTTCTCCTCCCCGGCATGGAAGCGCGTGTTCTCGAGCAGCAGCACCTCGCCGTCCTGCAGCTTCGCCGCGGCCGCCTCGGCCTCCGCTCCGACGCAGTCCTCGGCGAAGGCGACGGCGCGATTGAGCGCTGCCGACAGCGCCTCGGCCATCGGGCGCAGCGACATCTCCGGCACGCGCTTGCCCTTCGGGCGGTCGAAATGGCTGCACACGATGACGCGCGCGCCCTTCTCGGCCAGTTCGCGGATGGTCGGCGACAGCCGCTCGATCCGGGTGCGGTCGGTGATGACGCCGTCCTTCACCGGCACGTTGAGGTCGGCCCGCAGCAGCACGCGCTTGCCTGCGGCGTCGAGGTCGTCGAGGGTGCGGAACATGGCTCGAATCCTGGCGGGGAAGGCGGCATGAGGGCACGCGTCTGCGGGATGCTTCCGGCGCTCCTGCTCGCGCCGGTCGTAGCATCGGCCCAGCCGGGCTTCCAACCACCCCCGCCGGCCTTCCAGACCCCCTCCGGGAACGTTCATTGCCGGCTGACCGGCGAGACGCTGCGCTGCGAGGCGCTCGCGCGCGACTTCGCGCCGCCGGCGGGCGCGGCGGCCTGCCAGGGCGGCTGGCCGGGTGCGCTCGCGTTGCGCGCGACGGGCGAGGTCGGGCTGCCCTGCGACGGCGGCTCTGTCCGGAACGACGAGGCCTTCGTCCTCGGCTACGGCGCGCGGTGGAGCCTGGCCGGCATCAGCTGCGACTCCGAGGAAGCCGGCCTCCGCTGCGCCAACCCCGCCGGCCATGGCTTCCAGGTGTCGCGGTCGCGCCTCACGCTGTTCTGAGCGCGCCCTTCCCCGCGCGCGGGGAAGGGCGGCGCCGGCTCAGAGCCGTCCGAACAGCGCCATCGTGTCCGACATGCGGTTGGAGAAGCCCCACTCGTTGTCGTACCAGGCCATCACCCGCACCAGCGCGCCATCGACCACCTGCGTCTGCGTCGCGTCGAAGGTCGAGCTGTGCGGGTCGTGGTTGAAGTCGATCGAGACCAGCGGCGCGGTGTTGTAGCCGAGGATGCCCTTCAGCTCGCCCTCCGCCGCCGCCTTCATCGCGGCGTTCACCGTGTCCTTCGTGACGCCCGGCGTGTTCAGGTTCACGTCGAGCGAGATCAGCGAGACGTTCGGCGTCGGGATGCGGATCGCGGTGCCGTCCAGCTTGCCCTTCAGATCCGGGAGCACCAGGCCAACCGCCTTGGCCGCGCCCGTCGAGGTCGGGATCGCGGAGACCGCCGCGGCCCGCGCGCGATGCAGGTCCTTGTGCAGCGTGTCCACGGTGTTCTGGTCGCCGGTGTAGGCGTGGATCGTCACCATGTAGCCGCGCGCGATGCCCCAGTTCTCGTGCAGCACCTTGGCGACCGGCGCCAGGCAGTTGGTGGTGCAGGAGGCGTTGGAGATGACGGTCATCTCCTTGGTCAGCGTCTTGTGGTTGACGCCGTAGACGATGGTCGCATCCGCATTGTCGCCGGGGGCGGAGATCACGACCTTGCGTGCGCCGGCGGCGAGCAGGGCCGAGGCCTTCTCCTTGCTGGTGAAGATGCCGGTGCACTCGGCGGCGACATCCACGCCCTGCCAGGGCAGCTTGGTCGGGTCGCGCTCGGCCGTCACCTTGATCGGGCCGTAGCGGCGGCCGTTGGCCAGGATCACCAGGCTGTCGCCCTCGACCTTCACCTCGCCGGGGAAGCGGCCATGGACGCTGTCGAAGCGGAAGAGATGCGCATTCGCCTCGACCGAGCCGAGGTCGTTGATCGCCACGCACTCCACGTCGTCGCGCCCGCTCTCGACCATCGCGCGCAGCACGAGGCGCCCGATGCGCCCGAAGCCGTTGATCGCAACCTTCACAGCCATGTTCGTCCTGTCCTTCCCCGGTTCGTTCAGCCGAGGCGCTTGCGCACCGCCGCCACCACCGCCTCGGCCGTGATGCCGAAGTGGCGGTAGAGCGCCTCGGCCGGCGCGCTCGCGCCGAAGCCCTGCATGCCCACGAAGACGCCGTCGCCGATCCAGCGCTCCCAGCCCATCGGCCCCGCCGCCTCGATGCCCACGCGCAGCCCGTCGCCGAGCACCTGCGCACGGTAGGAGTCGTCCTGCAGCGCGAAGAGTTCCCAGCAGGGCAGGGAGACGACGGCGGTCGGCACGCCCTCGGCCTCCAGCGCTTCGCGCGCGGCGAGGGCCAGATGCACCTCCGACCCGGTCGCGACCAGCGTCGCCCGCCGCGGCCCGGACGCCTCTGCCAGCACATAGCCGCCGCGCGCCGAGCGGTTCTCGCCCGTATCGGTCCGCACCGCCGGCAGGTTCTGCCGCGACAGCGCCAGCACGCTCGGCCCGTCGGCACGCTTCACCGCGAGCTCCCAC
Organism: Falsiroseomonas oryziterrae; assembly: GCF_021864505.1. Classification (GTDB taxonomy): domain Bacteria; phylum Pseudomonadota; class Alphaproteobacteria; order Acetobacterales; family Acetobacteraceae; genus Falsiroseomonas; species Falsiroseomonas oryziterrae. Next base: position 3,506 of record NZ_JAKJIB010000198.1, read on the forward strand.
GCCTCCGCCGTCTCGATCGCATCCGCCGGCCGGAACACGTGCAGATTCGGCATCGCGCGCAGCGAGGCCAGATGCTCGACCGGCTGGTGCGTCGGCCCGTCCTCGCCGAGCCCGATGCTGTCATGCGTCAGCACGTGGATCACGCGCTGGCGCATCAGCGCGGCAAGGCGGATCGCCGGCCGCATGTAGTCGGCGAAGACCAGGAAGGTGCCGGAATAGGGGATCACGCCGCCATGCAGCGCCATCCCGTTCATCGCCGCCGCCATGCCGTGCTCGCGCACGCCGTAATGGATGTAGCGGCCCCCATAGTGCCCGGGCGCGAGCGCCGGCACGCCCTTCACGTTCGTGTTGTTCGACCCAGTCAGGTCGGCCGATCCGCCGACCATCTCCGGCACGGCAGGCACCAGCGCCTCGAGCGCGCGCTGGGACGCGACGCGCGTGGCGAGCTTCGGCTTCTCCGCGGCCTGGGTCGCGCGCAGCTCCGCCAGCTTCTCCTGCCAGCCTTCCGGCAGGCGGCCGGCCATCGCGCGCTCGAACTCCTCGCGCAGCGGGTGCTTGGCGAGACGCTTGAGCCAGCTGCGGCGCGTGCCCGCGCTGCGGCGGCCGGCCTCTTCCCAGCGCCCCTTCAGCCCTTCCGGCACCTCGAAGGCCGGGTGATTCCAGCCGAGCGCCGACTTCGCCGCCGCCGCCTCCTCGGCGCCGAGCGGCGCGCCGTGGCTCGCCGCCGTGCCCGCCTTCTTCGGCGAGGAGAAGCCGATGATGGTGCGGCAGGCGATCAGCGTCGGCTTGCGGCTGCGCATCGCCCAGCCGATCGCGGAAGCCACCTCCTCATGGTCGTGCCCGTCAACGCGCCGCACCGCCCAGCCATAGGCCGCGAAGCGCTTCAGCGTGTCGTCGGTGAAGGAGAGCGCCGTGTCGCCGTCGATGCTGATGGAATTGTCGTCCCACAGCACGCAGAGCCGGTCGAGCTTCAGGTGGCCTGCCAGCGACGCGGCCTCGTGGCTGATGCCTTCCTGCAGGTCGCCATCCGAGGCGATGACCCAGGTCCGGTGGTCCACCAGCGACTTGCCGAAGCGTGCTGCCAGGTGCCGCTCGGCCAGCGCCATGCCGACCGCGGTCGAGATGCCCTGGCCGAGCGGGCCGGTGGTGGTCTCGATGCCCGGATGCTCGCCGAACTCGGGATGTCCGGCGGCGGGAGAATGCAGCTGGCGGAAGTTGCGGATCTCCTCGATCCCCATCCCCGCATGGCCCGTCAGGTGCAGAAGGGCATAGAGCAGCATCGAGCCGTGGCCGGCCGACAGCACGAAGCGGTCGCGGTCGGGCCAGCGCGGATCCGCGGCGTCGTATTTCAGGAACCGGGAGAACAGCACCGTCGCGACATCGGCCATGCCCATGGGCATGCCCGGATGGCCGGACTTTGCCTGCTCCACGGCGTCGATCGCGAGTGCGCGGATGGCATCCGCCATGCGCCGCGCCTCGGTGGCAGGCTTGGCGAGGATCGCCGCCTGGCGCGCCTGGGCCGGGTTCGGCTCGGCGCGCGGCTTGGTGTCGGGTTCGATGCTGGCCAAGTGGGGGTCCCTGGCAGGGTGCTTCCGGGCGGGGCCGCTATAGAGGCGCCTCGCTCCCCGGACAACCCGCCGGCACCGGATCGGTCCGGATGCGGGCGTCTCAGGGTGCGATGATCAGGAACAGCCAGACGGCCAGCAGGATGAGGTGGACGAAGCCGGCCAGCAGGCTGGCGCGGCCCGACCCGTAGGTGATCAACGCCATCAGGAAGGAGAGCGTCAGCAGGGCCGCGCCCCCCGCCGACACGCCGAGTTCGAGCGGCGTGCCGGTCCACCAGGCGATCAGCGAGACGGCGGGGATCGTCAGCCCGATCGTCGCCACGCCCGACCCGAGCGCGAGATTGATCGAGGTCTGCAGCCGGTCGTCGCGTGCCGCGCGAAGGGCGGTCGCCGCTTCGGGCAGCAGGACGATGGCGGCGACGATCACCCCGACCAGCGCATGCGGCGCGCCGATCGCCGCGACGCCCGCCTGCAGGACGGGCGAGACGGCCTTCGCCAGCAGCACCACCGCCGTCAGGGCCAGCGCCAGCAAGCCGAGCGCCGCCATCGCCAGCCGGCCGGTCGGCCGTGCCCCTGCCGCCTTGGAGGGCAGGGCGGTCGGCAGGAAATGCTCGCGGTCCCGCCCCGTCTGGACGAAGGTGAAGGCGAGGTAGAGCGCGAGGCAGACCGCGCTCACGAACATCAGCTGCGGCGTCGTGTAGACGGGCCCGGGCGCGCTCGTCGTGAAGTTCGGCAGCACCAGCGTGACCATCACCATCGGGATCAGCACGATCAGGTAGGCCTGCGCGCCCATGGTGCGGTAGCCGGCTTCGCGGTGCTTCCACGCCGCGGTCAGGATGCAGGCGCCGGCAAGGCCGTGCAGCACCAGCACGACCACTGCATGCACGGTGTCGCGCACCAGGGTGGGCTGCGGCGTGTCTCCCAGCAGGATGGAGATGATCAGCCCCAACTCGATCACCGTGACCGCCAGCGCCAGCACGATGGCGCCGAAGGGCTCGCCCACCTTCGCCGCCACGACCTCGGCATGGTGGACGGCCGCCATCACCGCCGCCAGCAGCGCCGTGCCAAGCGCCACCGCCACCATCGCGCCGGCCCCACCGCCGAGCGCCAGCTCCGTCGCGAGCGCTGCAGGCGGAACGATCACGGTCCAGAGGGGCAGACGATCGGTCGGGACGGCCATGCGCGGCGTAGACCATGGCCATGGCCGACTGGCCAGTCCGCGCAGGGGCAGGCCGGTGGCGCGTCGCGCCGCGCGACACTACTCTGCGCCGCCATGATGGATGCACCGACCCAGGAGCCCACCCGCGACGGCCTCCCGCCCATGCCGCCCGGGCCGCCGCATGAGGAACGGCACTTCACCCAGAACGAGACGGTGCGGGACCTGGTCATCGGCACGGCCGACGGCCTCACCGTGCCCTTCGCGCTCGCCGCGGCGCTGTCCGGTGCGGTCGCCGCCAACCCGCTGATCGTTACCGCGGGCCTCGCCGAGATCGCGGCCGGCTGCGTCGCCATGGGGCTCGGCGGCTACCTCGCCGCACGCACCGAATCGGACCACTACGCCTCCGAGCGCAAGCGGGAGGAGGAGGAGACGCATCTCTATCCCGACCGCGAGAAGTGGGAGGTCGCGGCGATCCTCCACCGCTACGGCGTGCGGGGCGAGGTGCTGCGGCAGGCGGTCGACGCGATCGCCTCCGACCGCAAGAAGTGGGTCGACTTCATGATGCGCTTCGAGCTCGACCTCACGGAGCCCGACCCGAACCGCGCGGCGAAGTCGGCGGTGACGATCGGCGGCGCCTATGTCGTCGGCGGCTTGATCCCGCTGTTCCCCTACATGATCTTCGCCACCACCACGCCTGCGCTGCTGCTGTCGAGCTCGCTCACCGCCGTGGCGCTGTTCGGCTTCGGCTGGCTGAAGGCGCGCGCCACCGGCCTGCCGGCGCTGCGGGGCGCCGTGCAGACGCTGGCCATCGGCGGCGTCGCCGCGGTGGTCGCCTATCTGGTCGCGAGCCTCTTCGGCCACTGACGCAGCCCAGGCCTTCCTCGCCGGACAGGTGAGGAGGGCCGCGCTCCGTCAGTTCGCTCCGCTCGTCTCCGGCGCCGGCGTCCGGAGCCGCTGCTCGGCCTCCGCGATTGCCCGCCGCAACTCGCCGAGCCGCGCCTCACCGTCGCGGGCGGCCTGCTCGGCGCGGCGCTGCTCCTCCGCCAGGCCCGCGACGCGCCGCTCCGCCTCGCTGCGCTGCTGGGCGAG
>NZ_JAKJIB010000199.1 GCF_021864505.1 Falsiroseomonas oryziterrae
CCGGCAGGCCAGCCTGCCGCTGCCCGACGGCACCTGGCACCTGCCGCCGCTCGAACTGCTGGCCGCCCCTCCGGCGCGCCGCGCCAGCGGCCCGTCGGAGGAGGCGCTGCAGGGCAACGCCCGCCTGCTCGAAACAGTTCTGGAGGATTACGGCGTGCGTGGCCGCATCGCCGAGATCCGCCCCGGCCCCGTCGTGACGCTCTACGAGCTGGAGCCGGCGCCCGGCACCAAATCCGCCCGCGTCATCGGCCTCGCCGACGACATCGCGCGCAGCATGAGCGTCACCGCGGTGCGCATCGCGACCGTGCCGGGGCGCAACGTGATCGGCATCGAGTTGCCGAACGCCAAGCGCGAGACGGTGCTGCTCTCCGAGCTCTTCGCCGCCGAGGACTGGGCGAAGCACCCGGGGCGGCTGAACCTCGCGCTCGGCAAGGACATCGGCGGCGCGCCGATCATCGCCGACCTCGCCCGCATGCCGCATCTGCTGATCGCGGGCACCACCGGCTCGGGCAAGTCGGTGGCGATCAACACCATGATCCTGAGCCTGCTCTACCGGCTCAGCCCCGACGAGTGCCGCTTCATCATGATCGACCCGAAGATGCTGGAGCTGTCGGTCTATGACCGCATCCCGCATCTGCTCGCACCCGTCGTGACCGATCCGCGCAAGGCGATCGGTGCGCTGAAGTGGACGGTCCGCGAGATGGAGCGGCGCTACAAGGCGATGAGCCAGCTCGGCGTCCGGAACATCGCGGGCTACAACGAGAAGGTCTCGGCGTCGCGTGCGCGCGGCGAGGTGCTGACGCGGCGCGTCCAGGTCGGCTTCGACCCGGAGACCAACAAGCCGCTCTTCGAGGACCAGCCTCTCGCGCTCGAGCCGCTGCCGATGATCGTCGTCGTGATCGACGAGATGGCGGACCTGATGATCGTCGCCGGCAAGGAGATCGAGGCGGCGGTGCAGCGCCTTGCGCAGATGGCGCGCGCGGCCGGCATCCATGTGATCATGGCCACCCAGCGCCCGTCCGTGGATGTGATCACCGGCACGATCAAGGCGAACTTCCCGACGCGGATCAGCTTCCAGGTGACGTCGAAGATCGACAGCCGCACGATCCTGGGCGAGCAGGGCGCGGAGCAGCTGCTCGGCCAGGGCGACATGCTGCACATGGCCGGCGGCGGCCGGATCAGCCGCGTGCACGGTCCCTTCGTCTCCGACCAGGAAGTCGAGCGCATCGTCGAGATGCTGCGTGCCCAGGGCGAGCCGTCCTATGTGGACGAGGTCACCGAGACAGAGGACGAGGACGGCGACATGGGCGCCGTCGCCGGCCTGCTCGGCGGCAACACGGATGCCGAGGGCTCGCTCTACGACAAGGCCGTGGACCTCGTGACGCGCGAGGGCAAGGCGAGCACGAGCTTCATCCAGCGCCACCTCGGCATCGGCTACAACAAGGCCGCCAAGCTGATCGAGCAGATGGAGAAGGACGGCGTGGTCGGACCCGCGAACCATGTCGGCAAGCGCGAGGTGCTCGCGCCCGGCCCGAGGGACCGCGATTGACGCTGCTCGGCGTCGCGCTGACCGCCGCCCTGACCTTGGGCGGCTTCGGCGCGGCGCTCTACGTGTTCCAGGACCGGCTGATCTACTTCCCCGACACGCGCCCACCGCCTCCGCCCGCGGCGATGGGATTGCGGGATGTGCGCGAGGTGCGGCTGCGCACCGCCGATGGCCTCGACATCCTCGGCTGGGAGGCGCCGGCGCCGGACGGCCGCGCGCCGGTCATCCTCTACCTGCACGGCAATGGCGGCCATGTGGCTTACCGCGCCGAGCGGATCGCGCGGTTCCAGCAGCTCGGCTGGGGTGCGCTGGTCGTGCAGTGGCGCGGCTATGGCGGCAATCCCGGCGCGCCGTCGGAGGACGGGCTGGCAGAGGACGCGCGCGCCGGCCTCGCGCATCTGCGAGCCCAGGGCATCGCACCCGCACGCACCGTGCTGTGGGGCGAATCGCTCGGGACCGGGCCCGTCCTGCGTCTTGCCGCCGAACAGCCCGACGCCGCGGCAGCGTTGGTTCTGGAAAGCCCCTACACCTCGCTGCTCGATCTCGCGCGGCTGCACTACCCCTTGCTGCCGTCGGGCCTTCTGCTGCGCGATCGCTATGACAGCCTGTCCCGCATCGGGGCGGCGCGCGCCCCGATTCTGATCCTGCAGGGCGCGCGCGACACGCTGGTGCCGCCGGAGATGGGCCGGCGCTTGCAGGCTGCAGCGACAGCCCCGGCCGAGCTGTGGGAAGCGCCGGGCGCCGGACACAACGACATCGGGCCGGCCGGCGGCGTGGAGGCGGCGGCGGCGTTCGTGCGACGCCAACTGCGCTGAGGGTCTTTACGCCCTCTCTCTGATGAGAGACATTGTCTCCGATGAGAGATATCGAGGCTCCTGCCATCGAGCACCGTCTGGCGGCGCGCCTCGCGGAGCTGCGCATGGCGCGCGCCATGTCGCTCGATGACCTCGCCGCCCAGACCGGGATCAGCCGCGCCAGCCTGTCGCGCATCGAGCGCGGCGAACTCAGCCCCACCGCGACCCAGCTCAACCGGCTCTGCGCCGTGCATGGCTGGACGCTGTCGCGCCTGATGGCCGCGGCCGAAGGCGAGGCACCTGCGCTGGTGCGGCGCGACGACCAGCCGGCCTGGACCGATCCGGCGACGGGCTTCCGCCGCCGCGCCGCGTCCCCGCCCGGTCCCGGGCTGCGCATCGAACTGGTCGAGGGCGAGCTGCCGGAGGGTGCCGAGATCGCCTATGACCGCGCGCCCGTGCCGGGGATGGAGCAGCACGTGCTGCTGCAATCCGGCAGCCTGGAATTCGCCGAGGCCGGCGCGTCCTACACGCTGCGCCCCGGCGACTGCGTCCGGGTGCGGCTGCGCGGGCCGACGCGCTTCCGGGGCCTGGGTCCTGGTCCAGCACGCTACGTCATCGCGATCTGCGCGCCATGAGGACCGTCATGATCATCGAGGAGCTCGACTCCGTCGCGGCCGAGCACGAGTTGCCCGTGCTGGCGGAGGTGATGCAGGCCTGCGTCGAAGGCGGGGCCAGCGTCAACTTCGTGCTGCCCTTCAGCCAGGCGGACTCCGAGGCCTGGTGGCGCCGTGCCGTGCTGCCGGCGCTGGCCTCCGGTGAGCGGCGCCTGCTCGTCGCGCGCGTCGAAGGCCGCATCCGCGGCACCGTGCAGCTTGCCTTCGCGCCGCAGCCGAATCAGCCGCACCGCGCGGAGGTGACCAAGCTGCTGGTGCACCCGGAGGCGCGCCGCCTCGGCCTCGGCCGCGCGCTGATGACGCGGCTGGAGGCGATGGCGCGCGAGGCGGGGCGGAGCCTGCTGCTCCTCGACACGGTCGAGGGCAGCGCGGCGCAGCGCCTGTATGAAAGCCTTGGCTGGACGGCGCTCGGCGTCGTGCCCGGGTTCGCGCTCTCCACCGACCGGAGCCGGCTGGAGGGATCGGCCTTCTTCTGGAAGCAGCTCGCCTAGCCTGTTGCCGCAGCGGCCGCGTCGCGCTTGAAGGGCGCGATGCTCCGCGCCTTCGCCGCCTTCTACCGCCCGCATCGCCGGCTCCTGCTGCTGGATTTCGGCTGCGCGGCGCTGTCCGGCGTACTGGAGCTGATGTTCCCGATGGCCGTCCGCGCCCTCGTGGATCACCTGCTGCCCGGCCAGGACCTGCCTCTGATCCTGCTCGCGATCGGCGCGCTGCTCGCGATCTACCTGCTGAACGGCGTGCTGATGGCGGTGGTCACCTATTGGGGCCACGTCCTCGGCATCGCGATCGAGACCGAGCTCCGACGCCGCGCCTTCGACCACCTGATGAAGCTGTCCTTCCGCTTTTACGATGGCCAGAAGACCGGGCATCTGGTGGGGCGACTGACCAAGGACCTCGAGGAAATCGGCGAAGTCGCGCATCACGGGCCGGAGGACCTGCTGATCGCGGTGCTGACCTTCGCTGGCGCCTTCGCGCTGATGTTCCTGGTCAATCCGATGCTGGCCGCCATCACGCTGCTGGTCATGCCGGCCACCGGCTTCATCGTCGCGCGCTATGGCGGGCGGATGACGCGCAACTGGCAGGCGCAGTTCGGCCGTGTGGGCGCCTTCAACGCGCGGATCGAGGAAGCAGTGGGCGGGATCCGCGTCGTGAAGGCCTTCGCCAACGAGGCCGAGGAACGCCGGCTCTTCGCCGCCGACAACGAGGGCTACCGCCGCACCAAGCTCGACGGCTACCGGATCATGGCGGCCGGCGTGACGCTCAACTACATCGGGCTGCGGCTGGTGCAGGTGGTCGTGATGCTGGCCGGGTCCGTGCTGATCGTGCGAGGCGCGATGAGCGTCGGGGACTTCGTCGCCTTCCTGCTGCTGGTCGGCGTGCTGTTCCGCCCGCTCGACAAGATCGCCGCCGTGATCGAGACCTACCCGAAGGGCATCGCCGGCTTCCGCCGCTACCGCGAATTGATGGCGATCGAGCCGGATATCGCGGACCGTTCCGATGCGCGCCCAGCGCCGGCGCTGCGGGGCGCGCTACGCCTCGACGGCGTCTCCTTCGGCTACAGCCCGGGCCGCCCGGTGCTGCGCGGCGTCGACCTCGCCGTCGCGCCGGGCGAAACGGTCGCGCTGGTCGGTCCCTCGGGCGCGGGCAAGACGACGCTCTGCGCCCTCGTTCCCCGTTTCTACGATGTGGACGCGGGGCGCATCACGCTGGACGGGCATGACATCCGCGACCTGACGCTCGAGAGCCTGCGGCGGCAGATCGGCATCGTGCCGCAGGACACCTTCCTCTTCGCCGGCACGATCCGCGAGAACATCGCCTATGGGCGCCTGGGCGCGACCGACGCAGAGATCCTGGAGGCGGCACGGCGTGCCCGGCTGGACGATCTGCTCGCCAGCCTCCCGGATGGGCTCGACACGGTGGTGGGCGAGCGCGGGGTGCGGCTGTCGGGCGGGCAGAAGCAGCGGCTTGCGATCGCGCGTGTCTTCCTCAAGAACCCGCCGGTGCTCATCCTGGACGAGGCGACGAGCGCGCTCGACACCGAGACGGAGCGCGCCATCCAGGCTGCACTGGCGGACCTCGCGCGCGGTCGCACGACGCTGGTGATCGCGCACCGCCTGGCGACGATCCGGGACGCCGACCGGATCGTCGTGGTGCAGGACGGTCGCATCGCGGAGCAGGGCAGCCACCAGGCGCTTCTCGCGGCCAGGGGTGCCTATCAAACGCTGCACGAAGCGCAGTTCGGCCTGGCCTGAGGCCGGGCCGGGAACCGCCTCAGACGAAGCCGCCATCCACGACGAAGTGCTGCGCGGTGACCATCGCGCTGTCGTCGGCGGCAAGCCACAGCACGATGCGGGCGATGTCGGGCGGCATGACCTTGCGGTGCAGGCACTGCGCGTCCAGCGTCGTCCGCACGCTGTTCGGCGTCGCCCAGAGCTTCTCCTGGCGGTCGGTGAAGACCCAGCCGGGCACCACCTCGTTGCAGCGGATGTTGTCGCCGCCGAGGTCGCGGGCGAGGCCGCGCGTCAGGCCGCGCACGGCGGATTTGGCCGCCGTGTAGGCCGGCATGCCGCCCTGCGCCTTCATCCAGCTGACCGAGCCGAGGTTGATGATGGAGCCCGCTTTCGCCGCGCGCATGCCGGGCGCGACGGCCTGGGCGCAGAAGAACATGTGGCGCAGGTTGGTCGCGAAGCGCTCGTCCCAATAGTCGGGTTCCACATCGTCGAGCGGGTGGCGGTCGTCGCGGGCGGCGTTGTTGACGAGGACCTGCACCTCGCCGAGCTCGGCACGGATCCGCGCGATGGCCTCGCGCAGCGCCGCGATGTCGCGCAGGTCGCAGCGGAGGAAGAGACTGCCGGTGGCCTGCGCCACCCTGGCGCCGTTCTCGGCGTCGAAGTCGAGGAAGGCGACCTTCGAGCCCTGCCGCGCGAACTGCGCGACCATCTCGGCCCCGATGCCAGAGGCGCCGCCGGTGATCAGCACGACCTTGCCGCGCAGGCTCGGGTAGATGGCGTAGGGGTCGGTCATGCGGGTCCTCCGGGGCGGCGAACGCGGCGTGCGGCGGAGTGTTCCTAGGCCGGCAGCACGGGCTGGGGATCGAGCCAGACCTGGTACCAGGAGAGCGAGAAATGCAGGTGCGGGCCGGTGACGCGGCCTGTCGCCCCCATGCGCGCGATCTGCTGGCCGCGCGCCACCGTCTCGCCCTCGGTGACCAGACGCTCCGAGAGATGCGCATAGAGCGTGTTCACGCCATGGCCGTGGTCGAGCACGAGCAATTGTCCGAAGAAGAAGAAGTCGCCCGAGAGCGTGACGCGGCCGGACAGCGCGGCGAAGATCGGCGTGCCGACCGGGCCGGCGACGTCGAGGCCGTAATGCGGCTGGCGCGGCTGGCCGTTCAGCACGCGCTGGCTGCCGAAGATGCCGCTGATGCGTCCGCGCGCGGGCCAACTGAGCGGCTCGGCGAAATAGGTCAGCGTGCTGTCCATGGCGCGCGCGGCGCCGAGGCGCTCGCGCTCGGCGGTGATGCGGCGCAAGGCAGCCTCGTCCGGCGTGACCTGGGCGGGCGGCAGGCCGGTGATGTGCTGGATATCCCACTCGCGCCGGCGGACCGACAGCGCGCGGGTCTCGGTGCGGCCGCCCTGCGTGACGGCGAGGCTCGCGGTCGGCCCGTGGTCGCGCCCGAAGCCGAAGGCGAAGTGGCCGTCCGACCCGACGCGCAGCGTGCGCCCGTCCAGCGCGAGGCGCGTGCCCGGCGCGGCGCGGCCGACGAGGAAGGCGCCCTGCGCCGGCTCGCCACGAAACTCCTGGGCGTCCGCGGGACGGGCGAGCAGCAGCGCCGGCGCGGCGAGAAGCGTGCGCCGTCCGAGGTCGGGCAGGCCGACGCAGGAGAATTCGCGCGGACCCGGGTCGCAGCACTCGGTCACAGCAGCGATCCCTGGCTGTCGGTCGGCTTCGGCTTGCGCTTCAACGCCTCGCCCTCCGCCGTGGCGGCCACCGCGCCGTCGGCGAAGGCGATGGAAAGCCTCGCGCCCGGCGCCACGGCCGCGGCGCGCGTCAGCGGCTCGCCGACCGCGTCGCGCACCAGGGCGAAGCCGCGCGCCAGCACGGCGTTGTAGGACAGCGCCTCCAGCTGCCGCGACAGCCCGTCGAGGCGGGTGCGGCGTTCGCGGATGAGGGCTTGCAGCGGCGCGGCCGAGAAGCGGGAGAGCGTGGCGCTGCCGCGCGCACGCTGGATGCGGCGCGCGGCGAAGGCGGCGGCGCGGCTGTCGAGCAGGGCTAGCGCTGCGCGGCGCGCCGCGATGCCGGTGCGC
>NZ_JAKJIB010000002.1 GCF_021864505.1 Falsiroseomonas oryziterrae
CGCTGCTGGGAGAGGACGCGACCCGCGAGGTCGAGCGCGCGCTCGCCGGCGCCCCGCAGGCGTCGGATCCGGACTTCGCCGCGCTGGAGGCGCGCCGCCCCTTCGACGCGCTCGCCATCGCCGAACGGCGCCTCGCGCACGCGCCGGGTGATCGCGCCGCGCGACGCCTGCGCATCCTCGCGCTGGAACAGGCCGGCGCGCCCGCGCTGGCCCTGGAAGATGCGCGGCGCCATCCCGGCCTGGTGGATGCGGCTGTGATCGCCCGGCTTGAAGGCGGGGCTGCGGCCTTCCTGGTCCGCTGGGGCGCCGTCAGCCCTGCCTTGCCGCCCGAAGATCCGACCCATCGCTTCGCCGCAACCGACCGCGCCTTGGCCGCGCTCGATGCCGCGATCGCAGCCTGGGAAGGCAGGCCGGAGGCAGCCTCGGCCCGGCGCACCGCGCGTCTCGACCGGTTGATCGCGTTGCGGGACCGCCGACGCATGGCCGAGGTGATCGCGGAGGCCGAGGCGCTGGCGGCCGAGGCGCCGCTGCCGGGCTATGTGCGGGGTGCGATCGGCGACGCGCGCCTGACGCTGCGCCAGCCCGAAGCGGCTGAGCACGACTTCCGCGCGGCGCTGGAGGCCGAGCCGGGCGCCGTCCAGCCGAGCCTCGGCCTGTTCTATGCGCTGGTCGAGCAGCGCCGCTGGGCGGAGGCGGAGGCCCTCGTCGACGGCCTGGACGCGGCGACGCCGGCCTTCCGCGCGACGCGCGGCGAAGCCGGGGAGGTCGCCGACTGGCAAAAGCTGGACACCGCCTGGGCTGCGGCGCTGCATCGCCTGTTTGCGGACGACCTGCCGGGCGCCGAGGCACGCGCCGAAGCGCTGGTCCGCGCCGCGCCCGCCAACACCACGCTGCGGACGCTGCGCGCCGACATCTGGCGCGCCCGCGGCTTGCCCGGCGCGGCGCTGGAGGAGGCGGAAGCGGCGCTGTCGCTCGAGCCGCTCTCGCTCGGGCTGCGCCTCTCGCGCGCCGAGGCGCTGATGGATCTCCGCATTTGGCGCGAGGCGGAGGAGATGATCCTGCCGCTGGCGCGCGACTATCCGGAGAACACGGCCGTCCGGCGGCTCGCCCGACGATGGGCGTTGCACAACCGCTGGGAGCTGGAGGCCGAGGCCCGGTCGGGCCTGGAGCGGGGAAATGCCGAGCCGGAGTTCACGCTGGCCGCACGCCTCTATTCGCCACCCATCGCCCATGACTGGCGGCTTTTCGTCGGCAGCGGGCTGCGCCGCGGCGACACGCCGGAGGGGCGGGAGAGCATCGCGCGCGGCCTGCTTGGCCTCGAGTATCGCATCCCGGCGCTCGTGCTGCGCGTCGCCGGTACCTACGATGCCAACGGCGTCAGTCGCGGTGGTGCGCTCGCCGAAGGCGTTCTCCGGCTCTCGGACCAGTGGCGGATCGAGGCGTCCGGCGAGACCCTGGCCTTCGACACGCCGCTCCGGGCGCTGCGCAACGGCATCACGGCCGGCGGCGGCGGGGCGGCGCTGGTCTGGCGCGACAGCGAACGGCGCGAGGCCGGCGCGCAGCTTCGCGTCCTGCGCTTCTCCGACGACAACGTCCGCACGATCGGCTTCGCGCGCTGGACCGAACGTGTGCTGTCGCAGCCGGATTGGCGCCTGGACCTGACGCCCTATGCCTATGCGACCGAGAACAGCCGTCCCGGTGGACCCTATTTCGCCCCCCGCCGCGACCTCGAGACCGGCGTGACGGCGCAGCTGAGCTGGGTCGCTTGGCGGCGCTACGAGCGCGATCTCGTCGTGGTCGGACAGGCGACGGCCGCTGGCTACTGGCAGGAGGATTTCGGCTGGTCGCCGCTGCTGGCGCTCCGCTGGGAGAACCGGCAGTCGCTGAGCGACGCCGCCTACATCGCCTATGGCGCCGGCTGGACCCGGCGCGACTATGACGGCGTGGTGAAGGATGCGGTGAGCTTCACCGCGGCGCTGCGCTGGAGGATGTGACGATGCGAGTCCTCCCGCTCACCCGCCGCGCGCTAATGGCCGCGCCCGCCGGGCTGCTCGTTCTGCCGGGGCAGGGCGGCGCGCAGCCGCGCGGTGCAGGCCGGTTCGCGGCGCTGAGCTACCATGAAGTCGGCCTCGACGGCCGCGGGCCGCACTACTCGATCTCGGAAAGCCAGTTCGTCCAGCACCTTTCCTGGATGCGCGCGAATGGCTGGACGGCGGTGTCGCTCGATGACCTGCTCGCTGCACGCGACGGGCGCCGTGCCCTGCCGGAGAAGGCGGCGCTGCTGACCTTCGACGACGGGTACGACGACTTCCACGCGCGCGTCTTCCCCGTGCTGCGCGCCTTCGGCTGGCCGGGGATCTTCGCCCTCGTCACCTCCTGGATGGAGGTGCCGCCGGGCGGCACCTTCGCCTATGGCGACGTGCCGACGCCGCGCGGCGCGCTGATGAGCTGGGCCCAGGCGCGGGAGATGCAGGCGAGCGGGCTGTGCGAATTCGCCGCCCACACCCACGACCTGCATCGCGGCGTGCCCGCCAATCCGCAGGGCAACGTGCAGCCCGCGCTGCCCACGCGCATCTTCGACCGCGCGACGGGGAGCTACGAGACCGATGCCGCCTGGACGCGACGGGTCGAGTCCGATCTCGCCCGCTGCGTGCAGATCATGCGCGCACGCCTCGGACGGGCGCCGCGCAGCATGGTCTGGCCCTATGGCCGCACGAATGGCGAGGCGGTGGCGATCGCGCGTCGGCTCGGCATGCCCGTCGCGCTGACGCTCGATCCGGAGCTGGGGCGGCTCGACCGGCTGGAGAGCATCGGCCGGCTCCTGCTGATGAACGACCCGAACGTGCCCGACCTGGCGCGGCGGCTGCGCTTCGAGGAGACCGGGCGCGAGCGCGTGCTGCATGTCGACCTCGACCATGTCTACGATGCCGACGCCGCGCAGCAGGAGCGCAACCTGGACGCGCTGGTGGAGCGCGTCGCCCGGCTCGGGCCCAGCGCCGTCTATCTCCAGGCCTTCGCCGATCCGGACGGGGACGGCGCGGCGGAGGCGCTGTATTTCCCGAACCGCCATCTGCCGATGCGCGCCGACCTGTTCAACCGCGTCTCCTGGCAGCTCTCCTCCCGCGCCGGTGTCGAGGTCTATGCCTGGATGCCGGTTCTCGCCTTCCCGCCCCGCGATCCGTCCGAGGTGGTGGTGCGGTCCGACACCGGCGCCGCGCATCCGGACTGGCCGCGGCGCCTCTCGCCCTTCGATCCGCGCATCCGCGCGCGCATCGGAGAGATCTACGAGGATCTGGCCAAGCATGCGCCCATGGCTGGCCTGCTGTTCCACGACGACGCGGTGCTGTCCGACTTCGAGGATGCCAGCCCGGCGGGACGTGCCGCGCTGCGCGAGGCGGGGCTGCCGGCCGACATCGCGGCCATCCGTGCGGATGCCGCGCTGCTCGCGCGCTGGACGGCGCTCAAGACGCGGACGCTCGTGGACCTGACCCGCGAGCTGCACATGCGCGCGCTGCGCTGGCGCGTGCCGCTGCGGACCGCGCGCAACATGTTCGCGCTCCCTGTCCTGCAGCCGGAGAGCGAGGCCTGGTTCGCGCAGTCCCTGCCGGCCTTCCTCGCCGCCTATGACCGCACGGCGGTGATGGCGATGCCGTTGATGGAGGGTGCGCGCGACCCGGAGGCCTGGCTCCGCCGGCTGCACGCCGCCGTCGCGGCGCATCCGGGCGCAATGGAGAAGACGGTGTTCGAGCTGCAGGCGACCGACTGGCGCAGCCGCCCGGCCCGCCCGGTGCCGGCTGCGACGCTGCGCGCCCAACTCCGGCTCCTGCAGCGCCTCGGGGCCTGGCACATGGGCTGGTACCCGGACGACTTCCTGCGCAACCATCCGGACGCCGCGACGGTCGCCGACGTGATCGGCGCGGCAAGCTTCCCGTTTCGGCGCTGAGCGGGCGGCATGGACATCCCGGCCTTTCTCTTCCTCGCGCTGATGGCCTTCGTCGGCATCTGGCCGCTCTTCATGATGTTCGTCTGGCTGACCGGCGGCCTGGCCTTCTACTGGCTGCACGAGCGCCGGGCGCCGCGCTGGGACACGCTGCCCGACCTCGGGCCGTCGCCAGTGACCGTCAGCGTCTTGGTGCCCTGCTTCAACGAGGAGGACAACGCGGAGGAGACGATCCGCGCGCTTGCGGCGCAGGCCTATCCGGCGCTCGAGGTCATCGCGATCAACGACGGCTCGCGCGACCGCACGGCCGAGGTGCTGGACCGGCTGATGGCGGAAATTCCCCGCCTGCGCGTCGTCCATCTCGCGCGCAACCAGGGCAAGGCGATGGCGCTGCGCGCCGGCGCGCTTGCGGCGCGGGGCGAGGTGCTGGTCTGCGTCGACGGCGACGCGATCCTCCATCCGCATTGCGTCGCCTGGCTGGTCCACCGCTTCGCCGACCGGCCGCGGCTCGGCGCGGTCACCGGCAATCCGCGCATCCGCAACCGGTCCTCGCTGCTCGGGCTGCTGCAGGTGGGCGAGTTCTCCGCCACGATCGGGCTCATCAAGCGCACGCAGCGGGTGGACGGGCGCGTCTTCACAGTCTCGGGCGTCGTCGTCGCCTTCCGCAAGGCCGCGCTGCAGGATGTGGGATGGTGGACCGACGACAATCTGACGGAGGATGTCGACGTCACCTGGAAGCTGCAGCGCCGCCGCTGGACGGTGCATTACGAGCCCAACGCGCTGGCCTACATCCTGATGCCGGAGACGCTCCGGGGCCTGTGGAAGCAGCGGGTGCGATGGGCCACGGGGGGGGCGCAGAGCTTCCTCCGCTACGCGCCGGACCTGCTCACCTGGACCGATCGCCGGATGTGGGGCGTGGTGGGCGAGTACTTCATCACGCTCGTCTGGTGCTATGCGATGGTGCTGGCGACCGCCCTGGCGCTGCTCGGCCTCGCGGGCCTGCTGCCGGCGTCCTTCCAGCCCGTGCCGGAACTGCTCTCGATCTGGGGCATGCTGCTGTCGGTCGCTTGCCTGGTCCAGTTCTGGACGAGCCTGGCGATCGACCGCCGCTACGAGCCGCCGGGGTCGGGCAGCTGGCGGGCGCTGTTCTGGGTGATCTGGTATCCCGTGGCGTTCTGGCTGCTGTCGGCCGGCGCCGCCATCGTGGGCTTCCCCCGTGCGCTCGCGCGGCGCAGCGGCCAGCGCGCGCGATGGGTCAGCCCGGATCGCGGCTTCCGATGACGACGATGCCGCCCGAGCCCTCCTTCATGCCCCCGCCGACGGGGGAGGCGCCCTTCGTCGCACCGCTCATCCTGCGGTCGGGCGCGCGTCGCCGCGCAGCGATGCTGCGCGATCTCCTGCTCACCATGCTGGTCTGGTGCGGCTGGCTCTACCTGCTGGTCGCAGCGATCGGGGTGTTCTGGCTGCCTCCCTTCGTCCACGAGCTGCTGCCGGTCGAGCCGCCGGAGTCGCCGCGGCGGATGATCGAGATCGTGCTCGGCTGCGCTGCCGTCGCCGTGCTCGGCACCGTCTTCGTGGCGGCACGTGCCATGCTGGACCGTCGGCGCTTCGCCGGCGCCGACCGGCGTCGCGCGGCGCCGGAGCCGACGGATGCGCAACTCGTCGCCGAGCTGCGGGCGGAACCGATCGACCCGGCCGCGCTGCGCGCCGCGCGGCGGATCGTCCTGCACCACGGCGCCCATGGCGTGGTCGAGCGCGCCGATCTCGATCCTGGCGCGCCCGCCCGCTGATCAGCCCGTGCAGTCCAGCACGACGTTGCCCATCACCGCGCCGGCCTCGACCGCCTCATGCGCGGCGACGATGTCGGCGAGGGGGAGCACGCGGCCGATCGCATGCTGCAGCGCGCCGGCCTCCAGCCACGCATTGACCTGCGCCACGCCTGCCTCGCGGGCTGCCGGGGGAAGCTCGTAGACGATGAAGAAGCGGATCGCCGCGCCGGACAGGATCATCGGCCCGAAGGGCAGCGACATCTCGGCCTTGCCGGAGCCGTAGCAGGCGCAGAACCCGTCGCGGGCGACGATCTGCGGCAGCAGCGCGGCGTTGGCGGCGAGGTCCACCTCGACCACCCGGTCCACGCCGCGTCCCGACGTCAGGTCGCGCACGCGTTCGACGACGTTCTCGGCGCGGTAGTCGATCACCTCGTCGGCGCCCGCGGCCCGCGCATGCGCCGTCTTGGCCGCGGAGCTGACCGTTGCGATCACCCGCGCCGCGCCCAGCAGCTTCGCCATCTGGATCGCGTAATGCCCGACGGCGCCCGCGCCGCCCGCCACCAGCACCGTCTGCCCCGCGACGCCGCCATCGGTCTGCACCGCGCGCCAGGCGGTCAGCGCCGGGATGCCGAGACAGGCGCCCGCTTCGAAGGATGTCGTGTCGGGCAGGCGCACGGCCTGCTCCGTCGGCACGGCGATGTGGGTCGCCGCCGTGCCGAAGGCGCGCTTCCACTGGCCGTTCCAGATCCAGACGCGCTGACCGATGCGGCCGTGGTCCACGCCGGGCCCCACGGCGTCGATCACGCCGGCGCCGTCGCTGTGCGGGATGACGCGGGGCGCCGCCATCGGCCGCGTGCCGGACCGCGTCTTCCAGTCCGAAGGGTTCACGCCGGAGGTGGCAAGCCGCACCAGAACCTCGCCCGCTGCCGGTGTCGGCGTCGGCATCTCGCCCACGACCAGCACCTCCCGTGCCGGACCGTTCCGCTCGTACCAGGCTGCGCGCATGGGGCCCTCCCTCGATGGGGCCTTCTCCCAGGCTGCAGCGGCGACGCCAAGGGGGGCGGCTTCGCAATCCGGCCGTCTCCGTCCTAGCCTCGGCGCCGCGAGACGAGGAGGTGTCATGCCCGACCAGCCGCAACCGCCCGTGGCGGAGATCCTCCGACGCGCGGGCTACGACCTGCCGGCCGGGACGCTGGCCGATCTCGGCCACGCGCATGCGCTGCTGCAGACGATGCTGGCGCGCCTCGCCCCACCCGCACCGGAGGCCGAGCCGGCTACCGTCTTTCGCCCGGAGGCTCCGCGATGATGCCGATGAGCATCGCCGAGGCGGCGTCCGCCTTCCGTGCGCGTAGCCTCTCGCCGGTCGAACTGGCGAAAGAGTGCCTTGCCCGCATCGCGCGGCTCGACACCCAGTTGCACGCCTTCGTCGCGGTGACGGAGGAGCGCGCCCTGGCCGATGCGCGCGCGGCGGAAGCCAGGATCGGACGCGGTGAGGCGCGCGGGCCCCTCGACGGCATTCCCTTTGCGCACAAGGACATCGTGGGCACCGCCGGCATCGCGACGACATCCTGCTCGCGCGTGATGCAGGGCCAGGTGCCGGCGCGCGACGCGCATGCGGCGGCGCGGCTGGCGGAGGCCGGCACGGTGCTGCTCGGCAAGCTGACGACGCATGAGTTCGCGCTCGGCGGCCCGTCCTTCGACCTGCCCTGGCCGCCGGCGCGCAATCCTTGGGACACGGCGCGCTTCACCGGCGGCTCGAGCAGCGGATCGGCGGCGGCGATTGCGGCCGGGCTGGTGCTCGCCGCGACTGGCTCCGACACGCTCGGCTCCATCCGCTCGCCGGCGCATTTCTGCGGCATCACCGGGCTGAAGCCGACCTATGGGCTGGTCGGCCGCAGCGGCGTCTTCCCGCTCGCCCAGTCGCTCGATCATGTCGGGCCGATGGCACGCAGCGCGGAGGATTGCGCGCTGCTGCTGGAGGCGATGGCTGGCGCGGATCCGGAGGATCCGGCCAGCGCGGGCCGCGATGCCGCGGGCGTGGCCGGGACGCTCGGAGGTGGCGTCAAGGGCCTGCGCATCGGCGTTGTGCGGCACTTCCACGAGCGGGACAACCGCGCGAGCCCCGGCGTGCTGGCGAATCTCGAAGCCGCGCTCAACGTCTTCCGCGGCCTCGGTGCGGAGGTGCGGGACGTCACGCTGCCGCCCTTGGCCGACTGGCATGCCGTCGGCGCCACCATCATGCTCGCGGAGGCGCACGCGATCCACGCGCCCTGGCTGCGCACGCGCTTCGCCCAGTATGGCGCGCTGTTCCGCGAGCGCGTTGTGCTCGGCGCCGCGATCGGCAGCGAAGCCTATCTGAACGCGCAGCGCCGTCGACGCGCGCTTTGCGCCGCGATGGAGCAGGCCTTCCGCGACCACGACGTGCTCGTGTCCGTCGCGCAGCCGAGCGAGGCGCCGGAGATCGGCGCGGTGTCGCGCTGGGGCGTGCTGGAACTCGGCTCGCTCACCTCGCCCTTCAACGTCACCGGCGGGCCGGCTCTGTCGCTGCCGACCGGCTTCGGCGCGGGCGGGCTGCCGACGGGCATGCAGATCGGCGGTCCGGCCTTCGCCGATGCGCTGGTCCTGTGCGCCGCGCACGCCTTCCAGCAGGCGACCGACTGGCACCGGCGCCAGCCGCCGATGGCGGCCGGCTGAGGTCGCTACTGCTGCTCGATCCGCGCGGCGGCGACCACGCGGGTCCAGCGGCCGATCTCGCCATGCACCATGGCGCGGAGTTCGGCGCGCGTGGCGAAGCTGCGCGGCGCCACGCCGAGCTCGAGCAGCCGCGCCCGCATCTCTGGCTGCGCGACGACCTGGCGCGTGACCTCGTCGATGCGCTGCAGCACCTCCTCCGGCGTTCCGGCGGGCGCGGCTACGGTATACCAGGTCTGGATGTCGAAATCGGGCTGGCCGAGCAGCTCGGCGACCGTCGGCACGTCGGGCAGCAGCGGCGAGCGCTCGCGCGAGGTGACGGCGAGCGGCCGTGCGCCGCCGTCCCGGATCTGGCCGAGCACGGCGGAGACCGGCTCCACCACCAGCTGCACCTCCGCGTTGCGCAGCCCGATCAGCGCCGCGGGTGTGCCGCGGTAGGGAAAATGCGTCAGGCGGAAATTGCCCGCGGCCTGCACCGCCTCCGCCACCAGGTGCTGCGTGCTGCCGACGCCGACGGTCGCGACGTTCAGGCGTTCCGGCGCCGCCAGCGCGCGGCGGCGCAGCTCGGCGAAGTTGGCGATCGCATCGGGCGTGCCGGCGGGGCCGGCCAGCAGCACGAGCGCGACGGAACAGACCATCGAGACCGGCTCGACATCCGCGACCGGGTCGTAGGGCAGGCGGCGGTAGAGCGCAGCGGAGACGGCGAAGCCGTTGTTGATCAGCATCAGCGTGTGGCCGTCCTTCGGCGCGCGGGCCAGCGCTTCCGCCGCCAGCGTGCCGCCCGCGCCCGGCCGGTTCTCCACCACCACCGGGTGGCCGAACTCGGCCGCCATGGCGGGTGCGATGGTGCGCGCGATGATGTCCGTCGCGCCGCCCGGCGCGAAGCCCTGCAGGAAGCGGATCGGCCGGTCGGGCCAGGCGCGGCGGGCGGGCTGCGCCTGCGCGCCAAGGGGCAGGAGCGCGGCAGCGCCGAGCAGCGCGCGGCGGGGCAGGGCGGGCATCATGCGTGGTTTCCTCCGTCCACGGGCCTTCGCATGGGCTCCGCCCGCATTCAAGCGGCCGGATTGACCGCGTCCGCGCCGCGCTCTACCCGGCGCCGCGACCCAGGGAGGTTCCCCGCATGTCCGACGCCGCCATGCTCCAGCGCCAGCGCGTGGCGGAGCTCGTGCAGAACTGGGCCGTCTGGCGCGATGCCGGCGACTGGGAGCGCTTCCGGACGTGCTGGCACGAGGACGGCTTCATGATGGCCACCTGGTGCCAGGCGCCGGCCGCGCAGTTCATCGCGGCGAGCCAGGCCGGCTGGGCGAAGGGCGTCTCCATCTTGCACTTCCTCGGCGGCATCAGCGTGGACGTGGCGGGGCGCCGCGCCATCGCCCAGACCAAGATGAC
Organism: Falsiroseomonas oryziterrae; assembly: GCF_021864505.1. GTDB lineage: Bacteria > Pseudomonadota > Alphaproteobacteria > Acetobacterales > Acetobacteraceae > Falsiroseomonas > Falsiroseomonas oryziterrae. The sequence continues at coordinate 9,790 of NZ_JAKJIB010000002.1, forward strand.
GATCAGCCAACGCGCCGAGGTGCATGGCGTGCTGGTGGACGTGGTCTGCACCGGCCGCTTCTACGATTTCATCGAGGAGCGCGACGGGCGCCTCGGCATCGTCATGCGTCAGCCGATCTACGAGAAGGACCGCATGGACCCGGTTGATCCGGCGGCGCGACTGGAGCTGGACCGTGATCTGCTCGCGCGCTTCCCGGAGGGCTACCGGCATCTCGCCTACCTGCAGACGCAGATCGGCTACGACGTGAAGCGCGACATGCCCGGACTGAAGGGCGAGCGGGTCGAGGCTCTCTACCGCGCCGGTGCCGCCTGGCTGCGCGGCGAGGCGCTGGGCTGGCCCGCGTGACACCGACAACGGAGACGACGATGAGGATCCTCGCCATCTCGGGCAGCCTGCGGAAGGCGTCCTTCAACACCGCCGCGCTGCGCGCCGCGGCCGAGCTTGCGCCGGCCGGCGTCGAGGTGACGATCTACGAGGGGCTGCGCGACATCCCGCCCTATGACGACGACCAGCGCGCGGGCTCCGGGTTTCCGCCTGCCGTCGCGGCCTTCCGCGCCGCCATCAAGGCGGCCGACGCGATCCTGATCGCGACACCCGAATACAACTACTCGGTCCCCGGCGTGCTCAAGAATGCGATCGACTGGGCGTCGCGCGCGCCGGACCAGCCCTTCGACGGCAAGCCGGTGGCGATCATGGGCGCGTCGGGCGGCCTGCTCGGCACCGCGCGCGCGCAATACGACCTGCGCAAGGTGTTCGTCTTCCTCAACGGGCATGTGCTGAACAAGCCGGAGGTGATGATTGGCCAGTCCGCGACGCGCTTCGATGCGGAGGGGCGGCTCACCGACGAGAAGACGCGCGAGCTGATCGCCCAGCAGCTGGCCGCGCTGCGCGACTGGGCGGAGCGGCTGCGCCGCTGAGCGGTGCGGCCAGCCCGGCGAGGAAGCGCGCGACGGTCGCCTCGATCGCCGGGCCCGGCTCGGCAGGCGTCTCCAGCCCGTAGATGTGGCGGCGGATGCCGATATAGACGATGCCGCCGTGCAGCGCCCACATCGCCTCCATATCGGGTGCCGCGATGCCGGGCTCGGCGGCGATCTCGTCGCGCATCGGCGCCAGCAGCCGATCCTCGACATGGCCGAGGTAGCGGCGGTTCAGGGCCTCGCCCGCGAGGCCTGCCCACATGAAGATGCGCAGCCATTCATAGGTGAAGATCGCCGCCGTGTATTGGCGGTAGAAGCGGCAGAGCCGGCCATGCAGCGGCACCCGCCGGTCCCGCAGCTCGGCGATCCAGTGCGGCGACAAGCGGCCCAGGAAGACGCGCTCGAACACCGTCTCGGCGAGATCCGACTTGCTGGCGAAGTAGCGGTAGAGCAGGGCCTGCGTGATGCCTGCGCGCTGCGCGAGGTCACGCGTGGTGGCGCCGAAACCGACCTCGGCGAAGGTGCCGATCGCCGCCTCGATGATCTGCTCGCGCCGCGCTTCCGGCTCCAGCCTTCGCGGACGCGCCATGCCGTCCACGCCATCCTCCCTGCATGAAGCGCCCTTGTGGAACGGGCTGCTTGACAGAGGGATATGATTTGCTGATCAGATGATCAACAAGGAAACGGCGCCGCCGCGTGGCGACGCGACAAGGGAACGACGTCCATGAAGTGGCCGGCCTTCGCCTATGAGCGGGCCTCGACGCTGCAGGATGTGTGGCGCTTGCGTGCGGAGCATGGCGAGGGCGCGCGCCTCGTCGCCGGCGGGCAGACCCTGCTCGCGACGCTGGCCTTCCGGCTGTCCGAGCCCTCCGTCCTGGTGGACATCACGCGCATCGAGGCGCTGCGCGGCGTGACAGTGCAGGGCTCGACGTTGCGCATCGGGGCGCTGACCCGTCACGCCGAACTGGGCCGCGACCCGCTCGTCGCGCGGCACGCGCCGCTGTTGGCCGAGGCGGTCCCCTACATCGCGCATCCTGCCATCCGCAACCGCGGCACGATCGGCGGCAGCCTCGCCTATGCCGATCCGGCGGCCGAGCTGCCGGCCTGCGTCGTCGCGCTCGATGCGACGCTGGTGCTGGCCTCGCCGGCCGGCGAACGGCGCGTCGCCGCGCGCGAGTTCTTCACCGGCCTGCTCGAGACCGCCTTGAAGCCGGACGAGCTGATCGCCGCCGTCGAGGTGCCGGCCGCGACCCCTGCCTCACGCAGCGCGATCGTCGAGGTCGCGCGCCGATCGGGCGATTATGCGATGGCCGGGCTGGCTGCGTCGCTCTCGCTCGGCGCCGATGGCCGCGTCTCAGCGCCGCGCCTCGTCTATTTCGGCGTCGGCAACGGGCCGGTGCTGGCCGCGGGTGCCTCTGCGGCGCTGGAGGGCAAGGCGCTCGACGCGGGCGCGATCGCGGCCGCGCAGGCGGCGCTCGCCCGCGATATCGATCCGCCATCCGACCTGCACGGGCCGCCCGAGATGAAGCGCCACCTTGCCCGCGTGCTGACCGCGCGCGCCCTGTCCCGCTTCCTGCCTGCCGCGGAGGCCGCCTCGTGAGCACCCGCCACGATATCACCCTGACCGTGAACGGCGAGCGCGTGACGCGCCTCGTCGAGGCGCGCCGCCACCTGATCGATTTTCTCCGCCTAGACCTCGGCCTCACCGGCAGCCATGCCGGCTGCGAGCACGGCGTCTGCGGCGCCTGCACGGTGCGCGTGGACGGCGAGATCGTGCGCGGCTGCCTCGTCCTCGCCGCCAGCCTCGACGGCGCCGAGGTGACGACGATCGAGGGGCTGTCCGACAGCGGCGAGGTCGCCGACCTGCAGGACGCCTTCGTGGCCCGCAACGCCGCGCAATGCGGCTTCTGCACGCCCGGCATGGTGATGGCGGCCGCAGACATCCTGCGCCACCATCCGGATGCGACCCGCGCCGAGATCCGCGAGCATCTCTCCGGCAATTACTGCCGCTGCACCGGCTACCAGGCGATCGTGGATGCGGTGGAGAGCACGCTGACGGCCCGTAAGGAGGGCGTGCGATGAACGACATGCCGACGCCGGCCTCCATCGGTCTCTCGCGCGAGGACCTGCCGAACTCCTATATCGGCCGCTCCGTCCCGCGCCCCAACGTGCCGAAGCTGGTGCAGGGGCGCGCGACGTACACGGATGACGTGGCGGTGCCGCGGCTGGTGCACGCCGCCTTCCTGCGCTCGCCGCATGCCCATGCGCGGATCGTCGCCATCGACACCGCCGCTGCGGCGAAGGTGCCGGGCGTGGTGCGCGTCTTCACCGGCGCCGACCTCGCCAAGGTCTGCGACCCATGGGTCGCGACGCTCGAGCATCTCAAGGGCATGAAGTCCGCGCCGCAGTATCCGCTGCCGCTCGAGCGCGCGACCTGGCAGGGCGAGCCGGTCGTCGCCGTCGTCGCGGACAGCCGTGCGGCCGCGGAGGACGGCGTCGCGGCGCTGGCGGTGGAGTGGGAGCCGCTCGCGGCCCAGCTCGACATGGAAACCGCACTCGACCCCGGCGCGGTGGTGATCCATCCCGCGCTCGGCGACAACCTCGTCTTCACCCGCACCGCCGAGAAGGGCGACGTGGCGGCCGCCTTCGCCTCCGCCCACAAGGTGGTCGAAGCCACCTTCGTCACCGGCCGGCACACCGGCGTGACGCTGGAGGCGCGCAGCATCCTGGCCGACTACAACCGCGCCGAGGGCACGCTGACCGTGCACCATTCGACGCAGGCGCCGCACATGATGCAGGGCGTCTTCGCGAAGCAGCTGCGGATGGAAGAGGGCGCGGTCCGCGTCATCTGCAAGGATGTCGGCGGGTCCTTCGGCATCAAGGTGCATGTCTATCCGGACGAGGTCGCCGTCGCCGCCATGGCGAGGATCATGGGGCGCCCCGTGAAGTTCGTCGCCGACCGCTTCGAAAGCTTCGTCTCCGACATCCACGCGCGCGACCACCGCATCAAGGGTCGCATCGCCGTGGATGCGGAGGGAAAGATCCTCGGCTTCGACATCGACGACCGCACCGGGATCGGGCCCTATTCCGTCTATCCCCGCACCAGCGCCATCGAGGGCAACCAGGTGGTGAACCTGTGCGGCGGGCCCTACGACTTCGCGAACTATCGCTGCACCACCACGGTCGTCTTCCAGAACAAGACGCCGACCTGCCAGTACCGCGCCGTCGGCCATCCGATCGCGACCGCGGTGACGGAAGGCCTGGTCGACCTCGCGGCCGAGGCGCTGGGGATGGACCCGATCGAGATCCGGCGCCGCAACCTGATCCGCGACGACGCCTATCCCTACACCTCGCCGCCCGGCATGCGCTTCGAGGGGCTGTCGCACCACGCCGCGCTCGCCAAGCTGCTGGAGATGGTGCCGGTCGAGCGCATCCGCGCCGACCAGGCGGAGCAGCGCAGGCGCGGCGTCCATCGCGGCCTCGGCTTCGCGAGCTTCATCGAGCTCACCAACCCCTCGCCCTTCATGTACGGGATCGGCGGCGCACGTATCTCGGCGCAGGACGGCGCGACGGTGCGCATGGATCCCGACGGGTCGGTGGTGGTGCTGTCCGGCGTGACCGAACAAGGGCAGGGGACCGACGGTATCCTGCGCCAGATCGTCGCGCATGGTGTCGGCGTGCCGGTCGAGCGCGTGAAGGTCATCACTGGCGACACCCAGACGACCCCCTATGGCGGCGGCACATGGGCCTGCCGCGGCGCCGGCATCGGCGGTGAGGCCGCGCTGCAGTCTGCGATTGCGCTGAAGCAGCAGATCCTGCAGGTGGCCGGCACCATGCTGCAGGCCGCACCCGGCTCTCTCGACATCGTCATGGGCGAGGTGGTGGAGCGGGAGACCGGGCGCGCCCGGATGCCGCTAGGCGAGCTGGGGCGCATCGTCTATTTCCGCGGCGACACGCTGCCCAAGGACCTGGCGCGCGAGCTGGTGCAGACGCGGCACTTCATCACCAAGGAGTATCCATTCGCCTTCACCAACGGCATCCAGGCGAGCTGGGTCGAGGTTGATGTCGAGACGGGGATAGTGAAGCTGCTCGAGCATTGGTGCGTCGAGGATTGCGGCCGCGTGATCAACCCGCTGCTGGTGGACGAGCAGGTGCGCGGCGGCATAGTGCAGGGCCTCGGCGGCGCGCTGTACGAGCACTGCGTCTATGACGAGCAGGGCAACCTGCTGACCACCACCATGGCCGACTACCTGGTGCCCATGTCGGCCGAGATGCCGGAGATGCATGTCGGTCACGTCGAGACGCCGACGAACGAGAGTCTGCTCGGCGCCAAGGGCGCGGGCGAGGCCGGCACCGCCGGAGCGCCGGCGGCGCTGATGAACGCGATCAACGACGCGCTCCGTCCGCTCGGCGCGCGGGTCACCGAACAGCCCTTCACCCCGGCGCGCATCCTGGCCGCGCTCGGCCGCATCTAGAACGACATGAGGGAGACCACGTCCATGAGCATCCGCCGTCGCCATCTGCTCGCCGGCTCCGCCGCGCTGCCGCTCTTCGCCGCCCACACCGCCGTCGCGCAGTCGGCACTGAACATCACCATCGCGGCGAGCCACCCGGTGGCGAATTTCTGGATCCACATCATGAAGAACGTGTTCCAGCCGGAGGTGGACAAGTTCCTCCGCGACAACGGGAACACGCATCGCGTCAACTGGCGTGAGGCCTATGGCGGCACGCTCTATCGCTTCCAGGACACGATGGAGGCGGTGCGCGACAACATCACCGACATCGGCTATGTCGGCACGCTGTGGGAGGGCAGCACCATGCCCCTCCAGAACGTCACCTATTTCACGCCCTTCGCGACCGGCGACCATGGCCTGATCGCCAACGCTTTCGAGCGGATGAACGAGAACGTTCCGGCGATCCGCCAGAACTGGAGCGGGCTGAACATGGTCCCGCTCAGCTCCTACATCACAGATACCTACCACATCTGGTCGAACTTCCCGATCCGCACGCTGGACGACCTGCGCAGCCGGAAGATCTCGGCGCCCGGCACCTCGGCGAACTGGCTGCAGGGCACGGGTGCGACGCCGGTCGATGGCGCGCTCACCACCTACTACACGGACATCCAGACCGGCGTCTCGGAAGGCGCGCTGTCCTTCTATGTCGGCATCCTGCCGACGCGGGTCTATGAGGTGGCGCGCTTCATCACCGAATGCGACGTCGGCGCCATGTATGTCGGCGGCATCGCCGCCAACCGCCAGCGCTTCGAGCGCTGGCCGGAGGTGATGCGCCGCGCCTGCGTCGCAGCTGGCCGCGCCTCGACCGCAGCGCACATCACCGACGTCTCCGATCGCATCGCGACGGCGAAGCGCGAGATGGTGGCGCGCGGCGCGCAGGTGACGACCCTGCCGGCGGCCGAGCGCGAGCGTTGGATCCGCGGCCTGCCCAACCTGGCGCAGACCTGGGCGCAATCCTCGGGCCCTGCCTCGCGCGACGTGCTGAACGCCTATTTTGGCGCGATCCGCGCAGCCGGGCAGACGCCGGGTCGCAACTGGGATCGCGAACTGACCTCGTAAGGGTCTGCGCCGCCATGGCCGACGACATCGACATGGCGGCGCTCGACGCGGCCGCCGCGCGACAGGGCTTCGACCCGGTGCGGCTGCTGCTCGACCTGCTTGCCGCGATCGGCACGATCTGGACCTTCGGGCTGATGTGCCTGATCTGCGCCGACGTGATCGGGCGCTCCTTCCTCAACGCGCCGATCACCGGCGTCGCTGAGATCGCCGCGCATTCCGTCGTCGGCATCGTGTTCCTCCAGCTCGGCGCCACCGTCTACAGCCGCCGCATGACGCGCGCCGACTTCCTGATCGAGCGCATCCATCGCGCCGCGCCCGGCCTGGGCCGCACGATCGAGGTGGCCTTCATGCTGCTCGGTGCCGTCATCATGGCCTTCATCGCCCAAGCCGCCTGGCCGGGGCTCTGGAATTCCATGGCGGCGCGCGAGTTCTTCGGCGTGCAGGGCCTCTTCACCGTACCGACCTGGCCGTTCCGCGCGCTGATCGTGCTTGGCGGCGCGGCGGGCGCTCTCGCCTATGCGGCGCTTCTGTTCGTCGAGCTGCGCCGCGCGCTGCGGCCGGCGCGGAGCTGATCGATGGAAGACACGACCATCGGCTTCCTGCTGATCGGCGCGATGGTGACGCTGATCGTGCTCGGCCTGCCGATCGGACTCTCGCTGATCTCCACCGCCGCGGTCGGCGTCTGGCTGATCCGCGACAACCCTGACCTCGCCTTCCGCTTCACCGCCATGGCGACCTATTCGGGCATCCAGGACTACATCTTCGCGACCATTCCCCTCTTCGTCCTGATGGGATTGCTGGTCAGCATATCGGACATCGGCAAGGACACCTTCGAGGTCGCGCAGGCCCTGTTGCGGCGCATACGCGGCGGCCTCGGCATGGCAACTGTCGGTGCTAACGCCGTCTTTGCCGCGGTCACGGGCGTCTCCATCGCCTCGGCCGCCGTCTTCACCAAGGTCGCGGTGCCCGAGATGGTCCGACACGGCTACAGCATGCGCTTCGCGGCCGGCACCGTCGCCGGATCCTCGATCCTCGGCATGCTGATACCGCCCTCGCTGCTGATGATCGTCTATGGCGTGCTGGCGGAGGTCTCGATCGGCAAGATGTTCGTGGCCGGGGTGATCCCGGGTCTCATCATCGCGTTCGGCTTCGCCCTGATGATCTGGGTCTCGGCCGCCTTCTTCCCTTCGCGCATCATGGTCCGCGCGGTGCAGCCAGAGCTCAGCCAGCGCCCGATGCCGGCCGGCGAGATGGCCGTGAAGTCGCTGCCGATCCTGGCCCTGGTCGTGCTGATCCTGGGCGGCCTCTACAGCGGCTTCTTCACTCCTACCGAAGCGGGCGCGGTCGGCGCGGCCGGCGCACTGGTTCTGGCGCTGCTGCGCCGGCGGCTCGACGGTCCGAAGTTCTGGCGCGTGCTGCGCGAGACAGGCCTGGTATCCGCGGCGATCCTGTTCCTGCTCATCGCAGCCGGCCTCTATTCCCGCATGCTCTCCATGGCCGGCGTGCCGCAGGCGATCGGCGACATGGTGGAGCATCTCGGCCTCGGCCCTTACGGCTTCCTGCTCGTCTTCGTGATCGTCGTCCTGCTGATGGGCATGATCCTCGACAGCACCTCGATCCTGCTGATCATGGTGCCGATCGGTGCGCCGATCGCGGCCGGGATGGGCTTCGATCTGATCCACTTCGGCATCATCACGATCATCGCCGTCGAGATGGGCCTGCTGACGCCGCCCTTCGGCATCTCGGTCTTCACGGTCAAAGCGACACTGAACGACCCCAAGGTGGGCATCGAGACGATCTTCGCCGGTGCGCTGCCCTATGTCGCGGTGATGGGCGCGGCGCTGCTCCTGATCGCGTTCGTGCCCTGGCTCGCCACCGCGTTGGTCACCTGAGATGCCGCGTCGGATCCTCGATCTCTCCGTCGCGCTGGAGGCCGGCATCGCCTCCGACCCGCCGGGCCACACGCCGGAGATCACCTATATCGACCACCGCCAGAGCGCGCCCGACATGGCGCGCTTCTTCCCGGGCCTGCGTGTCGAGGACCTGCCGGGCGGCGAAGGCTGGGCGATCGAGCGGCTGAACCTCACCACCCACACGGGTACGCATCTCGACGCGCCGTACCACTTCCATTCGACGATGGATAACGGGAAGCCCGCCTGGACGATCGACGAGGTCCCGCTGGAATGGTGCTTCGGCCGTGGCGTGAAGCTCGACTTCCGGCATCTCGAGGACGGCCATGTCGCGACGGCGGCGGAGGTCGAGGCGGAGCTCGCACGCATCGGCGTCACGCTTCAGCCCTTCGACATCGTGCTGGTGAACACCGCGGCTGGCGCCCGCTACGGCCAGCCCGACTATCTCGCGCGCGGCTGCGGCATGGGGCGCGAGGCAACGCTGTGGCTGACCGAGCGCGGCGTGAAGGTCTGCGGCACCGATGCCTGGTCCTGGGACGCGCCCTTCCTGCACACCGCCCGGCGCTACGCCGAAACCAGGGATGCGGGGCTGATCTGGGAAGGCCACCGCGCGGGCATGGTCCGCGCCTATTGCCACATCGAGAAGCTGGCGAACCTCGACCAACTGCCGCCGACCGGCTTCCAAGTCGCCTGCTTCCCCTTCAAGATCAAGGGCGGCTCGGCGGGCTTCACCCGTGCCGTGGCGATCCTCGACGACTGAGCCTGGGCTCGCGTGGCACCGAGCCCGCAGCCTATCCGCGGCCTCGGCCGAGGCCGGCTAGCCGGTTCAGGCGTCCTCGTCCTGCGGGACGGCGGCGATCCAGTCCTGTGCCTCCCTTGGCAGGCCATGCATGGCGATGTGGGAGGTGGCCGCCACGATGAGCATGCCCGGATCATCGAAGCCGCGCCGCGCGAGCGACCGGCGGAAATGCGACAGCAGATAGTCCGAGGACAGGTCGCTCGACACCAGCACCGCCTCGTCGCCCGGCGCCCAGTGCGATTCCGCGACCTCCCAGACCGCTTCGCGCAGCGCGGCCCGACAGGCCTCGCCCTCGGTGCCCGGCGACGGGGGGCGATGAATGACGAGATGCAGCGGCATGGCGACTCCGGCGCGCGACAGGGTCACGCCCACTATACGATGTCCGCGGCCGCGTTCATCCCTCTCTGCGCGCCGCCCGCCAGGCCGGCGTGTCGCGCATGAGGCCGAGCCGCGCGAGTTGCTCCGGTCCCTCGTAGCGCCGCGACTCCGGCCCGGCGAGGCTGAAGCCGGGTTCCGCCCGGATCCGGGCCAGGTAGCGCCGGTACTCCCGGGACCCGTCGAAATGCGCGTCGCGCCGGACCGCATCCAGCGCACGCGCATGGAAATCCTGCAGGAACTTGAAATGAAGCAGCACGCCGGTCGGCTGTTCCTCGGCCATCGCCATCGGCGCCACCCGGTGCGTCGAGCCGAGCAGCGCCGCCCCCTCGCGCCAGCGCAGCAGCGGCACCTTCGTGACGGTCGGCGAGCGCGGCGGCGCAAGGCGCCGATAGCCGTCGCTGTGCCGGAGCCTCGGCATCCTGAGGCCCAGGTTGAACAGCCTCTGCCAGATCCATCGGGTCGGGCGGGCCGGATCGGTCTCCGGGAAGAACAGCCGCTCCCGGATCCCGCCATACTCAAGCCGGTAGGGGAAGTCGCCGATCGCCTCGCTGCGCAGCCGCGGCGGCTCGAACATCGCCGCGACCTCGCTGAGCTTCATCCCGCCGCGATAGCCGCATTCGGCCAGCGGCCCGGCTGGGAAGCAGTCCAGCATGACCGTGCGCAGCGCCTCGCTGCCCAGCGCGTCGAGATGGGCGGTGAGTGCCGGCAGCCCGACGCGGTCGCTGCCGGGGAAGACAAGCTGCTCGTCCGCATCGATCACCAGGACCCAGTGCCCCCGCGCGCAGGCGTCCAGCACCGCATTGGTCCATGTCACGCCGAAATTCGAAGCGGCGTAGTCCTCTTCCGCCAGGATCACATGGGCGCCGGCTGCAGCCGCGATCTCGCGCGTCCCGTCGTCGGAGCCATTGTCGATGACGATCGCGCGGTGCACGCCGAGGGCGCGCGCCGCGGCCAGCGCATCCGGCAGCCGGAGCGCCTCCTCCCGCGCGACGATCAGGGCGATGATGTCGCCAGGGCGCGGTGACGGAGCGGCGCCGATCACCTGCAGACCCTGTGGCAGGGCGAGGCCCGTTGCGCGACGCGCCTGGCGGTCGACCTGCGTCGTCCCCGCGCGGGGATCGGCCGGGCCGATTGTGTCAGGCTCGAGGATGCCGGGCACGGGGGACCGCGCGTGCATGCCGTGTGTCGTGTCCGCGCCTTGTTGCATCCCGCGAACGCCGCCTCCCCGTGATGGTTGCCGCCGCCGCGTCACGGCGTGGAATGGCTGGCGACGCGGCATCCTGCCCGCATGGTGCGGCGCTCGACAGGGTGCGGTCGGCCGTTACGCCGCACTTCGCCATCGCATCTGCGTGAGACGGGAAACCGTCCCCCTCCGCCTGCCGCTCCTTCTGCCGTTCTGCCCATCACGGGTGAGGAACAACGGGCCAGGAGCTGTGGCGGATGGCGGCACGGATCACGCGGGGTTGCGACGCACCCGTCCTGGCCGGGGCTCCGTCCCTCTTGTGCGGCTGAGCGAGATGCGCGTCGCTGGCTTGGCCCACGCCGCCCTGCCGCCGTCGAGTCATGCGTGGCGTGCACCGGCCTGCCGCGTTTGCGGCGCGCCGGTGACCGAGGCGGTCCTGGATCTCGGCCTTTCGCCCGCGGGCGATGCCGCTGTCCAGATCGGTGCGGCGTCGCCCGTCGTGCTGCATCCGCTGCAGGTGCTCGCCTGTGCCGAATGCGGGCTCGTGCAGCTTGGCGAACACGACGGCGCGAGTGCGGGGACGTGCGAGATGCGCTCCCGACCCGCCTGTGGCGGCCGCCAACTGGCCGCGCGGCTCGTGGAGCGGCTCGGGCTCGGCGCCGAGACGGAGGCCATCGTGCACGGCGCGGATGAGGAGGCGCTTGCCGCCGGCCTTGCCGCATCCGGCGCCGCCGTTCTCGCCCTTGCGGGCGATGCTCAGGCGCGTGGCCGCGGCGGCGCGGTCTTCGGCAGCGGGCTCGCGCGGCGCCTGCGTGGCGTCGGGCATGCCCCCGCGCTGATCTGCGCGCGCCGCGCGCTGGCCGAGGCGCCTGATCCGCACGACCTTGCTGCCGGGTGGCGCATCCTGCTCGCGCCGGGCGGAACGCTGGTGGCGGAGGTTCCGAACCTGCTCCGCCTGGTGGACGAGTGTCGCCTCGATGCGATCAGCCTCGAGCGCCGGTCCTACTTCTCTCTCGCGACCCTCGAGATGCTGCTCGCCGAGCACCGCCTGGCGGTGTTCGACCTGGAGGATGCTGTCGGCGAGGAGCCCGCGCTGCGGGTCTTCGTCCGCCACCTCGAGGATCACGCCAGGCCCGTCACGGCAGCCGTCGCCGACTGGCGCGAGGCGGAACTGCGCGCCGGCCTGCATCGCGCGGCGCGCCGGCAGCGCTTCGCGGCAGAGGTCGCGGACGCGAAATGCGCGCTGCTCGACTTCCTGATCGGACTGCGGGCGGCCGGCCGGCGCGTGCTCGGCTTCGGGGCGCCGCCAGGAGCGGACCGACTGCTGTCCTATTGTGGCATCGGGCCGGACTTGCTGCCCTGCGTCGTCGACCCGCTTCCGGGCCGGCACGGCCTGCTGCTGCCGGCCAGCCGGATCCCCGTGCTGCCGCCATCGGCGCTACGCGAGGCACGTCCGGATGTCCTGCTGCTGCTCGGCTGGTCCGGCCCCCGCCCGCGGCCCGAGGACACCGAGGCGGAGGCCGACCGCGACGTCCGGCTGGCGCTCCCGCTGCCGCGCATCGCCCTGCTCTGAGGCCGGCGCCTCCTGGGGATGGCGACGATCAAGCGGCGGCCGGCGCTGGCTGCGGCAGCAGCGCGCGGGGCAGCCTGCCGCCGAGCATGATCCAGGCGAGCGCGACATAGACAGCCGCGCCGATCGCCGTGGACGCCAGCAGTTCCGGTCCCGCGGGAAGCTGTACCAACGCCTCGAAGGCCAGCACCGTCGCGGCCATGCCGGTCGTGGCGACGATCGCCGGCGCGATCCGGCGGAGCAGCCAGCCAAGCGGCCGTCCGACCTCGCGCAGCGCGAGCCAGGTCAGCAGCGGTGGCAGCACCAGGCTCTGCGACGCCCAGGCAAGCGCCGCCATGGTCGGCGTGCCGGGCTGGAGGAGGATCAGGGCCGAGAGAGCCACCGACATGGCTCCGAGGTTCACGTAGAGGTTCCAGCGCGCCTTCCCCCTGGCGACGAACAAGCTGATCGTATCGCCATGTACGAAGGTGAGCAGCGCCGTCGCACCGACGATCTGCGCCGCCTGCGCCGCGCCGGCCCAGTCAGGTCCGAGCAGGGCCTGCACGAGATACGGCGCCGTCAGCGCGATGCCCGCCGCGATCGGCATGCCGAGCAGGGCCTGCAACTGGGCCAGGTCGCCGAAGGCTTCCGCCATGCGCTCCCGGTCGCCCTGCATCGCGCAGAGCCGTGGCATCGCGATCCGTCCCGTCGATTGCCAGACCACGATCAGCGCTGCGTCCAGCATGCGGAAGGCGAAGTGGCTGATCGCCACCACGGCCTCGTTCGCCGCCAGGCCGAGCGCTAGCAGGAACAGCCGGTAGCGCCCGGCCAGCACCACGACCGCCATCACCTGCGGCACCGCGACCGGCCAGAGATCGGCCAGCGCGCGGCGGTCGATGGCGATGCGCAGCGCGACCCGGCTCAACAGCAGCATGAGGAGGAAGCTGGTGAGCGAGGCCACCGCCTGGTTGCCCACCATCGCCCAGGCACCGTGCCCCTCGGCCGCCAGCCAGAGGCCGATCGCCAGGGCGAGCGGCTGTCCGATCAGGACGCGGCTGGCCAGCAGCCCGAACCGATGCTCCCGCAGGACCAGACCCGACGTCGCGCCGGCGAAGGCCGATAGGGGAAGCAGGGGCGCGAGGGCGAGGCACAGGACCTCGACGCCAGGCGCCCCGGACCAGCGCGCGAGCAGGGGGGCGGCCAGCGCGAGCACGGCGCCGGCTGCCGCGCCCACCAGGAAGGCAACGGTAAGCGCGCTGGCGATGTGGCGCCGTTCGGGCCGGCGGCTCTGGATCAGCGCGTCGGTGAACAAAGTGGCGCCCGGCAGGTCGAGCAGGGCGAAGGCCGCGATGGCGATCATCCCGGTGCCGGCCGCCTCCGGCCCGATGACGCGGCCGATCACGAGCATCGACAGGAGGGAGAAGACGGCAGCGGTCGCCGTCTCCGCCAGCACCCAGGCAGGGGATCGGGAGTTGGGGAGTCGCAAGCGGGATCCCTTGGGCCGGACGGTCTCGACGCCGCGGCGTGGCTCACACCCCCCGGCGGGAGGCAGAGCGCACGGATACGGCAACGGTTCCGTCCCGGTCTGGATTCGCCGCCGCCGCGGCGCCACCATGGCGCGCATGACGCACGCAACATTGATCGCCGCGCATCGCGGCGGCCTTTTCCTCTGGCCCGAGAACAGCGCGCTCGCCTTCCGGGAAGCTGCCGGCCTCGCGCTGGAGCAGGCGGAGTGCGACGTGCACATGACGGCCGATGGCGAGGTCGTCGTGATGCACGACGCGACGCTCGACCGCACCACCGATGCCACGGGTCCAGTGGCGGCGAGGACCGCGGCCGAGTTCCGCCAGACGCGAGTGCGCGGAACCGCGGGCGAGGCACCGCCGACGCTCGCCGAGTATCTCGCCATCCTGGGCGCGAGCCCCGTTGCGCCGCGGATCGAGATCAAGGGGGACGGCGCTCGCCGGCCCTATCCGGGCATCGTGCGCCGGACCCTCGCGCTGCTGGACGCGGCGCGGCAGCGGGAGCGCAGCTGGATCATCGGGTTCAACGCCGAGACGATGGCAGAGGCGCAGGCAGCCGGCGGCCTCGCAGGCGTCGCCTGGCTGGTGGAGATCCCGACGCTCACCGACCTCGGGCTCGATGCCGTCATCGAGGTGGCGCGCGCGCGCGGCTTCGCGGAGATCGGCATGCATGAAAGCGTGCTGGACGCAGCGCTGGTCGGGCGGCTGCGCGCTGCGGGCCTCGGAATCGGCACCTGGGGCGCCAACCACGAGGCCTCGATCCGGCGCATGCTCGATCTTCGCGTGGACATCTTCGCCAGCGACGACCCGCCCCTGGCGATCCGGTTGCGGGCCGAGCGCGGGGGGTGAGACGCGGCGGGTTGCCGCCGCGCGCGATGCACAGCTAGACTTTCTCCCAAGACGAGGAACACGTCGAAGGGAGCACGTCCGGGTGGCAGAGGCGCCGATCCTCGCGGCCGAGCATGTCAGCCTGCGCTTCGGTGGCGTGCGGGCGCTGACCGACGTCTCCTTCGAGGTTCGGCCAGGCGAGATCTTCTCGATCATCGGCCCGAACGGAGCCGGCAAGACCTCCATGGTGAACTGCGTCTCCGGCCGCTACCGGCCGACCGAGGGGCGCGTCACCTTCGAGGGGCAGGACATCACGCGCCTCGGGCCCAACCGCCGCGCCTCGCTCGGCATCGGCCGCACCTTCCAGAACCTGGCGCTGTTCGGGCACATGAGCGTGCTCGACAACATCATGGTCGGCCGGCACCACCTGCTGAAGGCCGGCTTCCTGCGCGGCATGCTGTACTGGATCGGCGGCGCGCAGCGGGAAGAACTGGAGCACCGCCGCGAGGTCGAGGAGATCATCGACTTCCTCGAGATCCAGCATGTCCGCAAGGCTCCTGCCGGCACGCTGCCTTACGGGCTGCGCAAGCGCGTCGAACTGGCGCGTGCCATGGCGGTGAAGCCGAAGCTGATCCTGCTGGATGAGCCGATGGCGGGCATGAACCTCGAGGAGAAGGAGGACATGGCCCGCTTCATCGTGGACCTGAACGAGGAGTGGGGCATGACCGTGCTGATGATCGAGCACGACATGGGCGTGGTGATGGACATCAGCCACCGCGTGATGGTGCTTGATTTCGGCCGCAAGATCGCGGAGGGGCGACCGGAAGAGGTGCTGGCCGACCCGCATGTGCGCCGCGCCTATCTCGGCGAGGCGGACGAGGTGACGCAGCCGGCGGAGGAAACCGTGTGAGCGCCGATCTCGACACGCTCCCGAAGCTGCTCGCGCACAACGCCGCGCATCACGGCGGCGAGGTGGCGCTCCGGGAGAAGCAGTTCGGCATCTGGCGCAGCCTGACCTGGGCGGAGTACCAAGAGCGAACCCGCGCCATCGCGCTCGGCCTCGCCCGCCTCGGCATTGGTGAGGGCGACGTCGTCGGGCTGATCGGCGACAACCGTCCCGAATGGGTGATGGGCGAGATCGCGGCGCATGCGGTGCGCGCGCGTTCCCTTGGCATCTACCGCGACGCCCTCGACGATGAGGTCGCCTATCTCCTGGCCTTCGCCGGCGCCAAGATCGTGCTGGCCGAGGACGAGGAGCAGGTCGACAAGCTGCTCAACATCTCGGACCGCGTGCCGACGCTCGAGCACATCGTCTATGCCGATCCGCGCGGCATGCGGAAGTACAGCGATCCGCGCCTGCTGCCGTTGGAAACCCTGATCAAGCAGGGGCTCGAGCACGGGCTCGCGCAGCCGCGCCTCTACGAGGAGATGGTGGCCGCGACGCAGGCGGAGGACATCGCGATCCTCTGCACCACCTCCGGCACCACGGCGCGCCCGAAGCTCGCGATGCTGACCTCGGGCGCGCTGGTCCGGCACTGCCGCGCCTATCTCAAGGCCGATCCGAAGGGGCCACAGGACGAATACGTCTCGGTCCTGCCGCTGCCCTGGATCATGGAGCAGATCTACGTCCTCGGCTGGGGCCTGATCTCCCGCATGAAGGTCAACTTCGTCGAGGAGCCCGAGACGATGATGGCCGATTTCCGCGAGATCGGCCCGACCTTCGTCCTCTTCGCCCCGCGTGTCTGGGAAGCGCTCGCGGCCGAGGTGCGCGCGAAGGTGATGGACGCCTCGCCCTTCAAGCGCCGCATGTACGACCTCGGCATGCGGATGGGCCTCGAGGCGGTGGACAAGGGGCAACGCTCGTCACCGGCCGACATGCTGCTGTTCCGCGCGCTCCGCGACCGGCTCGGCTTCTCGCGCCTGACCTCGGCGGCCACCGGCGGCGCGGCGCTCGGCCCCGACACCTTCCGATTCTTCCAGGCCATGGGCGTCCCGCTGCGGCAGCTCTACGGCCAGACGGAGCTGCTCGGCGCCTACACGCTGCACCGCGCGGGCGAGGTGGATTTCGACAGCGTCGGCGTGGAGTTCGACGAGACGATCGAGCTCCGCATCGATCAGCCCGACCCGAACGGCGTCGGCGAGATCGTGACGCGCCATCCGAACATGTTCAGCGGCTATCTCGGCGTGAACGACAACCCGGACCTGCGCGAGGGCTGGCTGCACACGGGCGACGCGGGCTACCGCCGCCCGGATGGCCGGCTCGTCGTGATCGACCGGATCAAGGACATCGCCGAGACCACCGGCGGCGACCGCTTCAGCCCGCAATACATCGAGAACAAGCTGAAATTCAGCCCCTATGTGGCGGAGGCCGTCGTGCTCGGCGCAGGCAAGCCGCACCTCGCGGCGATGATCTGCATCCGCTTCCCGATCGTGAGCAAATGGGCGGAGCGCAACCGCATCGCCTTCACCACCTACTCCGACCTCTCCGCGAGGCCGCAAGTGCTCGACCTGCTGCGCGCCGAGGTCGCGAAGGTCAACGCGACGCTCCCGCCGGCCCAGCAGCTCCGTGAATTCGTCCTGCTCTACAAGGAGCTCGACGCCGACGACGAGGAGCTGACCCGCACCCGTAAGGTGCGCCGCGGCGTCATCGCCCAGAAATACGGCGACATCATCGAGGCGATCTACCGCGGCGACCCGGCCATCCCGGTGGACACGACCATCACCTTCCAGGACGGCACGAAGCAGCGCATCCGCACCACGCTCACGGTGGCGCGGATGGATGCCGCGCGTCCCGCGCTGGCGGCCGAGTAGGGAAGGGCGCGCGTATGGACCTGAACCTGCTGGTGCAGCTCACGCTGAACGGGCTGATCGTCGGCACGCTCTACGGCGTCGTCGCGATGAGCTTCGTGCTGATCTACAAGGCATCCCAGGTGGTGAACTTCGCCCAGGGCGAGTTCCTGCTGGTCGGCGCCTGGGTCTGCTGGTGGTTCCTGGTGGATTGGCAGCTGCCCTTCTGGGCGGGCTTCCTGTTCACGCTGGTGTTCATGACGCTGTTCGGCCTCGTGCTGCAGGTCGTCGTGCTGCGGCCGCTGATCGGCGAGCCGGTGATCAGCGTGATCATGGCGACCATTGGCCTCGGCATCTTCTTCCAGGCGCTGATGAAGTGGATCTTCGGCGTCTTCGCCAAGCCCTTCCCGCCGATCTTTCCGGTGGAGCGCGTGCAGGTCCTGGGGCTGGAGGTACAGACGGTCTACCTGCTGTCGCTCGGCATCTCGCTGCTCATCATGCTGGCCTTTGCCTGGTTCTTCACCTCCTCGAAGCACGGGCTGGCGATGCGGGCGACCGCCTTCGACCAGCAGGTCGCGCAGTCGCTCGGCGTCTCCGTGCCCAAGGTCTTCGCGATGTCCTGGGCGATCTCGGCAGTGGTGTCCGCGGTCGCCGGCGTCGTGGTCGGCGTGGTGAACGGCGTCTCCTCGGCGCTCTCCTTCTACGGGATCAAGGTCTTCCCGGCGGTGATCCTGGGCGGGCTCGATTCCATCCTCGGCGCGGTGCTGGGCGGCATCATCATCGGGCTGCTGGAGAACTGGGCCCACTACGTCGACAGCCAGTGGCTGAACTGGGGCAACATGTTCCAGATCGCGCCCTTCTACGCGCTGGTGCTGATCCTGATGCTGAAGCCCTACGGGCTGTTCGGCACGAAGAACATCGAGCGCGTCTGATGGCCACCGTCTCCCTGCACCCGGCCGGCGACTACCGCACCACCTACGCCGCCGACACGACGATCTTCCCGACGCGCAACAGCCGCATCGCGATGATCCTCGGCATCGCGCTGCTCTGCCTCTGCCCGCTGCTGCTCGGGCGGTGGGAGCTGTCGCTGATGATCAACATCGGCATCCTCGGCATCGCCGCCCTCGGCCTCAACATCCTGGTCGGCTTCACCGGCCAGATCTCGATCGGCCATGCGGCCTTCTTCGGGGTCGGCGCCTTCGCCTCCGCCTGGCTGCACGAGGCCTTCCACATCCCGGTCTGGGCCTGCATCCCGCTCGCCGGCGTCATCACCGCCTTCGTCGGTCTGGTCTTCGGTGCGCCGGCCGCGCGGCTGAAGGGCCTCTATCTCGCCATCGCGACGCTCGCGGCGCAGTTCATCCTGGAGGATTTCTTCGCCCGCGCCCGCTGGTTCACCGGCGGCGTCGCCGGCCGCATCACCGAGCCGCTGGTGCTCTTCGGCTACGCCTTCGATCGGGAGGAGAGCTACTTCTACGTCGTGCTGTTCTTCGTGGTGGTGATGTTCGTCGGCGCCGCGAACCTGATGCGCACCCGCGACGGGCGGGCGCTGGTCGCAGTGCGCGACCACTACCTCTCGGCCGAGATCATGGGCATCAACCTGGCCTATTACCGCACGCTGAGCTTCGCGATCTCCTCGCTCTACGCCGGCATCGGCGGCGCGCTCTACGCGCACTACCTGATGTTCGTCAGCGTGGAGGCGTTCAACATCCTCTTCTCCATCCAGTTCCTCGGGATGGTGATCATCGGCGGGCTCGGCAGCGTGATGGGCAGCCTGATGGGGGCGGCGTTCATGGTGCTGCTGCCGGAGGTCGTCCAAGGGCTGGCGGATGCGCTCTCGGGCGGCGCCATCGATCGCGCGCTCAAGCTCGGCACCTCGATCAACTACCTGCGCGAGATGGCGCTGGGCGCGGCCATCATCCTGTTCCTGATCTTCGAGCCGGACGGCCTCGCGCGGCGCTGGCGCCTGATCAAGGCGTATTGGAAGCTCTACCCGTACTCGCATTGAACAACAGGGGAGGACGACAAGAGATGATCACACGCAAGACCCTGCTGGCCGCCGTGGGCGCGCTGGCCATCGCGCTGCCGGCCAGCGCGCAGCAGCGCATCCCGGTCGGCCATCTGATGGACAATTCGGGGCCCACCTCCGACGTCGGCGTGCCCTATGGCGAGGGCGTGCGCGACGCGCTGAACTGGGTGAACCAGTCGCGCAACGGCATCGCCGGGCGCCAGCTCAACGTCTCGGGCTTCGACTACGGCTACCAGGCGCCGCGCGCCATCAGCCAGTACCAGGCCTGGTCGCGCGACCGCGTTGTCGCGATCCAGGGCTGGGGCACCGTGGACACCGAGGCGCTGATCCGCTTCGTCACCCGCGACCGTATCCCCTATATCTCCGGCTCCTACTCCGCCGCGCTGACCGATGCGGCCGGCAGGTCCGGCCGCCCGGGCGTCGAAGCGGCGCCCTTCAACTTCTTCTACGGCCCGTCCTACTCCGACGCGCTGCGCGCGATGCTGATCTGGGCGCAGCGCGACTGGCAGGCGCGCGGCCAGCAGGGCCGTCCGCGCTACGTGCATATGGGCGCCAACCATCCCTATCCGAACTCGCCGAAGGAAGCCGGCGAGACGCTGGCGCGCGAGCTCGGCTTCGAGGTGCTGCCGGCCATCCAGTTCGCGCTGACGCCCGGCGACTACACCGCGCAATGCCTGACGCTGCGCCAGCAGGGCGCCAACTACGCCTATCTCGGCAACACCGCGGGGTCGAACATCTCGGTCCTGCGCGCCTGCCAGACGGCCGGCGTGCAGGTGCAGTTCCTCGGCAATGTCTGGGGCATGGACGAGAACGCGATGAAGGCCGCCGGCACCGCCGCGAACGGCGTCGTCTTCCCGGTCCGCACCGCCTCCGTCTGGGGCCAGGACGCGCCGGGCATGCAGAACGTCCGCGCCATCTCGCGCACCTCGGACAGCTCGGGCAACGCCTATCGCCCGGTGCACTACCTGGCCGGCATCTGCAGCGCGATGCTGATGGTGGAGGCGATGGAGCACGCGGCCGCGAATGGCGGCCAGGTCACCGGCGAGCGGATCCGCGAGGGCTTCTACGCGCGTCAGAACTGGGTGCCGCGTGGCTTCGAAGGCGTCTGCAACCCCTCGACCTTCACCCCCGAGGATCACCGCGGGACGCTGCGCGTGCAGCTGTACCGCTCCGTCGTCACCGGCAACACCGCGCAGGGCAGCGTCGATGAGCTGATGCGCGCCGGCACCATGCGCCTCGAGCCGGTCACCACGGTCGAGCTCGAGCGGCGTCGCGACTGGCTCGGCTGGTGAGCGAGGCGCCGACCCTCGACCGCAAGGCTCCTCCGCCCCCGGCGGAGGAGCCGCTGCTCGAGGTCAACAACATCGAGGTCGTCTACAACGACGTCATCCTCGTGCTGCGCGGCCTCTCGCTCGCAGTTCCCAAGGGGAAGATCGTCGCCCTGCTCGGCGCCAACGGCGCGGGCAAGTCCACCACCCTCAAGGCCATCTCCGGTCTCCTCAAGACCGAGGAGGGCGAGGTCACCCGCGGCGACATCCGCTTCGCGGGAGAGCGCATCAACGGCGTCGAGGCGCATCAGATCGTCCGCAAGGGCATCTTCCAGGTGATGGAAGGCCGGCGGATCGTCGCCGACATGACCTGCCTGGAGAACCTGCGCCTCGGCGCCTTCACGCGCAGCGACGGCGACGTGAAGCGCGACATCGAGATGGTCTACGCCTATTTCCCGCGTCTCAAGGAACGCACCGGCCTCGCCGGCTATCTCTCGGGCGGGGAGCAGCAGATGCTCGCCATCGGCCGGGCGCTGATGGCGCGTCCGAAGCTGATCCTGATGGACGAGCCCTCCATGGGCCTCTCGCCGCTGCTGGTGAAGGAGGTCTTCGGCATCATCCGCCGCCTGAACGAGGAGCTCGGCATCACCATCCTGCTGGTCGAGCAGAATGCGCGCATGGCGCTCTCCGTCGCCTCCTTCGGCTACGTCATGGAACAGGGCAAGGTCGTGCTGGACGGCACGGCGGAAGCTCTGGCGAACAACGAGGACGTGAAGGAATTCTACCTCGGCGGCCATGGCGCCGAGCGGAAGTCCTTCCGCAACCTGAAGTCGTTCAAGCGACGGAAGCGCTGGCTGTGACCGACTTCCACGACGGGCTTGAGACCCGCAGCGCCTCGGCCCGCGCTGCCGCGCTCTCCGTCCAGCTACCGGCCGCGGTCGCGCGGGCGCAGCTCTCGCCCGCCTATCACGACTTGCTGCACGACGTGCACCCTGAGGGCGTGGTGGATCTCGAGGTGCTGTCCCACCTCCCGGTCACGCGCAAATCCGAGCTGATCCGCCTGCAGGCGGAGACCCCGCCGCTTGGCGGCTTCAACGTGACGCCGCTGCGCGACCTGTCCCGCATTTTCGCCTCGCCCGGCCCGATTTACGAGGCCCAGGCGGATGGTGCCGACCCGTGGCGCTTCGCCCGCGCGCTGCATGCCACGGGGCTGCGCCGGGGCATGCTTCTGCACAACTGCTTCGCCTACCACTTCACGCCGGCGGGGATGATGCTGGAGAGCGGGGCGCGCGCCCTCGGCTGTCCCGTCTTCCCGGCGGGCCCCGGCAACACCGAGGCGCAGGCCCGGGCCGCCGCGCATCTGCGCCCCGTCTGCTACGCCGGCACGCCCGATTACCTGAAGGCGATCCTGGAGGCGGGCGACGCGCTCGGGCTCGACCTGTCCAGCTTCCGGATCGGCCACGTCACCGGCGGGGCCTACCTGCCCGCGCTGCGTAGCTTCTACGCCGAACGCGGCCTGACCGTGCTGCAGAGCTACGGCACCGCCGATCTCGGCCTGATCGCCTATGAATCCGAGGCCCGCGAGGGGCTGATCGTCGACGAGGGCGTGCTGGTCGAGATCGTCCGCCCCGGCACCGGCGATCCCGTGCCGGAAGGCGAGGCGGGCGAGGTGCTCGTGACCACGCTCGACAGCCCCGACCCGCTGATCCGCTTCGCCACCGGCGACCTCTCCGCGATCCTGCCCGGGCCCTCGCCCTGCGGCCGCACCAATATGCGGATCAAGGGCTGGATGGGCCGCGCCGACCAGGCGACCAAGGTGCGCGGCCTCTTCGTGCGTCCCGAGCAGGTCGCCGAGGTGCTGCGCGCCCATCCCGGCCTCGGCCGCGCGCGGCTCGTGGTCGGCAGCGCCGAGGGCCGCGACACCATGGCGCTGCATGTCGAGACGCCGGTGCGCGACGCGGCCCTGGTCGAAAGCCTGGCCGCGTCGCTGCAGGGCATCACGCGCCTGCGTGGTGAGGTGCGGCTGGAGGAGCCGGGCGCTCTGCCGAACGACGGCAAGGTCATCGAGGACAGGCGGGGGTGAGCACGGCGCTGCTCCCGCCTGGGGACAGCTACGACGAGGTCCGCGCGCGCTTCCGCTGGGACATCCCCGCGCGCTGCAACATCGCGCAGGAGGCCTGCGAGCGCTGGGTGGGCTCGGGCCGGACCGCGCTGATGCATCTCCGCGAGGACGGCGTCGAGCGGATCTCCTTCGACGAGTTGCACCGGCGGACGTGCCGGCTCGCCAATCTGCTCGAGGCGCAGGGCATCGCGCGCGGCGACCGCATCGGCGTGCTGCTGCCGCAATCGCCCGAGGCTGCGGTCGCCCATCTCGCCGCCTACCGCATCGGCGCGATCGCCGTGCCGCTGTTTCTCCTGTTCGGCGAGGACGCGCTGGAGTACCGGCTGGCGGATTGTGGCGCCGCTGCGCTGCTCACCGACGCGGCGGGCCTCGAGAAGATCGCCGCCATCCGCGACCAGCTGCCGGCGCTGCGTTGCGTGCTGGCCGTCGGTGGCGGCGGCGGCGCGCTCGACCTCGGCGCCGGGATGGCGCGCGCGAAGGACAGCCACGCCTGCGCCGCGACCGGCCCGGACGATCCGGCGCTGATCATCTACACCTCCGGCACCACGGGCAGCCCGAAGGGCGCGCTGCACGGCCACCGCGTGCTGCGCGGCCACCTTCCGGGCGTCGAGCTGCCGCAGGAGCGCTTCCCGCAGCCGGGCGACCTGTTCTGGACGCCCGCCGACTGGGCCTGGATCGGCGGCCTGCTCGACGTGCTGCTGCCGTCGTTGTTCCACGGCGTCCCCGTGCTTGCGCATCGCATGGCGAAATTCGACCCGGAATTCGCCTTTCGCCTGATGGCCGACCACGGCGTGCGCAACGCCTTCCTGCCGCCGACCGCGCTCAAGATGCTGCGCGCCGTGCCCGATCCCGCGCGCTTCGGCCACCGCCTGCGCAGCCTCGGCTCGGGCGGCGAGACGCTCGGCGCCGAGGTGCTGGACTGGGGCCGCTCTGCCTTCGGCCTGACGATCAACGAGTTCTACGGCCAGACCGAGTGCAACCTGGTGGTCTCCAACAGCGCCGCCCTCTTCCCGGTGAAGCCCGGCAGCATGGGCCGCGCCGTGCCGGGCCACGAGGTCGCGATCCTCGGCGCCGACGGCGCCCCCGTGCCGCCCGGCACGGAAGGCGCGATCGCGATCCGTGCGCCGGACCCCGTCATGTTCCTCGGCTACTGGAACAAGCCGGAGGCCACGCGCGAGAAGTTCCGGGGCGACTGGCTGCTCACCGGGGACCGCGGCCTCACGGACGAGGAGGGCTACCTGAACTTCCTCGGCCGTGACGACGACGTGATCACCTCGGCCGGCTACCGCATCGGGCCCGGCGAGGTGGAGGACTGCCTGCTCCGCCATCCAGCTGTCGCGATGGCCGCGGTGATTGGCCTGCCCGACCCGCTGCGGACGGAGCGCGTGACGGCCGTGATCGTCCCGAAGCCGGGAGTCACGCCGGACGCCACTCTCGCGGCCGGGATCCAGGACTTCGTCCGCACGCGCCTTGCCGCCCACGCCTACCCGCGACAGGTTGAGTTCGCCGACAGCCTGCCGCTGACCGCGACGGGCAAGATCATGCGAGGCGTGCTTCGACGCCAACTCGCCCGGGAGTAGAGCCGATGGCCGCGAACCAGATGCCCATGCTCGACCACGAGCTCGGCGACGAGATCGACGCTTTGCGCGACAGCGTCCGCGCCTTCGCCGATGAGCGTATCGCGCCCATCGCCGCCGAGATCGACCGCACCGACGAGTTCCCGCGCCACCTCTGGCCGGAGATGGGCGCGCTTGGCCTGCATGGCATCACCGTGCCGGAGGAGTATGGCGGCTCCGACATGGGCTACCTCGCCCACACCGTCGCCATGGAGGAGGTGAGCCGGGCGAGCGCCTCCGTGGGCCTGAGCTATGGCGCGCATTCCAACCTCTGCGTGAACCAGATCCGCATCAACGGCACCGAGGAGCAGAAGCGCCGCTACCTGCCGAAGCTCGTCTCCGGCGAGCATCTCGGGGCGCTGGCAATGAGCGAGCCGGGCGCCGGATCCGACGTGGTCTCGATGAAGCTCCGCGCCGAGAAGCGCGGCGACCGCTACGTGCTGAACGGCACCAAGCTCTGGATCACCAACGCCCACTACGCCGAGACGATGGTGGTCTATGCGAAGACCGAGCCGGATGCGGGCCCGAAGGGCATCACCGCCTTCATCGTGGAGCGCGGCTTCAAGGGTTTCCGCCCCGCCCAGAAGCTCGACAAGCTCGGCATGCGCGGCAGCCCGACCAGCGAGCTGGTCTTCGAGGATTGCGAGGTGCCGGAGGAGAACGTGCTCGGCCAGGTGAATGGCGGCGTGCGCGTGCTGATGTCGGGCCTCGACTACGAACGCGCGGTGCTGGCCGCGGGCCCCATCGGCATCCTGCAGGCCTGCCTCGACCTCGTCGTGCCCTACATCCACGACAGGAAGCAGTTCGGGCAGTCGATCGGCGAGTTCCAGTTCATCCAGGGCAAGGTCGCCGACATGTACACGGCGCTGAACGCGACGCGGGCCTATGTCTATGCCGTCGCGCGGGCCTGCGACCGCGGCAAGGCGAGCCGCAAGGACGCCGCCGGCGCGATCCTCTTCGCAGCCGAGGCTGCGACGAAGGCGGCGCTCGACGCCATCCAGATCCTCGGCGGCAATGGCTACATCAACGACTATCCCGCCGGCCGCCTGCTGCGCGACGCCAAGCTCTACGAGATCGGGGCCGGGACCAGCGAGATCCGGCGCCTGCTGATCGGACGCGAGATCTTCCGGGAGACGGCCTGACCCGCGCGGACGGAGGTTGCCCCGCCCCGCGGCGGTCGCCATCTTCCCCCCAACGACACGCCGATCCGGGAGATCTGAACATGGCCGGAGTGCCCGACGTCTCGCCCCGCGCGGCCTGGCAGGAGCTGGCGCGCGAGGAGAACGCGATGCTGGTGGATTGCCGCACCGACGCCGAATGGAACTTCGTCGGCGTCCCCGATCTCGCCGAACTCGGCAAGCAGGCGGTGCTGATCCCCTGGCAGCTCTATCCCAGCATGCAGGTCAATGGCGCCTTCGCCGAGCATCTGCGGCGCGCCGGCGCCACGCCGGAGACGAAGCTCTATTTCATCTGCCGCTCCGGCGCGCGCTCGCTCGCGGCGGGCCAGGCGGCGCAGCAGGCCGGCTTCCCGCATGCCTTCAACGTCGCCGACGGCTTCGAGGGGCCGGTGGATGCCGAAGGGCACCGCGGGACCGTCGCCGGCTGGAAGGCCGACGGCTTGCCCTGGCGGCAGCGGTGAAGCCCGTGCCGCTCCCGCTCGCCACCGAGTTCCTGTTCCGGGTCGAGATGACGGTGGAGCCGACGGTTCTCGGCCCGACCCCGCTCGGCGATCGTCGCGTCGGGCTCATCACCGGCGGCCGCTTCGAGGGGCCGGCGATGCGGGGCGAGGTGCTGCCCGGCGGCGCAGACTGGATGCTGACCGGCCCGGATGGCGCCACGCGGCTCGATGTGCGCGCGGTGCTGCGCGCCGATCATGGGCAACTGGTCGGGATCACCTACACCGGCCTGCGCGCCGGCCCGCCGGAGGTGCTGGCCCGTCTGGCGGCGGGCGAGAGCGTGGACCCTGCCGAGTACTACATGCGCACGGCGATCCGCTTCGAGACCGGGGCGGGGCCGCTCGAATGGCTGAACCGGGTGCTTGCCGTCGCCATCGGCCAGCGGCCGCCGCAGGGGCCGATCTACGACGTGCACGTGATCCGCTGAGGGCTATCGCTGCGCGGCGAGCTTGCGGTCCTCGAGCCGCGACAGCAGCCGCACCAGCGGCCAAAGCAGCAGGAAATAGGCCGCCGCGGCGACCAGGATTGGCGTGGCGTTGAAGGTCACGCTCTGGGCCTGGCGCGCCTGGAAGAGCAGCTCCGGCAACGCGACGACCGAGGCGATCGAGGTCAGCTTCACCACCTCCAGCGTGTTGCCGAGCAGGTCGGGCAGCACGTTCCGCACCGCCTGCGGCAGCACGACGAAGATCCAGACCTGCCAGCGCCGCAGCCCGAGCGCGCGTGCGGCCTCGGCCTGGCCCCGCGGCACGCTCTCGATGCCTGCGCGCAGGATCTCCGCGTAGTAGGCGCCGGTGTTCAGTAGGAAGGCGATCGCGACCGCGCCCCAGGCGCCGAGGTCGAGCCCGGCGAAGGGCAGGCCCGCATAGAGCAGGATCAGCAGCACGAGCGGCGGGATCGCGCGGAAGATGTCGATCATCGCCATCAGCGGCCAGCGCAGCCAGGGCTCCCTGCGCGTCGAGAGCAGGGCGAATCCGACCCCCGCCGCCAGCCCGAGCGGGACGACGAGCAGCGCCAGCAGCACGGTCTGCTGCAGCCCGAGCCAGAGGATCGGCCAGGCGGCGACCGCGATCTCGGCGTTCAGGAAGGCGTCCGCGAAGTCGGCCATCCGATCAGCGGCGCCACGCGAAGCGCGTCTCGACCCAGCGGCCGGCGACCACGACGGGGAGGAACAGCGCGAGATAGGCGGCGGCGCCCAGCATCAGCGGCGTCGGATTGCCCGAGAAGGCCATGCCCGATTGCGCCGCGCCCAGGATCTCCGACACCGCCACCACCGACCCGAGCGCCGTGCCCTTGGTGATCGCGATGGTGCGGTTGGTGAGCGGCGGGACGGCGATGCGGATCGCCTGCGGCAGCACGATGCGGCGGAGGATCGGCAGGAAGCGCAGTCCGAGCGCGCGGCCGGCCTCCCACTGTCCCTTCGGGACCGCGCGGATCGAGCCCCAGAAGATCTCCTCCGCGAAGGCGGTCAGCACCAGCGTGAGTGCCAGCCAGGTGGCCCAGAAGCCCGAGAAGCCGATCCCCGCCGCCGGCAGGCCGAAGTAGATCAGGACGATCAGCACCAGCGGCGGGAGGGCGCGGAACAGGTCGACCAGGAACACGATCGCCCAGTTCAGTGGCCGCACGCCCAGGCAGCGCAGCACCGCTAGCCCGAGGCCGAGCAGCAGGCCGCTGACCACGACCAGCACGGCCAGCGCCACCGTCACGCCGAGCCCTTCCAGGATCTTGGGCCAGTACTCGGCCGCGACGCGCGCGTTCAGGAAGCTGAACGCGAACCCCTCCCAGCCGCTCACGTGTGTGTGTCCTCAGACGCCGGGCGCGGCCTCCGGCCGCTTGGCTTCGCGCAGGCCACTGTTCAGCTGGACGGGATGGCTGGTTTGTGCGCGGCGGCCATTCGGCCGCTCGGCCGGCGCGAGAGAGCGCCGGCCGCCTCTGGTGAAGTCCGGATCAGCACCGCGGCTCGCGCGGGGTCGCGTCGTAGCCGGGGAGGCCGGGAACACCGGTCCCGGGGAAGACCACGTGCTCCGCGTCGTCCTCGGCCGGGGCGGAGCCGAACCATTGCTGCGAGAGCCGTGCGATCGTGCCGTCGCGCTTCATGCATTCCAGCGCGTTCTCGAGCTGCACGCGCAGCGCGGTCGCGCCCATCGGCAGCGGCGCCGACCAATGCGCGCGCGTCTCGCGGATCACGAAGTCCGGCACGAATTGCGGCGTGCGCGTCGCGGCGTAGCGCACCACGGTGTTGCCGCCGAGATTCGCGTAGGCCCGCCCCGAGACGACCGCCTGCACCGCGTCGGGTTGCGTGTCGTAGGTCTGCACGGTGAAGCCGTAGCGCGCCGCATTGGCCTGGGCCCAGGCGTCGTAGGCGCTGCCCTTGTTCACGCTGATCGCCTTGCCCCGCAGCTCGTCCAGGCTCGTGATCGGCGCCGAGCCGCGCCGGATGCCGAACTGAAAGGCGGTGTAGAGGTAGCCCTCGGTGAACAGCATGTTCGCCGCGCGCTCCGCCGTCGCCGTGGTCGGCGCGCACAGGAAGTCGTAGCGCCCGGCATTCATCGCCGGGATCAGGCCGGAGAAGCTGGCGCTGTCCACCACGAGCTCGCGCCCCATGCGGCGCGCCGCCTCGCGGAACAGGTCCACATTGAAGCCCTGCACACCGCCCTGGAGGGTCGGGAAGGCGTGCGGCGCGAAGGTACCGTCCACCGCGCAGCGCAGTGGCGGCTGGCTGCCGGGCGTCGTCCCCTGGGCCAGGGCCGGGCCGGCAAGGCCCAGCGACAGAGCGACCGCAAGCAGGCTGTGGCGCATCGGATCTTCCCTTCCTGCAACCGGTTCCGATGCTTCCACCCGACCAGCCGTTGCGCCACGCCGTGGGCGCATGAGTGGAGAAGAATTCACGCATGCGGCGCCACAATCCGGCCCTCGCGTCGTCGCGAGACCGCCCGCCTCGCAGGCGACAAGAGCAGCATGAACTCGCGAAGGAACCGCGCCACCATGCCCCGGATCGCCTTCGGCCTCGTCGTCGCGGGCCTCGCCTGCATCCTCCTCACCGTCGTGCTGGTGATGGGGGATGCGACGCTGCCCGGCCGCCTGCCGCCCTTCGCGGCCGCGCTGCTAGCCGGCCTCGGCGGCGTCGCGCTGGTCGGCGGTCTATGCCTGCTCGAGCCCCGCGACCGTCAGAGCCTGTCCGGGTAGAGCGCCGCGAGCCCCGCCTCGGACGCCTCGGTCCGGCCGCGCTCGGTGATAAGGCCGGTGACCAGCCGCGCCGGCGTCACGTCGAAGGCAGGGTTCGCCGCCGCGCTGCCCTCGGCCACCACCCGCACCGTCTCGATCCGGCCATCGGCGGTGCGGCCGGTGAGGTCGGTCACCTCCGCCGCGCTCCGCTCCTCGATCGGGATTTCCGCCACGCCGTCGCGCACCGACATGTCGAGGGTGGAGTGCGGCAGCGCCACCCAGAAGGGCACGCCGTTGTCGCGCGCGGCCAGCGCCTTAAGGTAGGTGCCGATCTTGTTCGCGACGTCGCCCTGCCGCGTCACGCGGTCGGTGCCGACGATGACGATGTCGACCTCGCCATGCTGCATCAGGTGCCCGCCGGCATTGTCGGCGACCACCGTGTGCTTCACGCCGTGCCGGCCGAGCTCCCAGGCCGTCAGCGCCGCGCCCTGGTTGCGCGGCCGCGTCTCGTCCACCCAGACATGCAAGTCGAGGCCGAGGTCATGCGCCTGGTAGATCGGGCTCAGCGCCGTGCCGTAGTCCACGGTGGCGATCCAGCCGGCGTTGCAGTGGGTGAGCACGTTCACCCGCCCGCCAGGCTTGCGCGCCGCGATCTCCTGCAGCAGCGGCAGGCCGTGCTCGCCGATGCGGCGGCAGGTCTCGACGTCGTCGTCGCAGATCGCGCCGGCCTCGGCATAGGCGGCCGCCGCGCGGTCGGCAGGCGCGAGGTTGTGCAGCGCCGCCCGCATCCGATCCAGCGCCCAGCGCAGGTTGACCGCGGTCGGCCGCGTCCTGCCTAGCATCTCCACCACCTGCTCGAGATTGGCCGTGGAGGCGTCGCGCCGCAGCGCCAGCGCCACGCCATAGGCGGCGACCGCGCCGATCAGCGGCGCACCGCGGACCTGCATGGATCTGATCGCATGCGCCACTTGGTCCTCGTCCGTCAGCCGCAGGATGTCGAGCGCCCAGGGGAGCTTCGTCTGGTCGAAGATCCGCACCGACCAGCCGTCGTCGCGGTCCACCCAGACGCTGCGATAGGGAACGCCATCGATCTTCATCGTCTTGCTCCGCGTTGGCGCTTCGCGCCAACGCCCTCAGGCGCCGGCGCGCGCATCCGCGCGCTTGGCTCGCGGCACTCGCCGCGGGCCGCGTTCGCGGCCTCAGCCTGCTGCGCGGGCTGCCTTGCCTATATTCGTTGGTGAAGCGCGCAGACCAGGGTGAAGAGCCGGCGCGCCGTCTCGAAATCCAGCTCGATCCGGCCGGCCAGCCGCTCCGTGAGCAGCGTCGCGCCCTCGTTGTGCAGGCCGCGCCGGCCCATGTCGATAGCCTGGATCCGCACCTCGGACCCGCCCTCCGCCACCGCCTTCTCGTGGCTTTCGACGACCAGGTGATAATCCTTGATCAGCCGCCGGAACGGCCCGAGGGCCAGGACGAGGGCATGCAGCGGCCGGTCCTCGCTATCGCGGATGTCGAAGCCGAGCCGCCCCTCGCGCACCGTGAGCGAGAGCGCGAAGGGCCCTGTCAGCCCCTTCGGCCGGAACACGTTGCCGGCGAGCAGATCCTCCACGGCCTGGCGCCGGTCCGCCTCGGCATAGGCGCTCGGAAGCGGCTGGGCGTCCGGCAGGACGACGCGGATCAGGTCCCTCTCGGCCATGCGCTCCCTTACCGCCGATCCTCGGGCGTGTCGCCGCCATGCTCCGAACCGGTGAAGCCGAGCCGCATCATCCACCCCACCGTCGCGCCCTTCACCGGGCGGAGCAACAGGATGCAGGCCAGGGTGAAGAGCGGCAGCCAGACCGCCATGTGCAGCCACATGGCCGGTTGGTAGGCCTTCTCCACCCAGAGCACCGGCGGCACCAGCAGGTGGCCGACAAGGAAGATGGTGAAGTAGGGCGGCGCATCGTCTGCCCGCAGCCGGCCGAGCGGCGCGCCGCAGTTTGAGCAGGCCGGCACCACCTTCAGGTAGCCATCGAAGACCTTGCCGACGCCGCAGACCGGGCAGCGGTTCCGCGCGCCGCGCGAGACCGCCGTCCAGAAGCTATCGGGCGGGGTATAGGGCAGGGCGGGTGCCGAGCGGTCGGGCTCCCAGCGCATCAGGCGTTCCTTCCGGCGTTCTGGCCCGGGCCGATAAGCGACGGGGCAGGCAGCGCGGGCGGCCATCCCGCCCGCTGGCCCTCCCGTGGGACAGCGCCATGGTGCAGTGCATCATGAGCCTTGCACGGATCCCGATCAAGCGCGGCCCGCGCCGGGCCAGCTTGCGCCCTGGCGGGGCCTCCCGGATCCTGCGCCAACGCCCCGCCCGCAGGACAGGTCCATGCCCGAGCGCATCCTTGTGGTGAACCCGAACAGTACGGCGTCCTGCACCGTCGGGATCGAGGCGGCCCTGTCCGGCTTTGGGGCGCCGGGCCTGCCGCGGCTCGAGGTGGTGCAGCTTGAGGGCGGGCCGCCGGCGGTGGTTACCTGGCGCGACTGGTTCTCGGTGGCCGAGCCGCTGTGCCGGCTCGCCGAGCGGGAGGCCGCCGACGCCTACGTCGTCGCCTGCGTGTCCGACCCGGGCGTGGACGCGATGCGGACGGTGACGCGCGCGCCGGTCTTCGGGCCGTTCCGCAGCGCCATCGCGGCCGCGCTCGCGCGTGCCGACCGCGTCGGGATCATCGCCTTCGCCACGCCCTCCATCCAGCGCCAGCGGCGCAGCCTGGCGGCGATGGGGGTCGAGGCACGCGTCGCAGGTCACGTCCCGCTCAACCTGCCGATGGACACGCTGACCGATCCCGCGGCGCCGCGCGAGGCGCTGTTCGCCGCGGCCCGCCAACTCGTCGCGCAGGGCGCCGAGGCGGTGGTGCTGGGCTGCGCCGGCATGGCGGGGCATCGCGCGGCGGTGGAGCACGCCTGCGGCGTGCCGGTCATCGAGCCGTGCCAGGCCGCGGCGGCGCTGGCGATCCAGGCGGTGGTGGCGGCGCGCAAAGGGTAGCGCCTGCCAGGCAGGATCGGACATCGCATCCGTTCTCAACCTGGACGCGGGATGCTAGCGTCCCGGCTCGGCGCGGGGTGGAGCGTCGCGCGGCCGCTGGCGCCGTCCGCGCAGTGGCGGGGAGAGCGGCGATGCCGGTCATTGCGTATCAGTCCTTCAATGCGAACTCCTCCACGACGCACAACCTGCAGTCGATCAGCAACCAGCACTTCACGAAGCAGACCAATGCGAGGGTGACGCGGGAGCAGCATGGCGCCTTGGTGCTGCCGACGGCGCCCGGCAACCTTGTTGCGCCCGTCGAGGGGCCCGCGCATCTCCGTCCGATCGAGGCGCTCGGCGCCGGCTCGCACGGCAGCAACACCGTCTTCGGTACCCAGATCACCCTGGCGTGGCAGAACTTCTACCGCAGCTTCGGCCAGATGCCCGACATCATGACCATCGGCGAACTGGACACGTCGCACAGCGACTTCGCCGGCATGATCAGCGACCCCAATGTGCGCGTGTCGCCGCATGCGAACAACAAGGCGAGCCAGTCCTTCACGGTGATCTCGCAGACCGCCGTCGCCTCGCAGCTCGCAGTCCTGGCGACGGGCGTCGGCTATGTCGTGTATTCGGTGGGCGGTCTCGTCGTCGCCTTCGTCCATGTCCCGAACAAGCTCGCCGGAAGCCAGGGCGCAACCTCGACCTTCTACAACGGCATCGCCGCGGCGATCGGCGGCAGCCATCCGATCCACTTGGTCATCGGGGACACCAACCAGCCCAACGCCGCCCACACGGTCATGGCGCTCAACAGCAGCTTCAACACTGCCGCCTACAGGAACGCCCTCGAGGGCAAGAAGATCGCGCCGGTGGACAACTACCTCGTCACGCAAGGCGGCACGAACAGCACCGGCACGCAGATCTACGACATCGCGGTGTACCGCTCCGACCTCTGCGCCCTCGACGACCTGGCCTACCTCTCGCAGTCCTCCGGCGCGGTGACCGTCACCGACCATTGCGGCCTCGGGGTGAAGATCACGCGGAAGGGGAAGCTCTCCTGAGCCCGCCCGCGGCCCGTGCCGCGGAAAGGTCGCCTGGCCGGCAGGCCCCAATCCCGCCCAGGGCCTGCCGTTCAGCGGCGCCGGCGCAGTGCGCCTAGCGCGCCGTGGCGACGCTCCGCTGCTCGGGCCGCGGCCCGACGGGCACCATGATGTGCGCATAGGGCGTGCCGGCCCACATCACATAAGGGCCGCCATGGTGATGCGCGGCGCCGATCGCCTGCAGCGATGCGGCATCCGGCGTCAGGATCATGATGTGCGGGCCCTCGACCATCCAGTCATTGGCCGCAGACGGCGTCGTCGCGTGCGGATCGATGTTGCTTGCGCCGCCCGTCGCGCTGTCGCCGGCCATCATGTAGGCGAAGGCGACGCGCGGGACGGTGAAGGGCTCGCGCTTCGACCAAGCCTGGATCCAGCCCATCCAGACCTCGTCCACGCACATCGGGCCGGCGATGCCGGGAGGCGCCGGCAGGCAGGTGAAGCCCGGCGGCCCCTCGCGCAGGACGTTGCCGTCGAAATCCGCGACGCGGACGGTGCCGCGCAGCGTTGCGGGCGCGGCGCTGAGGGCGCTCTCGATCATCGCCGCGCGGTCCGCGGCGCTGGGCGGCGACTGCGCCGTCGCGGGAAGGGCCAGCCCCAGCGAGACGGCGGCGCCGGCGAGCAAGACAGGCCTGATCATGTCGCTCTCCTCTTTGCTGAGGAGGCGCCGCGGCCATCCGCCGGTCGAGGGCGCGGGCCGGTTGGGCGGCTGCGGGCACCTCTGACGGCCCGCGAGGACGCGCGACGGCCCGACCCGGTCTCGTCCCGCGCGGGCGCCGGGAGACGGGAGCCTGGACCGCCGCGCAACATATGGCCGCTGAGGGCTATGTACGCGCAACGCACAAAGGCGCGCGCGGCGTTTCAAGGCAAAGGCGGCGCGGTGCGCGAAGGCTGGGCCGCGCCCTCGTCAACCGGACCTCAGGGCGTCCAGACCGGCGGCGGCTCGCTGCCCACCTGGCTCGTGATGCGTGTGTAGTGCTCCGGCCGCCGGTGGCGGGCGAAGTTGAAGATCGTGCTGCGGCCCAGCTCGCACATGCCGAGGTCGCATTCGGCGGTGATCACCTCGTCGTCCCAGCTCGTCGCCTGGGCCATGATCTCGCCCTGCGGGTTGACGATGATCGAGTGGCCGAACAGCTCGTGGCCGTCCTCCGTCCCCGCCTTCGCGACGCCGACGCCGAAGCAGGCATTCTGGTAGCAGCCGGCCTGGATCGAGAGATGGCTGTGTGCGACGCGCAGGTGATGCGCCTCGAAGCCGCGGTTCTCCATGTTCAGGCTCGGCGTGTTGTAGCCGAGCATGACGAGTTCGACCTGCTGCAGCCCCAGCACGCGCCACGCCTCGGGCCAGCGGCGGTCGTTGCAGATCATCATGCCGATATTGACCGGCCCGGCGCTTCCGACCGGCGCGCGGACTACCGGGAAGCCGAGGTCGCCCGGCTCGAAGTAGCGCTTTTCCAGGTGCTGCACGCGGCGCACCGGGTCGTACTCTGCATGGCCCGGCAGGTGGACCTTGCGGTACTTCAGCGCGACCTGGCCGGAGGGGTGCACGTAGATCGCCGTGTTGAAACGCCGGCCCTCCGGCGTCTTCTCCGCGTAGCCGAGGTGGAAGCCGATGTTCAGCCGGCGTGCCGCATCGAACAGCGGCGCGGTCGCGTTGGACGGCATCGCGTGCTCGTACCAGTGGTCGGCCTCGGCGAGGTCTTCGTGGTACCAGCGCGGGAAGAAGGTGGTCAGCGCGAGCTCGGGATAGACCACCACCTCGGCGCCGCGGCGCGCCGCCTTCTCCATCAGCGCGACCATGCGCGCGACGGCGACGTCGCGGCCCTCGGCCTTCTGGAGTGGCCCCATCTGGGCGGCGGCGACGACGAGGCGGCGCGACATGCGACGGATTCCCTGAACTCCGAGAGCCGACGACATAAACGTGCCCCCCGCATCACGACCAGCCTGCCACCCCGGCCCGCCCTTGCGGGGACGCCATGCAGCCTCTAGGGACGGAGCGTCAGGGGACACGGATCCGTGAAGTCATTGCTCCAGGCTGCCTGCGCCGCAGCCCTTGTCGCGACGCTCGTCTCTGCGCCGGCCCAGGCGCAACTCCAGCCGAACGACCCGCGCCTGATCCAGGATCGGCGCGACCGGGCGATCGGCGTGTGGTACGGCCGCGCCGCGGAGGACGGCATCCTGCGCGACATCGCGACCCAGCCCTGGAATGCGAACTGGGGCGACCAGTTTGCCGGCGTCACCTACAGCGGCCGCATCACCCGCTTCTGGACGCATTTCACTCTCGATGGCGAGGTCGGCGCCGGCTACCGCTGGGGCACCGACACGCCCGAGGCCTGGGGCGCCTTCTATGTCCGCTTCGACGGCTTCCCCTGGCGCAACACGCTTCTGACCAGCTTCGGCCTGTCCACCGGCCTGCATTGGATCAACCGCCTGCCGGAGGTCGAGACGGGAACCGCGGCGCAACCCGAGCCGAACCGCTCCAAGTGGTTGCACTACTTCTCGCCCGAGATCGCCTTCGCCCTGCCCTCCGCGCCGCAGCACGAGGTAGCGATCCGCTACGCTCATCGCAGCGGCATCTTCGGCAGCTTCAACGGCGTGTGGGAAGGCTCCAACGTCCTGATGATCGGCTACCGCTACCGGTTCTGACGGCGCCTCACTCCGGCTGCGTTTCGGCTCGGGGAGCCGCGAGGGCCGAGGCGGCGACCGCCTCGCCGCCGCGCAGGCGCGTCACCCGCGCGCAAGCGCGACCGGGCGGTCAAGAAGCCGCAGACCGCCCGTCCCCTGCAGCCCTGCCCCGGCAGCGCGCGCACTGGCAGGCGGCGCGCACACGAAGTTTTCGGTTTCCGTCCAGTCCTCCGGGTCGTAGCGACAAGCGTTAGCTGCAAACGTATACGAGTGGATCCGGAGCGCCCGCTTGGCCCCGAAATCGAGGTATCCCGGGGGTGGAGGGGTCGTGCGCCCTCGTCAGAGCCCAGCACCCCTGGCTCCCGCTACCGCCCCTCGCCTGTGGCACGTCGTCGCCCGGACTGAGGGCGCGGCCACACGATCTGCCGATCGCCAGCACCGGTCCGCCTGGTTTGCATTGCGCCCGCCGGTCGGCCGGAATATCGCGCTCGGCGCGCTGGTGGTCAGCCTGATGGCCGTTGCCGCCGCGATCCGCGGCTTCGAATACGACGAGGCCTATCTGCATTTCTATGTCGCCGGCCTGGCCAAACTCGCCTGGCCGATCGAGCCCCTGCCGGTCGGCATCCTGCGAGGCTGGATCGAGGGGCAGACGGCCGGCTTCGGCCGCATCGCCAGCGACCTGGTGGAACTCGAGCACCATCCGCCACTGCATTTCTGGATCATGGCGTTGTGGCGCGAGGTCTTCGGACCCGGCCACCTGGTGGCGCGGGTCTTCTCGGTGCTCTGCACGGCCGGCGCGCTGGCCCTGGTGCCGATCCTGGCCAGGGTGGCCCGCGTGCCGCCGCTGCCCGCCCTGGCCTGCACCGCCTTTGCCTACGCCGTCTTCTACCCCGGCACGCTCGCGCGCGCTTACGCGCTGGCGCTGCTGCTGACGCTTGCGGGCAGCCTCGCCCTGGCGCTCCTGCTGCGCGAGATGCAGGAGGAGCGGCCGCGGCAGCGCCTCGACGGGGGGTGGCTGGCCTTTGCGGCCGGGCTCGCCTTCGGCCTCGCGGGCTTCTCGCACTACCTGGCGATGCTAACCGCGACGGCGCTTCTCTGCAGCTTCGCCGCAAGCGCGCTATGGCGCCGGCGGCCCCTGCCGGTCCTGTTCACGGGGCTCGGCCTGCTGCCGCCCTTCGTCGCCGTGCTGGCGGTGCGCGCGGACCAGGGCTCGGCCGAGTGGTTCCACCCGAACTTCGAGCCCGCGCGCGACCTCGTCCGCCTCGTCGAAGTGCAGGCGGCGGCGCTGTTCGCGCGGACGCCGGTGCTGTTCGACGAGCCCTGGCGCGCGCTGCTCGCGCTCGCGATCGCGCCCTGCCTGCTCCTCGTCGGCCTCGCCCTGCTGGCCGCCTCGCGCCGGCTCCTCACCGATCCCGTTCGCCGGATGCTGCTGGCCGGGGCGCTGGCCATGCCGGTCGGGCTCGTGGTGCTCGGCGCGCTGACCGACCGCGCGCCCTTCGTCTCCCGCTATTTCAGCTATGGCATTCCCTTTGTCGCGCTGTGCTTCGCTGCCGGGCTCGGCGAGATCGCCAGGGCACGGCCGCGGCTCGCCGGCGTGATGCTCGGCTACGTGCTGTTCTGGCAGGTGGTCGGGGCCGGATCGCAGGTCGTCTGGCCTGCCACGCAGCAGGAGTTCCGGGGCATCGTCGCAGCGGCGTCGCGGCACTGGGAACCGGGCGCCTCGGTCCTCGCGGTGCCCATCGGCTACGACGGGATCGGCAAGAACGCCCCCTATCTCTGGGAAGCGCCGGACGACTGGCCGATGGCGGTGGTGAACGAGCACAATCCGGCGGGCGAGTTCCTCGCGCGGCTGGGTTCGGCGCGCCGCATCCTGCTCGTCACCTTCGTGGAGGTGAGCGGCGAACTCGCCGTGGAGGCGCTGCACGCGGCACTGCCGGCGGCGGGCTGGCGGCTCCAGTCCACCGAGCCGCATCTCGAGGTCTGGACGCGCTGAGCACGCCGATGGCCGCGTGCGCCGACCTCAGTCGGGCGGCGTCGCGCCAACTTTCTCGACGATCGCGCCGTAATGCTGCGGCCGGCGGTGCTGGGCAAAGTTGAACATCTTCTCCTTGCCCTGCCGGCAGGCGTCGAGATCCACCTCCGCCACGATCACCTCGTCGCCGAGCGTCTTGGCCTGCGCCACCACAACGCCGTTGGGGTCCACGATGCAGGAGCCGCCGATCAGCCCGGCGCCGTCCTCGTTGCCCGCCTTCGCCACGGCCACCGCCCAGGTCGCGTTCATGTAGGCATTGGCCTGGGCGGCGAGCGTCGAGTGGAAGGTGCGCAGCTCCGCGCTCTCGCTCTCGCCCCCGTTCGGGTCGTAGGCGGCCGAGTTGTAGCCGACCATCACCAGCTCGACCCCGCCGAGGCCGAGCACGCGCCAGCCCTCCGGCCAGCGGCGGTCGTTGCAGACCAGCATGCCGAGCACCGGCCGGCCCCAAGCCTCAGGCCCGCGCGCGACGGGGAAGCCGAGGTCGCCATACTCGAAATACATCTTCTCGAGTTGCTGGTAGCGCTGCCCGTCCTTCACCCGGTCGGAGCCCGGCAGGTGGACCTTGCGGTACTTGAACAGGATCTGTCCGTCCGGCCCGACCGTGATCGCGCTGTTGAAGCGGTGGCCATCCGGGGTGAGCTCCGCATAGCCGACATAGAAGCCGACGCCGAGTTCGCGTGCCCGGTCGAACAGCGGCTGGACGCGCGGGTTCGGCATCGCCGTCTCGAAGCAGCCGAGCAGCTCCGGGTCGTCGCGGTCCATCGGCCAGCGCGGAAAGAAGGTGGTGAAGGCGAGCTCCGGGAAGACGACGAGCTTTGCGCCACGCGCCGCCGCCTGCTCGAGCAGCACGATCATGCGGGCGAGCGTCGCTTCGCGGCGGTCGGCGCGCTGGGTCGGGCCCATCTGGGCGCCGGCAACGGTGAGGATGCGGCTCATCGGAAGAGGTCCCGTATGTCCTGGCGCGTGCCGCCGAAGCCCCGCCACAGGCCGATGAAGCCGGCGACGAAGCCGAGGCCGGCGAAGAGCCCGCCCATGCCCGGTCGGTCCGGGATCAACGACGGACCGACTGCGGCACCAAGGAGCCCGGCCATCAACCCGAAGCCGCAGGCGAGCATGAACTGCGTCATCCCCGGCTTGTTCCGCGCCTCGCGTGGCGGCGCAGGGCGCGAGGGCCGCGGCGGCCGCTTGATCCAGCGCTGGTGCTTCGGACGGTCGGACATGCGGTCGGAGGTTTAGACCCGGGCCGGTGGGCCGTCAGCCCCGCACCGCCGCGGGCCCGATCGGGCAATTGGCCTCGCGGCTCACCAGGTCGAAGACGAAGAGCATCTTCGCCATGCCGGTCAGCACCGCCGCCACCATCGCGAGCTCCACCTGCTCGGCCTCGGTGAAGAAGCGGCGCAGTTCTGCGGCCAGCGCCGGCGTCACCTCGCCCGCCATGTTCGGCAGCGCCATCTCGTCGGCGAGCGCCAGCACCGCACGCTCCCGCGCATCGAAGACCGGTGCGGCGGGATCGCCGATGGCGGCGATCTGCGCCGGCGTCACGCCCGCCTCCTCGGCCGAGCGCGTGTTGCCGCGGTTGCAGAAGGCGCAGCCATGCAGGGTGGACAGGCGGAGCCGCAGCAGCTCCTTCGCGCGGCGCTCGACGCGCCCCTTGAAGAAGACCTCGGCGTAGAAGCCGTCATAATACCAGCCGAGCAGCTCCGGCGCCTGGGCGAGCACCTCGATCAGCGTCGCCTCGCCGCGCACCTGATCCGCCGTCTCCGCCGCCTTGCGCCAGCGCTCCGGCATGGCGGCGCGGGGCAGGGGCGGGATGCGCGGGTCGGGCATCAGCGCCGGCCGCGCAGCAGCAGGGCGATCGCCAGGATCGGCACGATGATCGCGAGCTTCCCGCCGACCAGCGCGAGCGGGAGGCCGAGCGCCATCACGCCGATGAGCCCGAGCCCGGCCGCGCCGAGCAGCACGGCGCCGAGGATGCCGAGCGGCGTCCAGCGCACCGCCGGTTCCGGCGGCGGATTGGGGAGGCCATTGAGGAGCTTCGCGCGCGCCTTCTCGTCGACCTCCGGCTCGAAGATGCCGCCCCGTCGCGGCCTCGGGCTCGTGTCGCTCACGGCTCGAGCGCCGAGCGGCGGTGCTGGCGCGGCACGAAACGGCCATCACCCGGCTTCGCCAGCACCTGCGCCCCGTCCCAGACCTGCGTCCCGCGCAGCCAGGTCGCCGCGACCCGCGCCTTCATCACCCGCCCATGCCAGGGCGACCAGCGGGCATCCTCGCGGTCGCGGATCTCGCGCTCGTCGAAGGCATGGTCGCCGGGCTGCAGGACGCAGAAATCGGCATCTGCGCCGAGGCGGATCCCGCCCTTCTTCGGATCGAGGCCGTGGAAGCGCGCCGGCTCCTCGGAGCACATGCGGGCCATGACGGTCGGCGGCAGGCCGCGCTCGACCAGCAGCGTGTACATCAGGGGCGCGTAGCTCTGCATGCCGGTCAGCCCCGCGCCGACGGCGAAGATGTCGCCCGCATATTCCTTCCGCTCCCGCGGCCAGGGCGCATGGTCGGTCGAGACATAGGCGACGATGCCCTCGGCCATCGCGCCCCACATGCGCTCCACCTCGGCCGCCGTGCGGAAGGGCGGATTGCATTTCCCGAAGCCCTGGAGGCGGACGATGTCCTCCTCCGTCATGCAGAGATACTGGATGCAGGCCTCGCCCGAGGTCTTCGCCCCCTGGCCGCGGTACATCCGCGCCAGCTCGAAGCCGCGCGCGAGCGAGGAGTGGGCGATGTGCACATGCGCCCCCGTCTCCAGCGCCATCTCGAAGATCTCGAGGTCGGCCATCGTCTCGGTGATCGGCGGACGGGTGCGGCAATGCCAGATCGGCGAGGTGTTGCCCGCGGCCTTCGCGGCCTCGGTCAGCTTCACCACCAGCTCCTGGTCCTCGTTGTGGACCGCGACCATCAGGCCGGTGGTCGCGATCTCCGCGAAGGCGGCGAGCATCGTCGGGTGGTCGATGCGCGGGAAGCGGTGCGCGTCATATTCATAGGTGGAGACCTTGAAGGCCGAGGCGCCGGCCTCGGCCAGCCCGGCGATGTCGTCGAGCCCGCCGGTCTTCTTGATCGTCCCGTAGAGCGCGACGTCCACATGCGACGTCCGCTCGACCCAGCCGACCTTCTCCCTAAAGATCTCCGCCGAGGTGACGGGCTGCGGCACGTCGTAGGGCATGTCGCAGACGGTGGTCACGCCACCCGCCGCGGCCGACATGGTCGCCCCCTCGATCCCAGGCCAGCCGGTGCTGCTGGAGGTGTGCATGTGCCCGTCGACCAGCCCGGGCAGGATCAGCCGGCCGCTGTAGTCCGCGATCGTCTTGGCCGGCGGCGGCGCGCCCTCGCCGATCGCGGCGATCGTCTCGCCCCGCACCGCGACATAGCCGCCCGGCACCACCCGGTCCGACAGCACCACGTCGCCGGTCAGCACGAGGTCGAAGGGCGCGGCGTCGGTCATGCAGCTTGCTCCATGGTCTGAGCGCCCACGCTAGATGCGATTCCCCGCAAGGGGAATGCGGTGCGCCAGGCCCCGTCGGACCGCCAGCGCGAGCAGGATCGCTGCCGCCCAGGCTCCTGCGGCATGAGTGTCCAGCCAGAGCGGCAGCGCCGTGAGCAGGCAGGCACCGAAACCGAACGCCAACTCGCCTGGCAGAGCGCCGTCGCGCAGTCCTGCGCGCGCAAGGAAGACGCAGGCGAGGGCGAGGATCGTCGTGTCGTAGGGCAGGCTGTAAGGCGTCGCGAGGAACAAGGCTGCCAGTGTGGCCGCGGCCGCTGCTTCGTCCCGATCTGGCCCGGCCGCTTTCCACAGGAGGACTGCGAGGGCGGCAGAGGCTAGGGCGATGCCGGCGTGCGCTGCCGAGGCCATGGAACCCGGCACGCCCTGCCCCACCAGGATCGCGCGGACCGACTGGAACTCGACGATAACGGCTGCGCCAGCCTCCATGAGGCCCGCGATTGGACCGATCGCGCCAAGGAATGCCGCCCAGCTTCCGACGCCGAAGGCTAGACCCGAGACGAGCACCAGCGTGATGACCGTCGCCGCTGCCGCGAAGAAGACGCGCCAGCGTCCTGTCGCGGCCAGAAGGATGGGGAACAGCAGACCGAATTGCGGCTTGTATGACAACAGGCCCAAGAAGACGCCCGCTGCGATTGGTCGCTTGTCCATCAAGGCGAGTGCGAGCCCGAGCAGCGACGCAGTGACGAGTCCGTTCTGTCCGAGCAGCAGAGAAAAGATCGACCCGGGCGCGATTAGGAAGGCGACGCCGGCCGACCAACGCGGCAGCACCGCACGCGCCGCAACGACGGCCAGGGCAACCGAGAACACCGACCAGACGAGCCACGCCCAGGGATAGGACAGTGTCGCAAGCGGCGCGAGAAGCAGAGGAAAGCTCGGCGGGTTCAGCCAGGGAAGGCCGCCCGGTGCGAAGTCCTGTGTGAATGTGGCCGACTGGGCGGCGGCGAAGGTGGTCCAGTCATAGGAGAGTGGCGCATCGCCAGCGAGCGCCATGCGCCCCGCCATCCAGAATACGGCGAAGTCAACGACAGGTGGCGCCCCCGCCTCCCCGCCACCCGAGAAGATGTGCATCGGCAGCAGCACCCCAAGAAAGAGGAGGAGTGCCGGCAGGCCGAGGATCAGCACCACGCGCTCGAGGCCGCGTGTCTCGCCCGGCGTTGCAACACGCACGACAGTGGCGAGCGCAGCGGGTTCGCCGGTGGTGTGTTTCTCCGCCATGTCCCGTCTGCCACGTTGCGGAGCTGCGCCCGATGCCCAGTCCGGCACGCGGGCCGCCCGAATCGACCCGCGCACCAGCCGGGTGACCCTGCCTTCCGTCGCCTCAAGCGGCAAGAAGGCGCGTTCTTTCCAAGTCCCGAGCGCGAGGCGCGACGGCCTATTGCGCCGAGGGGAACAGCATCTCGGCGAAGTCGAGCGCGAGCCGGGTCGCCTCGCTTTCCCGCTCCGCGTTCCAGGCGAGCGCGACGCCGACCGCATGGATCGGCCCTTCCAACTCGCGGAAGGCGACGCCGGGCGGTCGCAGCCGCGCCATGCCCGCGCTCACCAGCGCGACGCCAAGCCCCGCCGCCACGAAGCCGAGCTGCGCCATCGCACTGCCGACCTCGCGCACCACCCGCGGCGTGAAGCCCGCCGCGCGGCAGGCGGCGACCATCGCGTCCGAATAGGCCGGGCTGATGCCGCGGGGCAGGATCAGCAGCGGTTCGTCCGCGAGCGAGGCCAGCGGCAGCGGCGCATTGCTCTCGGCCAGCGGATGCCCCGAGGGCAGCGCGGCCGCCAGCACGTCGCGCCCGAGCGGACGCAGCTTCACCGGGTGGCGGTCGCGCTCGAGCCTGAGCAGCGCCAGGTCAACCTCGCCGCGGCGCAGGGCCTCCACCGCGTCGGTCGTGTCGAGCTCCCGCACGCTGACCGCCGCGTCCGGCCGCGCCGCCTGCAGCGCGCGGACCAGCGGGGGCAGGTAGTCGAACAGCGCCGAGGTGACGCAGGCGATCGACACCGGCGCGTGCCGTCCCGCGCGCAGCTCGCGCGCGAGTGACTCCAGCTCTCCCGCGTCCTGCGCAAGCCGGCGCGCGAGCGGGATCAGCGCCTCGCCCTCCCGCGTCGGGCGCGCGCCCTTGCCGGTGCGCTCCAGCAGCTGGACGCCGAGCTCCTTCTCCAGCGCCTGGATCTGCGCGGTCAGCGGTGGCTGCGAGATGCCGAGGCGGGCGGCGGCGCGGCCGAAATGCCCTTCCTCCGCGACTGCGAGGAAATGGCCCAGGCGGCGGACGAGTCGGAAATCCATGGCGGTGCCGTGCGGCCCTTCGTTGTTCTTTTCGGGCCTGCCTCAACCTTGCCGCGCCGTTTTACTCT
This sequence comes from Falsiroseomonas oryziterrae, assembly GCF_021864505.1. Classification (GTDB taxonomy): domain Bacteria; phylum Pseudomonadota; class Alphaproteobacteria; order Acetobacterales; family Acetobacteraceae; genus Falsiroseomonas; species Falsiroseomonas oryziterrae. Next base: position 53,744 of record NZ_JAKJIB010000002.1, read on the forward strand.
GGCTTCCATACGAAATCCATATCGTCCCGCTTGCGTGATCGGATTGGACGAATATGCCGGGCGGGCGCATCAAGGCACCGTTCCGTCCCACGGCCGGATGTCGAAGCAAGGAAGAGGAAGAGACGTGAAGAAGCATGCGGTGAAGGTCCACCCCTCCAAGGCGCTGCTGCCGCGCGAGGAGCAGCTGGCCTGGAAGATGGCCGCGGTCGCCACCGACAAGGTCGCCGTCCAGAAGGACGTGCAGGCGATGATCATAAACCGGATCATCGACAACGCCTCGGTCGCGATCGCCGCGATCAACCGCCGCCCCGTGGTCTCCGCCCGCGGCATGGCGCTCGGCCATCCCCGCAAGGGCGGCGCGAGCGTCTTCGGCGTGAAGTCGGCGACGACGGTCAGCCCCGAATGGGCGGCCTGGGCGAATGGCACGGCGGTGCGCGAGCTCGACTTCCACGACACCTTCCTCGCCGCCGACTACTCCCACCCCGGCGACAATATCCCGCCCATCCTTGCCGTCGCCCAGACCATGGGCCGGTCGGGCAAGGACCTCATCCGGGGCCTCGCCACCGGCTACGAGCTGCATATCGACCTGGTGCGCGCGATCTGCCTGCACGAGCACAAGGTGGACCACATCGCCCATCTCTGCCCCGCCGCCGCCGCCGGCATCGGCACGCTGCTCGGCCTGAAGCAGGAGGTGGTGTTCCAGTCCATCCAGCAGGCGCTGCACACCTCCATCTCCTTCCGCCAGTCCCGCAAGGGCGAGATCAGCTCCTGGAAGGCCTATGCGCCCGCCCATGCCGGCAAGCTGGCGGTGGAGGCGGTGGACCGCTGCATGCGCGGCGAGGGCGCGCCGTCCCCCATCTATGAAGGCGAGGACAGCGTCATCGCCTGGGTGCTGTCGGGCCGGACGCAGGCCGACAGCAAGGGCCGCAAGACTGTCTACGACCCGGTCTACTACGAGGTCCCGCTGCCCGAGCCAGGCGAGCCGAAGCGCGCCATCCTCGACAGCTACACCAAGGAGCACTCGGCCGAGTACCAGTCCCAGGCGCTGATCGACCTCGCCTTCCGGATGCGGGAGAAGATCAAGGACTGGGACGCGATCACCCGCATCACCATCCACACCAGCCACCACACCCACTACGTGATCGGCACCGGGGCGAACGACCCGCAGAAGATGGATCCCAAGGCCAGCCGCGAGACGCTGGACCACTCCATCATGTACATCTTCGCCGTCGCCCTGCAGGACGGCCGCTGGCACCACGTGGACAGCTACGCCCCGAAGCGGGCCCAGCGCGCCGACACCGTCCGCCTCTGGCACAAGATCGAGACCCGCGAGGATCCGGAGTGGACCCGCAAGTACCACTCGCGCGACCCGAACGAGCTGTCCTTCGGCGGAAGGGTGGAGATCGAGTTCGCCGACGGCACGAAGCTGGTCGACGAGCTCGGCGTCGCCAACGCTCACCCGAACGGCGCCCGCCCCTTCGCCCGCGACCAGTACGTCGAGAAGTTCCGGACGCTGACCGAGGGGATCATCACCGCGCGGGAGGCGAACCGCTTCCTTGCCGACGTGCAGGACCTGGCCAGCATCCCGGCCGGCGAGCTGCACGTGCTGAACGTGGTGCTGCCCGCGGGCAAGCTGCTCGAGAGCAAGCCGGGCATCTTCTAAACCTCCCCACGACAACGCTGCGCGTTGCCGCGGGGGCCCCGTTGGGCGCCCGATCCTGCCCAGAAGCCCCGCCTCCCGTGGCCAAGCCACGGGAGGCTATCGGGGGGCGGAACGACCGGTCCGGCCACGGAGTTCGTGCCCAAGCGCGGCGACTGCCTGAACGCAAGGGAACGCCAACGATGAGCGAGTCAGCTCCCCAGATCTACAAGGGCCTGGTCGGCGTCTATGCCGACGTCTCCGCCGTCTCCAAGGTGATGCCGGAGACCAACAGCCTCACCTACCGCGGCTACGCCGTGCAGGACCTCTGCGAGCAGTCCAACTTCGAGGAGGTCGCCTACCTCCTCTGGCACGGCGAGCTGCCGACCGCCGCCCAGCTGAAGGCCTTCCAGGCGGAGGAGCGCGCCAACCGCGCCATCTCGCCGGGCCTGCTCGCCGTCCTCCGCGCCATCCCGAAGGACGCTCACCCGATGGATGCGGTGCGCACCGCCGTCTCCTTCATGGGCACCGAGGACCCGGAGGCCGGCGACGTCTCCGACGCCGCGCAGCGGCGCAAGGCGATGCGGCTGCTGGCCAAGCTGCCCACCGCGGTCGCGGCGACCAACCGCCTGTCCAAGGGGCTCGAGCCGATCGCGCCGGACCCCGCGCTCCCCTTCTGCGAGAACTTCTTCCACCTGGTCTTCGGGAAGGTCCCGCAGCCGGAGGTCATCAAGTCCTTCGACGTCTCGATGATCCTCTACGCCGAGCACACCTTCAACGCCTCGACCTTCACCGCCCGGACCGTCACCTCGACCGGCGCGGACATGCACGGCGCCATCACGGCGGCCATCGCCGCGCTCAAGGGGCCGCTGCATGGCGGGGCCAACGAGGCGGTGATGCACATGCTCAAGGAGATCGGCGGGCCGGATAAGGCCGAGGAGTGGATCCGCGGCAAGTTCGACCACAAGGCGCTGGTCATGGGCTTCGGCCACCGGGTCTACAAGAACGGCGACTCGCGCGTGCCCACCATGACCAAATACGCCGAGAAGATGGCCGAGGTCGTCGGCGACCGCCGCTGGATGGAGACCTCCCGCGTCCTCGCCGGGATCATGATGCGGGAGAAGAAGATCCACCCGAACCTCGATTTCCCGGCCGGCCCCGCCTACTACCTGATGGGCTTCGACATCCCGATGTTCACCCCGATCTTCGTCTGCTCCCGCATCACCGGCTGGGCGGCCCATGTCTTCGAGCAGGGGGCGGACAACCGGCTGATCCGCCCGCTCTCCCACTACACAGGCGTCGAGCAGCGGCCGGTGCCGCCGCTGGCCGCGCGCGGCTGACGCGGCCCTTCGCCGCGACGCGCGACCCGGACGCCGTGGCGCCCGGGTCGCGCATCTTCCGCTTGCCGGCGCTTTGCCGACACGACGGGCGCGGGCATCGGACCCGCATCGGCGCGACGCGCGTCGACCTCTCCATCGCCTCGCCGCCACCTCGTCCACCATCTCGATCAGCCGCGTGACGCCTCCGAACCACGCGTCGCGCGCGCGACGACGACGCGCGACGCACGCGCGATGCGCGTCGGCGCATCGTCGTCGATGCGAATCCGTTTGACAGATTCGTCGCACATGGATCACGTGTGACTCGCACGCACTCGCTTGACGCGATTCGCGCGCCGAAGATCGAAGCAGAGACGTCGAACTCAGCGACGACGATGCGATCGAAGAGAGGCGAGGATCACGGCGAGGAGGCGGGCAGCAGGAAGGAACGGTCCATGGACCGCAGGCTCGGGGGGGAGGGGAGCATCAAGCACATCCTTCTCCGCACCGCCGATCGGCGCCCTCGCGCCGCGCACGGCGGGAGAGAGGCCAGGGCAGGCGTCTCGCGCCACGTCGCGCAGCGCGCCCCGGCGCCGGCGATCCCATCGGATGGCGGCCTCCATGGTCCGGCGCGATACGGGATCCGCGCCGTCCTGGATGCCGACCACCTTCCGACTCTCGTGGCCGCTCCGCGCGTCTTCGCGGCAGGCCACCACCGAACAGCTCAACATCCGACACACAGGGACCTGACATGACCGATATCGTCGAGACCACCGAGACCGAGGCCGCCGAGCCGCGCGCCCAGGCGATGGCGATGGCCGCCGCCAAGAAGACCGCGCGCAAGCCGGCGAAGAAGGCCGCGCCGAAGAAGGCCGCCGCCAAGAAGCCGGCGAAGAAGGCCGCCGCCAAGAAGCCGGCTGCCAAGAAGGCCGTGAAGAAGGCCGCGCCGAAGAAGGCCGCCAAGAAGGCCGCGCCGAAGAAGGCCGCCGCCAAGAAGACGGTGAAGAAGGCCGCCGCCAAGAAGGCCGCGCCGAAGAAGGCCGCCGCCAAGAAGACGGCGAAGAAGGCTGCGCCGAAGAAGGCCGCCGCCAAGAAGCCCGCCGCCAAGAAGGCCGCGCCGAAGAAGTCCTCCGCGCGTTCGGAGGCCGCGAAGAAGGCGGCCGCCACCCGCGCCGCGAAGAAGGCCGCCGCGGCCGCCGCGCCGGCGCCCGAAGCCGCGTCCTGATCTGACCGCCGATCCCGGCGTGGAGGGCGTCACCCGAAAGGGTGGCGCCCTTTGCGCGTTTATCGGGCGCCTCAAGCGCCGGCGCCCGCATCCGCGGGCGTCGTGCCGAAGGCACGCCTTCGGTGTGACGCTTGCGCGCCGCAGAGATGGCGCGCTGGCCGCGCGGACGATCGCAGCGCGGCCGCCGCGTTGCAGCCGCATCCTG
>NZ_JAKJIB010000020.1 GCF_021864505.1 Falsiroseomonas oryziterrae
CCGCGACCCTGGCGCGCGTGCTCGCGATGCCGCAGGCGGAGCGGGAGGCGGTCGGGGCCGCGGCGCGCGAGGCGGTGCTGCGCGACTTCACGACGGCGGCCATGCAGCGCGCGACCATCGCCGTCTATCGCGAGCTGCTGCAGTGAACATCCTCGTCATCCGGCTCGGCGCGCTCGGCGATTTCGTGCAGTCCTTCGGGCCCTTCGCGGCGATCCGGGCGCACCATCCAGGCGCGCGGATCACGCTGCTGACCACAAGGCCTTTCGCGGAACTGGCGCGCCGCAGCCCCTGGTTCGACGAGGTGTGGGAGGATGGCCGGCCCTCCTGGACCGATCCGCGGGCCGTCGCTGCGCTGGCGGCGCGGCTGCGTCGCGGGCGCTTCGACCGGGTCTACGACCTGCAGACCTCCTCGCGCTCCTCGCGCTACCGCTGGCTGGTCGGGCGCGGCGCCGAATGGTCCGGCATCGCGCCGGGGGCCTCGCATCCGCACGCCAATCCGCAGCGCGACCTCATGCACACGGTCGAACGCCAGCGCGAGCAGCTCGAGATGGCCGGCATCCGGCAATTCCCGGCGCCCGCCCTCGACTGGCTGGAGGCCGACACCGCCCGCTTTGGCCTGCCGCCGCGCTTCGGCCTGCTGATCCCGGGCGCCTCGCCCTTGCGGCCGCTCAAGCGCTGGCCGGCCGAGCGCTTCGCGCAACTCGCGGCCGGCGGCCTTCCGGTGGCCATCCTGGGCGGCCCGGCCGAGCGGGAGATCGCGGCGACGATCCAGGCCGCCGCGCCCGCGGCGCTCGACCTCACCGGCCGCACCGGCTTCCCGGAGATCGCCGCCATCGCCCGGCGTGCCGATTGGGCGGTGGGCAACGACACCGGGCCGACCCATCTGGTTGCCACGGCCGGCTGTCCCACCCTGGCCCTGTTCGGCGAGGACAGCGACCCCGCGCTATGCGCGCCGCGCGGCCCCGCGGTGCAGGTGCTGCGCCACCAGCCCCTGGCCGAGCTGCCGGTGGATGCGGTGCGCGCCGGGCTCGCCGCGCTGCCCGCCCGGACCTGACCCGCGCCGCACGAACTTGACGGCGCGCGGCGGGGCTGGCCATGTCCCGCGCTCCGTAACCCCGAGGAGCCTCACCCTCCGATGCCTGCGATCACCCTGCCTGACGGATCCGTGCGCGTCTTCGACGGGCCCGTGACCGGCACGACGGTGGCCGCGGCGATCGGACCCGGCCTCGCCAAGGCCGCGCTGGCCATGGAGGTAGACGGGCAGCTCCAGGACCTCGCGCGCGAGATCGAGCACGACGCCTCGCTCCGCTTCGTCACCCGCAAGGACGACAAGGCGCTCGAGCTGATCCGCCACGATTGCGCGCATGTGCTGGCGGAGGCCGTGCAGGAGCTGTTCCCGGGCACGCAGGTGACGATCGGGCCCTCGATCGAGAACGGCTTCTACTACGACTTCGCCCGCAACGAGCCCTTCACGCCGGAGGACTTCGCCGCGATCGAGGCGAAGATGCGCGAGATCATCGCCCGCAACGCCGGCTTCGAGCGCATCGTGACCAGCCGGCACGAGGCGATGGCGCTCTTCGAGGCGAAGGGCGAGAAATACAAGGTCGAGCTGATCCGCGACCTGCCGCGCGGTGAGACCATCACGCTCTACCGGCAGGGCGACTGGGTGGATCTCTGCCGCGGGCCGCACATGCGCTCGACCGGCGACATCGGCACCGCCTTCAAGCTGATGAAGGTGGCCGGCGCCTACTGGCGCGGCGACCACCGCAACGCGATGCTCTCGCGCATCTACGGCACCGCCTGGCGCGACCAGAAGGAGCTCGACGCCTATCTCCACCAGCTGGAGGAGGCGGAGAAGCGCGACCACCGGAAGATCGGCAAGGAGATGGACCTCTTCCACCTGCAGGAAGAGGCGGTGGGCAGCGTCTTCTGGCACCCGAAGGGCTGGCGTCTCTACCGCACGGTGGAGAGCTACATGCGCCGCCGGCTGGACGCGGCCGACTACCAGGAGGTGAAGACCCCGCAGGTGCTCGACCGGCGCCTCTGGGAGGCCTCCGGCCACTGGGAGAACTACCGGAAGAACATGTTCATGGCGACGGTGGAGGACCAGGACGAGGCCCACCGCCTGCTCGCGCTGAAGCCGATGAACTGCCCCTGCCACGTCCTGATCTTCAACCAGGGCGTCCGGAGCTATCGCGAGCTGCCGCTCCGCATGGCCGAGTTCGGCGCCTGCCACCGCTACGAGCCGTCCGGCGCCCTGCACGGCATCATGCGGGTGCGCGCCTTCACCCAGGACGACGCGCACATCTTCTGCGAGGAGCACCAGATCGCCGAGGAGGCGGTGCGCTTCACCGAGCTGCTCTCCTCGATCTACCGCGACCTGGGCTTCGACAGCTTCCGGGTGAAGTTCTCCGACCGCCCGGTTCAGCGCGCCGGCGACGACGGCATCTGGGACCGCGCCGAGGGCGCGCTGCACGAGGCCTGCCGCAAGGCGGGCGTCGCCTATGAGATGAATCCGGGCGAGGGCGCCTTCTACGGCCCGAAGCTCGAATTCGTCCTCCGCGACGCGATCGGCCGCGACTGGCAATGCGGCACCTTCCAGGTGGATTTCGTGCTGCCCGAGCGCCTCGACGCCGAATACGTGGCCGAGGACGGCTCGCGGAAACGCCCTGTCATGCTGCACCGGGCGATCCTGGGGTCCTTCGAGCGGTTCCTCGGGATCCTGATCGAGCAGTATGCCGGCCGCTTCCCGCTGTGGCTCGCCCCGGTCCAGGTGGTGGTCGCGACCATCGTGGACGACGCCGCGCCCTTCGCGCAGGAGGCCGCGGAGGCCCTGCGCAAGGCGGGCCTCTCGGTCGCGCTCGACCTCCGGAACGAGAAGATCAACCGCAAGGTGGTGGACCACATCGAGCAGCGCGTGCCGGTGCTGGCCGTGGTCGGGCGCCGCGAGGCGGAGGAGGGGACGCTGGTCCTGCGCCGCCTGCCCGGCCGCGAGCAAGAGACGGTGAAGCTGGCCGAGGCGGTGGCTCGCCTGGCGGCGGAGGCCACGCCGCCCGACCTGCGCGCTGCCCCCGCGCCGCTTGCAACCGCCTGACCGGAACGCCATAACATCCGGCCGAATCGCAACTTTACATTCTGCAACAGCGACAGGAGTGCCCCATACCCCGAGGTCCGATGCCCGCCCAGCTGCCGACGAGAGACGGCCCGCGGGTCAACGAGGAGATCCGCGTTCCTCAGGTCCGCCTGATCGACCAGAACGGCGAGATGCAGGGCGTGATGAGCGCGCGCGAGGCGCTGATCCGCGCCTATGACGTCGGCCTCGACCTGCTCGAGATCAGCCCGAATGCCGTGCCGCCCGTGGTCAAGATCCTGGACTACGGCAAGTACAAGTACGAGCAGCAGAAGAAGGCGAACGAGGCACGCAAGCGCCAGAAGGTCGTCGAGATCAAGGAAATCAAGGTCCGCCCGAACATCGACGACCACGACTACGACGTGAAGATGCGCCAGATGAAGGAGTTCATCGGCGAGGGCGACAAGGTGAAGGTCACGCTCCGCTTCCGCGGCCGCGAGATGGCGCACCAGGACCTGGGCCTGAAGGTGCTGGACCGCATCCGGACCGAGCTGGCGGAGATCACCAAGGTCGAGGCCATGCCGCGCCTCGAGAACCGCCAGATGATCATGGTGCTGGCCCCCAAGTGAGGGGGCCTTCGGCCGCCTGACCTGGGGGCTGGGTTTTTCTCTTGCCCTCAGACGCCGGGCGGCCGCATCCGCGGCCTTGGCTACGCGCCACGCACAGCCGCGCCGGCGGGGCAGATGGTTCCGGGCGCGGGCCGCGATCGCGGCCTCGGCCCGGTTTGCGGGCCGCAGCGCCTCGCCAGGGCGCTTGCGCTTGACCCCTAACCCCCCTCCGCCCTAAACAGCGCGCTTCCTGGTCCGCCCTGGACCTTTCGTCGGCCCCGATGGCGGGGCGGGCGCCGCCGCTCCGCGAAGGCTCGCGCAGCGGCGCGATGGCGTTTGGGGCGGCCGCAACCGAAGGAACCACCCGCCTTGTTCGAGGCGCTGGGCAACAGGCTGACCGGGGTCTTCGACAAGCTGCGCCGCCGCGGCGCGCTGTCGGAGGCCGACGTCCAGGAGGCGCTGCGCGAGGTCCGCGTGGCGCTGCTGGAAGCCGACGTCGCGCTGCCGGTGGTGAAGGACATCACCGCCAAGGTGCGCGAGCGCGCGGTGGGGGCGGAGGTCATCCGCTCCGTCTCGCCCGCCCAGCAGGTGGTGAAGATCGTCAATGACGCGCTGGTCGAGGCGCTCGGCGGCGGGGCGGCGGATGACGGCAAGCGTGGCATCGACCTGAACGCGCCGTCGCCGGTGCCGATCCTGATGGTCGGCCTGCAGGGCTCGGGCAAGACGACCACCTCGGGCAAGATCGCGCTGCGGCTCCGTACGCGCGATCGCAAGAAGGTCCTGCTCGCCTCGCTCGACGTGCACCGCCCCGCTGCGCAGCTGCAGCTGCAGACGCTGGCGCAGCAGGCCGAGGTGACGTCCCTGCCGATCGTCGCGGGCGAGACGCCGATCCAGATCGCCGCGCGTGCGATGGATGTCGCGAAGCGGGAGCTATACGACGTCGTCGTCCTCGACACCGCCGGCCGCCTCGCGATCGACGACGCCCTGATGGCCGAGGTCGCCGAGGTCAAGGCGTTCGCCAAGCCGCACGAGACGCTGCTGGTCGTGGACGCCATGACCGGCCAGGACGCGGTGAACACCGCGCGCGCCTTCCAGGACAAGGTCGGCGTCACGGGCGTGGTGATGACGCGCGTGGATGGCGACGCCCGCGGCGGCGCGGCGCTGTCGATGCGGGCCGTCACCGGCGCGCCGATCAAGCTGCTGGGCGCGGGCGAGAAGCTCGACGCGCTGGAGGACTTCCACCCCGACCGCATCGCGAACCGCATCCTCGGCATGGGCGACATCGTCTCGCTCGTCGAGAAGGCGGCCGAGCAGCTCGACCAGGCCGAGGCCGAGAAGCTCGCGAAGAAGATGCAGAAGGGGTCCTTCGACCTCGAGGACTATGCGCAGCAGCTCAAGCAGATCAACAAGATGGGCTCGCTCTCCGGCATGCTCGGCATGCTGCCGGGGGTGGGCAAGATCAAGAAGCAGATCGAGGACGCGAACCTCGACCAGACGATGCTGAAGCGACAGGCGGCGATCATCGGATCGATGACGCCGAAGGAGCGCCGCAACCCCGACCTGATCAAGGCGAGCCGCAAGAAGCGCATCGCCGCGGGATCGGGCACCTCCGTTCAGGAGGTGAACAAGCTGCTCAAGCAGTTCGACGACATGTCCGCGATGATGAAGCGGATGAACAAGCTCGGTCAGAAGGGAATGATGCGCGGGGGCCTCTCCGCGCTGATCCCTGGCCTTGGTAACCGCAGACCCTTCTAGACAGGAGAGTACCGCCTCATGGGCCTCAAGATCCGCCTCGCGCGCGCCGGCGCCAAGAAGCGCCCCTACTACCACATCGTGGTGGCCGACAGCCGCAGCCCGCGCGACGGCCGCTTCATCGAGAAGCTCGGCTCCTACAACCCGATGCTGCCGTCGGACCATCCGGACCGCGTCCGGCTCTTCGCCGAGCGCATCAACCACTGGAAGTCGCAGGGCGCGCTGCCGACCGACCGCGTCGCGAAGTTCCTCGGCCATGCCGGCCTCGCGCCGATGCCGGTCTTCGCGGAGCAGCCGAAGAAGTCCGCGCCGAAGAAGAAGGCGCAGGAGCGGGCTGCCGCGGCCGCGGCTGCAGCGGGCTGACGATCGGCAGCTGAGGTCCGGTCGTGGTGAAGCGCGTGTTGCTTGGCGAGATCGGGAGGCCGCACGGTGTGCGGGGCCTGGTGCGCCTGCACGCCTTCACGGCCGACCCGAAGGCCATCGGCGCCTATGGGCCGCTGACGGACGCGACCGGCACGAAGCGCTTCGGCGTCACGCCGATGCCGGGCGGCCTCGGCCGCATCGAAGGAGTAGCCGACCGCGACGCCGCGGCACGACTGACCGGCACGAAGCTCTACGTGGAGCGCGACCGCCTGCCGCCGCCGGCCGATCCGGACGAGTTCCTGCTGTGCGACCTCGAGGGCCTGCGTGCCGTCGGGGAGGACGGGGGCGATCTCGGCACGGTCCGTGCAGTGGAGGATTACGGCGCGGGCCCCTTCCTGGTGATCGAGGGAGCAGGCGGCGAGCGCCTTGTCCCCTTCACCAAGGCGGCCGTGCCGGTGGTCGATCTCGCCGCCGGGCGCCTGACCCTGGTGCCGCCGCCGGAAGTCACCGTGGAACCGCAGGGACAGGAGGACGCGGCATGACGTGGCGCGCCACCGTCCTGACGCTGTTCCCGGAGATGTTTCCAGGCCCCCTCGGACTTTCGCTCGCCGGCAAGGCGCTGCGCGACGGGCGCTGGTCGCTCGAGGCGCTCGATATCCGGAGCTTCGCCACGGACCGCCACCGCAGCGTGGACGACACGCCCTTCGGCGGCGGCGCCGGCATGGTGATGCGCCCCGACGTGGTGGATGCCGCCGTCGCGGCAGCCGTCGCGGCCAATCCGGGCGCGCCGCTGGTCTACCTCACGCCGCGCGGCCGGCTGCTCGAGCAGGCGCTGGTGCGCGAGATCGCCGCCGGACCCGGCGTGGCGCTGCTCTGCGGCCGCTACGAAGGGGTGGACCAACGGGTGATCGAGGCGCGCGGCATGCTCGAGGTCAGCGTCGGCGACGTCGTCCTCTCGGGCGGCGAGGTCGGCGCGATGCTGCTGCTCGACGCCTGCGTCCGGCTGCTGCCCGGCGTGATGGGCGCAGCCGAGAGCGCGGCGGAAGAAAGCCACGGGCCCGAAGGCCTGCTCGAATACCCCCACTACACGCGGCCCGCCGAATGGCAGGGCCGCAAGGTGCCGGATGTGCTTCTGTCCGGCCACCATGCCGAGGTCGCGCGCTGGCGTCGCGCCCGGGCCGAAGAGGCCACACGCACGCGCCGCCCCGATCTCTGGGCACGCCATCTGCAACGCAACGAAGGCGGAACGGGCCGGCTGGACGGCCCCCCGGCCGCCGCCTAGACACGCTCACGAAGGGAAGACCACCGATGAACCTCCTGCAGCAGTTCGAGGCCGCCCAGCAGGCCCGCCTCTCCGCCGCCCGCCCGACCCCGGAGTTCAGCCCGGGCGACACCGTCCGCGTGATGGTGAAGGTCGTCGAGGGCGAGCGCACCCGCACCCAGGCCTATGAGGGCGTGGTCATCGCGCGCTCCAACCGCGGCGTGAACAGCAACTTCACCGTCCGCAAGCTGTCCTACGGCGAGGGCGTGGAGCGCGTCTTCCCGCTCTACTCGCCGAACGTCGCGGAGATCCAGGTGGTCCGTCGCGGCCGCGTGCGGCGCGCGAAGCTCTATTACCTGCGCGGCCGCACCGGTAAGTCGGCCCGCATCCAGGAGAAGGCCCGCGACACGGCGCAGGCCGAGGGCTGAACGTTCATCCGCGCGGCCCGCAAGGGTCGCGCGGTTCGCTTTCGAGGGGTTGGGGAATGTCGGCAACACGGCCGCGCACGCTGTTCGACAAGATCTGGGACGCCCATGTCGTCGAGACGCTCCCGGACGGCACCGCGCTTCTCTACATCGACAAGCACCTCACCCATGAGGTGACGAGCCCGCAGGCCTTCGAGGGCCTCCGCATGTCGGGCCGCAAGGTGCGCCGCCCCGACGCGACGATCGCGGTGGTGGACCACAACATCGCCACCGACGCCTCGCGCTACGGCACGATCGAGGACCCGGAGAGCCGCACGCAGATCGAGACGCTGGAGAAGAACGTCAAGGAATTCGGCGTTCCCTACATCCCGCTCACCGACAGGCGGCAGGGCATCGTGCACGTGATCGGGCCGGAGCTCGGCCTCTCGCTGCCCGGCATGACGATCGTCTGCGGCGACAGCCACACCTCGACCCATGGCGCGCTCGGCGCGCTCGCCTTCGGCATCGGCACGAGCGAGGTCGAGCATGTGCTGGCGACGCAGACGCTGCTGCAGAAGCCGGCCAAGAACATGCGCGTGTCGGTGGTGGGCAACCTCGCCGTCGGCTGCACGGCCAAGGACATCGTGCTGGCCATCATCGGCCGCATCGGCACCGCCGGCGGCACCGGTCATGTGATCGAGTATGCGGGTGATGCGATCCGCGCGCTCGACATGGCCGGGCGCATGACGGTCTGCAACATGTCGATCGAGGGCGGCGCGCGCGCCGGCATGGTGGCGCCCGACCAGACCACGTTCGACTACGTGAAGGGCCGCCCCTTCGCGCCGAAGGGCGAGGCCTATGACCGCGCTCTCGCGTGGTGGAAGACGCTGCCCTCCGACGCCGGCGCGCATTTCGACCGCGAGGTGAAGCTCGACGCGCATGCGATCGCGCCGCAGGTCACCTGGGGCACGAGCCCCGAGGACGTGCTGCCGATCACCGGCGCGGTGCCGAACCCGGCCGACTTCGCCGACGAGGCGCGCCGCGCCCAGGTGCAGCGCATGCTGGACTACATGGGCCTGCAGCCCGGCCAGCGCCTGCAGGACCTCAAGGTGGACGTCGTCTTCATCGGCTCCTGCACCAACAGCCGCATCGAGGACATCCGCGCGGCAGCCGCGATCGCCAAGGGCCGCAAGGTGGCGGACGGCGTGCGCGCCATGGTCGTCCCCGGCTCGGGCCTGGTGAAGGCGCAGGCGGAGGAGGAAGGCCTCGACCGCGTGCTGAAGGAAGCGGGCTTCGAGTGGCGCGAGGCCGGCTGTTCCATGTGCCTCGGCATGAACCCGGACAAGCTGAAGCCCGGCCAGCGCAGCGCCAGCACCTCGAACCGCAACTTCGAGGGCCGCCAGGGGCCGGGCGGGCGCACGCATCTTCTCTCGCCCGCCATGGCCGCGGCCGCCGCGCTCGCGGGGCGCCTCGCCGACGTGCGCGACTTCCAGCCGAAGGGAGCCCAGTGATGCAGCCCTTCACGACCGTCACCGGCATCGCGGCGCCGCTGCCGGAAGCCAATGTCGACACCGACAAGATCATCCCCGGGCGCTTCCTGAAGACGATCGCACGCACGGGGCTCGGTCGGCACCTCTTCGCCAATCAGCGCTACCGCGACGACGGCGCGGAGAACGCGGATTTTGTCCTGAACCGGGAGCCCTACCGCAAGGCCGAAATTCTGGTTGCGCACGAGAACTTCGGCTGCGGCTCCTCGCGCGAGCACGCGCCCTGGGCGCTGCTCGACTTCGGCATCCGCTGCGTCATCGCGCCGTCCTTCGGCGACATCTTCTTCAGCAACAGCATGAAGAACGGCATCCTGCCGATCCGCCTGCCGCGCGAGACCTGCGACAGGCTGATGGAGGACGCGAAGCTCGGCGCGAATGCGCGCCTGACCGTCGATCTCGCGCGCCAGGTCATCGTGCGCCCGAACGGCGAGGAGATCGGCTTCGAGGTGGATCCGCTGCGCAAGCACCTGCTGCTGAACGGCCTCGACGACATCGGCCAGACGCTGCAGCACGCGCCCGCGATCGACGGCTTCGAGGCGAAGCAGCGCGCCGCGCAGCCCTGGCTCTACGCGTGAACGCGTGCGCGCGAAGGCTTTGCCTTCGCGCCCTCAAGCGCCGGCGCGGCGCCTTCGCGCCGCATCGAACCGAAGGTTCGCCTTCGGCAAAACGCTCGCCGCGCGTGCGGCGGGCCGCATCTGCGGCCTCGGCCCGCTGCGCGGGCCGCAGGTCCTGGGAGTGAAGGGGACCGCCGGGCGATGCCCGCCAACAAGAAGCTGCTGATCCTTCCCGGCGACGGGATCGGACCCGAGGTGGTGCGCGAGACGCGCCGCGTGATCGAATGGCTCGAGCGCCGCCGCGCCGTCGCCTTCGAGATCGAGGAAGGCCTGGTCGGCGGCGCGGCCATCGACGCGACCGGCTCGCCCTGCCCGGACGCGACGGTGGAGGCCGCGAAGGCCGCCGACGCGGTGCTGTTCGGCTCGGTCGGCGGCCCGAAATGGGACAGCCTGCCCTTCGACCAGCGGCCGGAGCTCGGCATCCTGCGCCTGCGCAAGGATCTCGGCCTCTTCGCCAATCTCCGCCCGGCGGTCGTGCTCGATCCGCTGGTCGACGCCTCCGCGCTGCGCCCTGATCTCGTCCGCGGCCTCGACATCATGATCGTGCGCGAGACCACGGGCGGCGTCTATTTCGGCGAACCGCGCGGCGTGACGACCGGCCCCGACGGCAAGCGCACCGGCCTCGACACGCAGATCTACCACGAGGACGAGATCGCCCGCGTCGCGCGCGTGGCCTTCGAGCTGGCGCGCAAGCGCCGCAACAAGGTGACCAGCGTCGAGAAGGCCAATGTCATGCAGTCCGGCCGCCTCTGGCGCGCCGTGGTGGGCGAGGTCCACAAGGCCGAGTTCGCGGATGTCGAGCTGCAGCACATGTACGCCGACAACTGCGCCATGCAGCTCGCGAGCCGCCCGAAGCAGTTCGACGTCATCCTCGGCGACAACCTCTTCGGCGACGTGCTGTCGGACCTCGCCGCGGCGCTGACCGGCTCGCTCGGCATGCTGCCCTCTGCGACGCTCGGCGAACTGCAGCCGAACGGCAAGCGCCACGCCCTGTACGAGCCGATTCACGGCTCGGCGCCCGACATCGCCGGCAAGGGTGTCGCCAATCCCTGCGCGCAGATCCTGTCCTTCGCCATGCTGCTGCGCCTCTCCTTCGGCTTCGAGGACGACGCGAAGCTGGTCGAGGCGGCGGTGGAGAAGGTGCTGGCCGGCGGCCTGCGCACGGCCGACATCATGGCCCCTGGCATGGCCCGGGTGGGGACGAGCGTGATGGGCGAGGCCGTGCTGCGCGAGCTCGACAAGCTCGCCGGCTGAAAGCGGCGGGGCAGGGGTTGCGCCCCCGGCCCCGCTCCGCTACATCGCCGCTCCCGGTTGGACCCGTAGCTCAATTGGATAGAGCACCAGACTACGGATCTGGGGGTTAGGGGTTCGAATCCTCTCGGGTCCGCCAACCGCTTTCGAGACGCCCGGATCGTTGCGATCCGGGCGTCTTGCGTTTCCGGCCCGATCCTAGTCCGCGTATTCGCCGTTCGCCTGGATGATCGGACGCCAGCGCGCCACTTCCTCGGCGAGGAAACGGCGGTGGAAGGCGATGGTGGCGCGCTCGTCGGTCGCGGGGACCGTCACGACCTCGGCGAAGCGGGCGCGCAGGCGCTCCTCCTTCAGCGCGGCACGCACGGCCGCCGACAGCCGCTCCTGGATCTCCTGCGGCGTGCCGGCGGGCGCGTAGATGCCGTGCCAGGTGCTCATCGCGATGCTCGGCTGGCCGGCCTCTGCCGTGGTCGGCAGGTCCAGGCCCGGCACGCGCTCGGGCAGCGTCACCGCATAGGCCTTGATGCGGCGGTCGCGGATGAAGGGCGCCGTGTTGGTCGCCTGGTCCACGAAGAGATCGATGCGGCCCGCCATGAGCTCAGTGATCGCCGGCGCGCTGCCGCGGAACACCACCGTCGTCATCGCCCGGCCGGCCGCCGCCTGCAGCAGCATCCCGCCGAGCTGATTGGCTCCGCCCAACCCCGAATGCGCGAGGTTCAGCTTGTCGCCGTCGCGCCGGATCGCGGCGATCACGCCGGCCAGGTCGTCGGCGGGGAAGTCGGGCCGCCCGACGATCGTCATCGCGGCATCCGACAGCAGGCCGAGCGGCGCGAGGCTCTCCGTCACGCTGAAAGGCAGGCGCCGGTAATGCGTCGCCGCGGCGGCGAGGCCGATATGGTGGACGAGCAGCGTGGTGCCGTCCGGCCGCGCCTGCGCCACGCGTCCCGCAGCCAGCGTCCCGCCAGCGCCGACCACGTTCTCCACCACGACTGTCTGGCCGAGGTCGCGGCCCATGCCCTCGGCCACCAGGCGCGAGATCAGGTCGGTCGGCCCGCCGGCCGCGAAGGGCACCGTGACGGTGATCGTCCGCGTTGGCACGCCCTGGGCCAGCGCCGGCGTGGCGAGCGCGCTCAGCAGCAGCGCGCGACGTGTTGCCTTCATCCGTTTTCTCCCTGCTACAGATTGGCGCCGCGGATCGCGGCGCAGACGGTCTCCGTGACCTCGTCGGTGGTTGCGTTGCCGCCGACATCCGCCGTGCGGATTCCGGCCGCGCAGACGCGCTCCACCGCCTCCATCAGCAGCTTCGCGGACGCGGCCTCGCCGAGGTGGTCGAGCATCATCGCCGCCGTCCAGAAGGTCGCGACGGGATTCGCCACGCCCTTGCCCGCGATGTCGAAGGCCGAGCCATGGATGGGCTCGAACATCGAGGGAAAGCGACGCTCCGGATCGAGATTCGCCGTCGGCGCGACGCCGAGCGAGCCCGCCACCGCGCCCGCCAGGTCCGACAGGATGTCGGCATGCAGGTTGGTGGCGACCACAGTGTCGATGCTGCGGGGGCGGCGCACCAGACGTGCCGCCATCGCATCGACCAGCTCCTTCTCCCACTGAACGGTCGGGAATTCTCGGGAAACCTCGGCGGCGATCTCGTCCCAGAACACCATGCCGTGCTTCTGCGCGTTCGACTTGGTGACGACCGTCAACAGCTTGCGGGGACGGGACGCGGCGATGCGGAAGGCAGTGCGCATGATCCGGGTCACGCCGGCGCGGGTGAAGATCGCGGTCTCGGTCGCCACCTCCTCCGGATGGCCGCGATGGGCACGGCCGCCATGGCCGGCATATTCGCCCTCGCTGTTCTCGCGCACGATCACCCAGTCGATGTCGCCGGGCTCCACGCCGCGCAGCGGGCTGGTCAGGCCCGGCAGGACGCGAGTCGGGCGGATGTTGGCGTATTGGTCGAAGCCCTGGCAGATCTTCAGCCGCAGGCCCCAGAGCGTCAGGTCGTCGGGCAGCGCGGGATCGCCGACGGCGCCGAAGAAGATGGCATCGAAGGGCTTCAACGTCTCGAGCCCGTCCTCCGGCATCATGCGGCCATTGGCGCGGTAGTAGTCGCTGCCCCAGGGGAACTCCTCGACCTCGAGCGCGAAGGCGCCGGTGCGCTCGGCGAGGGCGCGCAGCACGCGGAGGCCGGCCGGGATCACCTCCTGCCCGATGCCGTCGCCGGGGATGGCGGCAATGCGATGGCGGTTCATCTGTTCAACTCCGAAAGGAAAAGTGCCGCCTCAGTAGCCGCGCTCGGGCTCGGCGAGGAGGGGGAAGGCCGAGTGCACATGCGGCGGCGTCACCGGCGGCGCCGCCACAAGCTGGTTGCGCTCCACCGCCGCGAAGCTCGTCGCGCCGAGCAGGCCGAGGCAGGTCTGCACCTCGTCCTCCAGCAGTTCGAGCACGCGCTTGACCCCATGCTCCGCGGCCGCCGCCAGGCCGTAGCAATAGAGCCGTCCGATGCCGACCATCTCGGCGCCGAGCGCCACGGCCTTCACGAGATCTGTGCCGCGGCTGATGCCGCCATCCATCCAGACCCGCGCCTTGCCGCCCACGGCCTGCACGACCTCCGGCAGCACTTCGAGCGAGCCGCGGCCGTGGTCGAGCTGGCGGCCGCCATGGTTCGAGACATAGACGACCTGCACGCCATGGCGCACCGCGATCTCCGCATCCTCGCCACAGCCGATGCCCTTGAGGACCAGCGTGACCTTCGGATGCGTCTCGCGGAAGCGCGCGATGTCGGCCCAGGAGAGCGCGGCCTGGAAGTCCATCCCGGTGGAGCGCGCCCGCCAGTGCTTCACGAAGCGCTTCGCGATGTCCCGCTCGCGCCGGCTGTAATGCGCCGTGTCCACCGTGATGGCGAAGGCGTCGTAGCCCGCATCCATAGCGCGCCTGACATGATCGTCCACGAACTCCGCACCGCCCCGCACATAGAGCTGGAAGACCTTCGGCCCCGGCGTCGCCTCCGCGCTGCGCTCCAGACCCGGCTCGGTGACGGAGGACACCATGATCGGCACGCCGAAGGCCGAGGCGGCGCGGCCGGCCGTGGCCGCGCCGCCCGGCTCGAAGCTGTCGAGCGATCCGACCGAGGCGAGGAAGACCGGCAGGCGTACGCGCCGCCCGAGGAAGTCGCCGCTGCTGTCCACCTTGCGCACGTCCCGCAGCACCCGCGGGCGGAACGCCACCGAATCAAGCGCCGCGCGGTTGCGCCGCAGTGTCGTCTCGGTCTCGGTGGCGCCGACCAGGTAGTCCCAGATATTCGCGTTGAGCTTCAGCCGCGCGGCCTTCACCAGCTCGTGCAACGTCTGGAACCGTTCATTCGCCTCGGCCGACATGGCGCCCTCCCTGTTCGGGCGCAGTCTGCGACGCGGGGCTGCGGCTTCCTAGCCCGCGCGGAGGCGGCGCAGCGCATCTAGCACGCTCCGTGCCGATGGCAGGTCGAGGAGGGCATGGGCAGGAAGGGGGAGGCGGCGGCGCCAGTTCGGCCGCTCGCGATCGGTGCCGGGCAGGTTCACTGCGACGGTCTCGCCTGCAAGGTCCTCCGCCTGGGCCAGCATCAGGATCGACGGCGTGCGCGCCACCAAGGCATGGATGGCCGCCGCGAGGTGATCTTCGAGCGGGCCCGTCTGCGGCGCTCCGTCGAGCAGCAGACCCTCCTGCGCCAGCAGCGTGCAGAGCGCGGCGCGGTCGCGCGCACGCTCCGCCAGCGCGGCGTCGAGGTCGGGCAGCAGGCCAAGCGCGGCGCGCTCGTGCAGGTCCTCGCCCGTCCAGAAACCGGCGAGCGTCGGCAGGTCATGGGTCGAGACGCATGCGGCGGCGTTGGCAGGCCAGGCGCCCGGCGGGAGGAAGGCCTCGCCCCGCCGCTCGAACCATAGCACGCGATAGGAAAGCACGTCCGCGGCGCGCAGCGCGTCGCCGATGCCTTCCGGTACGGTGCCGAGATCCTCGCCGACGACGAGGCACCTTGCGCGCTGCGATTCCAGCGCGACCTGCCCGAGCAGCTCCTGGAACGGGTAGTCGAGATACGCGCCGTCCCGGCCCTTCGCGCCCTCGGGCACCAGGAACAGCCGCCGCAGGCCTAGGACGTGATCGATGCGCAGCGCCGCCGCGTGGCGCATGTTCGCGCGGAGCAGCCGCGCAAAGGCGGCGTGGCCGTCCTCGCGCGCGGCGAGCGGATCGGGCGGCGGCAGGCCCCAGACCTGCCCATCCGCGGCGAAAGGATCCGGTGGCGCGCCGATCGAGAAGCCGGGCAGGAAGCGTGCATCGCCCGACCAGGGCTCCGCGCCATCCGGCGCCGCGCCGACCGCCAGGTCACGATAGAGCCCGGCTCCGGCCCGGCCAGCGCGCTCCAGCCGCATGTCCGCCAGCATCTGCTGGAAGGCCACGAAGCCGACCGCGTCGGCGTGCTGCTCGGCGAAGGCGACGACGGCGCTGTCCGTCCCGTTGCGCAGCCCCTCGGGCCAGCGCCGCGCATCGCTGTGCCCTTCCCTCTCTGCGATGGCCAAGAAGGCACAGAAGTGCTCGAGCGGCGCGCCGCCCTCTTGCCTGAACCGCGCCAGCGCCGTCCGGGCCGGATGCGGGTCGGGCAGCTCGCGCCAGGCGACGCGCAGCACCGCACGCTTCGCCTGCCAGGCCGCCGCGTGATCGACCATGGCCTGCGCACGCAGGGCGGCGAAGACCGGCTCCTGCCGCGCGAGGGCCGCCCGCACGCCCGGCAGGTCGCCAACGAGCGGCAGGCGCGTGGCGTCGAGGAAGATCGGATCGAGGAAGCGGCGGTCCGATGGATGGTAGGGACTCGCGCGGCTCCGGTCAGTCGGGAACAGCGCATGCGGCGGGCTGAGGCCGAGCAGCGCCGCGCCCTGCGCCGCGGACTCGCGCGCCAGCTCGGCCACGGCCGTGAAGTCGCCGATGCCCTGATCCGCGACGTGCCGCAGCGAATAGAGCTGCGCGGCGATCCCGAAGCGCCGCGCGCCGTCCGCCAGCCCGCTGGGCAGGAAGGCGCGACGTGGAACGACCGCGAGGTGGCAGATGCCGCCATCGCGCTCGTCCAGCACGCGATGGCGCCCTTCCGGAAGCGGCGGCAGCGTGACGATCCGGCGTGCATCGAGACGTCCGTCGGGCAGGCTGTACCGTTCCGTCGTGCCGTCCTCGGGCACGATGTCGAACGTGACGTCACCGCCGGCTTCCAGGGCGATCCGCAGCCGCTGCCGCCTATCGGAGAGGGCCAGCGGCAGGCTCGGCGCATCGGCATGCGTCACGTGGCTCGGCGGCAGCGCGCGAGGCGATGAGAGTCGGGCGAGCGACTCGCGCGCCTCCGCATCGGTGCATGCCGGCAGCCGCAGCGCGTCGAGCAGCAGGCGCAGCGTCTCCTCCGGCACATCATGCCGAGTGCCGGAGATTTCGTGCCAATGCGTCGCGATGCCGGCGGCGCGTGCGAGCCGCGCGAGCAATGCCGGGTCGCCGCGCCGGGGCGCCAACGGCGCCTCCGCCAGCAGCAGCGCCGAGCGTGCGCGCACCATGGCCGGGAGGCTTTCGGCATCGGGCGCCGCGCTGTCCGCCAGCACGCGCCATCGCTGGCCGCTTCGCGGCGGCGGCAGGACGAGCGGGGCATCCGCCTCGGCGGCGTTCAAGGCCAGCAGGCAGCGGTCGTGCGGCTGCGTGAACACGACGACCAGTGCGCGGCGCCCGGGATCGTGCCAGTCGGCTTCGCCCATCGCGCCGCCCTCCGGGCGCAGCCAGGCGACGTCGGGCAGGCCATCGGCGCCGGCCTCGCCCGTCAGCACGGCCGCGTGCCGCAGCGCCGGATGCGCCCGCCGCGCCGCGATCAGCTTGCGCGTGAAGGCGAGCAGCCCGGCGTCGAGGCCGTCCCAGTCCAGCCAGTTCGTCGCATTGTCCTGCGCATAGGCGTTGTTGTTGCCGGCTTGGCTGCGCCCGGCCTCGTCGCCCATGCCGAGCATCGGCGTGCCACTGGCCGCGAACAGCGTGACAAGCAGAGCGCGCATGTCACCGTGCCTGCGTGCGGTGATGACCGGATCGTCGATCTGCCCTTCGACGCCGCAGCTCCAGGAATGGTTCGCGTCCGTCCCGTCGCGGTTATCCTCGCCATTGGCGTGGTTGCGCTTGGTCGTGAAGCTGACGAGGTCGGCGAGGGTGAAGCCGTCATGCGCGGCGACGAAGTTCACGCTGTCGCTTGAAGGGCGGTCGTGGAACAGGTCGGCGGACCCTGCAAGCCGGGTCGCGAGCGTGCCGACCATCCCGGCATCGCCGCGCCAGAAGCGTCGGACGTCGTCGCGAAAGCGGTCGTTCCACTCCCCCCAGCCGGCGGGGAACTGTCCCAGCCTGTAGCCGTCGCGCCCGACATCCCAGGGCTCCGCGATGACGATCAGCTCGCGCAGGACCGGATCCTGCCGGATCGCCTGGATCAGCGGCGCGTCCGGATCGAAGCCGGCTTCACGCCGCGCCAGCGTGGTCGCGAGGTCGAGCCGGAAGCCATCGAGCCCCGCGCCCTCCGCCCAGTGCCGCAGCGCGTCCATCGCAAGCCGCAGCGGCCAGGGCCGCTCCAGCGCCAGCGCGTTGCCGCAGCCGGCGTCGTCCACATGGCGCCGCGCATCGTGCGGCTGCAGCCGGTAGAAGGCGGCGTTGCCGAGGCCGCGGAGCGACAGCGTCGGGCCGAGGTGATCGCCCTCCCCGCTGTGGTTCAGCACCACGTCGAGGATCACGCGCAGTCCCGCCGCCTGCAGGGCGGCCACGGCCGCGCGCACCTCCGCCATGCCGCCCGGCGCGAGTCGTGGATCGGGGCACAGCGGCGCGACCGGGTTGTAGCCCCAGGCATTGGCGAGGCCGAGCGGCGGCAGGTGCCGCTCATCCACCCAGGCCGCGGCGGGCATCAGTTCCACGGTCGTGACGCCGAGCTTCACGAGATGCTCGATCGCCGCCGGATGCGCGAGGCCGGCGAAGGTGCCGCGGATGTCGGGCGGGATCGCCGGATGTCGCGCCGTGAAGCCCTTCACCTGCAACTCGTAGATCACCTCGGCCTGTCGCGGCGGCGCACGACGGATCGGGGGCAGGGCTGGCGCCAGCAGCGCCTTCGGCACGAAGGGCGCGCTGTCCGCGGGATCGGGCGCCTCGCCGGCGTCGAACAGGGCCGGGTGGAGTGCGAAGGGTCCGTCGAGCGCTCGCGCCCAAGGGTCCACCAGCAGCTTCGCCGGGTTGAAGCGATGGCCGCGTGCAGGATCCCACGGCCCCTCGACGCGCAGCCCGTAGCGCGTGCCCTCACGAAGTCCGCCGATCTCACCATGATGGACGTCACCGGTGCGGCCCGGCAGCGGCACGCGCGCGATCTCGCGACGCAGCGGATCGAAGATGCACACCTGGACGCAGGATGCGCCCGGCGCCGGATAGGCGAAACGAGCCCCGTCTTCCGTCAGCCAGGCACCCAGCGGCTCCGGCGCGCCCGGCCGAGGCTCAGCCGGCATCCGCCATCATCTCGCGGTACAGCGCGGCGTAACGCGCCGCGGAGCGCGTCCAGGACACGTCGGTCCGCAGGGCGTTGGCCTGCAACGCGCGCCACGTGCCTTTGTCGCGCCACAGCCGCGCGACGCGGAGCACCGTCGCCGCCAGCATCTCCTGCGTCACCGGCGCGAAGTGGAAGCCGGCGCCGGCGCCCTCGGCGAGCGCCATCTCGTTCGCGTCCACCACGCTGTCCACCAGCCCGCCGACATGCGCGACCAGCGGCAGCGCGCCATAGCGAAGCGCAGCCAGCTGGGCGAGGCCGCAGGGCTCGAAACGGCTTGGCACCAGCACCACGTCGCTGCCGGCATAGACCAGTCGCGCCAGCGCCTCGTCGAAGCCGACATGCACGCCGACGCGGCCCGGATGCGCCGCCGCCGCGCCGCGGCTGCCTTCCTCGATGCCCCATTCCCCCGTGCCGAGCATCGCAAGTTGGGCGCCTTCGCCCAGCATCGCCGGCAGGGCGCCGAGGACGAGGTCCACGCCCTTCTGCCAGGTCATGCGCCCGACGAAGCCGAACAGCAGCGCGTCCGCGTCCTCGGCAAGGCCGAGCCGCCGCTGCAGCGCCGCCTTGTTCGCCGCGCGCCGTGCCGGATCGGCCGCGTCGAAGCGCGCCGCCAGCCGGTGATCGCGCGCCGGGTCCCAGTCCGCCGTGTCGAGCCCGTTCAGGATGCCGGAGACATGCCCGCCGCGCCCGCGGATCAGCCCGTCGAGGCCCATGCCGAGCTCCGGCGTGCCGATCTCCGCCGCGTAGGTCGGCGAGACGGTGGTGATGCGGTCCGCATACCAGAGCCCGGCCTTCAGGAAGCCGATCGTGCCGTAGTATTCGAGTCCCTGTACCGAGAGCGCCTCCGCCGGCAGGCCGAGGCGCGGGAAGAGCGAGAGCGGGAATTTCCCCTGGAACGCCAGGTTGTGCACGGTGAAGAGCACGGGGCGGCGCGGTTGCGCGAAGCGGAGATAGGCCGGCACCAGCCCCGCCTGCCAGTCATGCGCATGCACCGCGTCGAACGTCAGGCCGCGCACGCCGCCGGTCGCGACCAGCGCCGCCGCGGCGCCGAGGGCGGCGAAGCGCAGCCCGTTGTCGGCCCATTCGCCGCCATCGGGCGCGAGATAGGGGCTGCCGGGGCGGTCGAAGAGATGCGGCGCATCCAGCACCAGCAGGTCGAGCCCGCCCGCCGTGCCGCGCCGCAGCCGCGCGGTGCCGCCGAACAGGTCGTCGATCCGGCGCAGCGTTCGCGCATCGCCGATCGCGCGCAGCACCGCGGGATAGCCCGGCAGCAGCGTGGTGACCTGCACGCCATGCTCGGCCAGCGCGGCCGGCAGCGCGCCCACCACGTCGGCGAGCCCGCCCGTCTTGACCAGCGGCGCGCATTCGGACGCGACCGCGAGCAGCCGCAGCGTCATCCGAGCGCGTCGAGCATCTTCTGCGTGACGAGGCAGATGCCCTTCTCCGTGCGGCGGAAGCGACGCGCGTCTTCCTCCGGGTCCTCACCCACGACGAGTCCGTCCGGGATGCGGACGCCGCGGTCCACCACGACATTCCTCAGCCGCGCGTGGCGGCCGACATCGACATAGGGGAGCAGCACCGCGCCCTCCACCTTCGCAAAGGAATGCATGTGCACGCCGGTAAAAAGCAGGCTGCGCCGCGCGCTCGCGCCCGACAGGATGCAGCCGCCTGAGACGAGAGACGAGATCGCCTCGCCGCGCCGGTCGTCGATGTCGTGCACGAACTTCGCCGGCGGCGTGATCTCCGCATAGGTCCAGATCGGCCAGTCGCGGTCGAAGAGATCGAGCTCGGGCACGATGTCGGTCAGGTCGATGTTCGCCTCCCAATAGGCGTCCACCGTGCCGACGTCGCGCCAATAGGGCTTCGCCTCCGCCGAGGAGCGTACGCAGGAGCTCTCGAAGCGATGCGCCACCGCCTTCCCGTTCTTGACCAGCCAGGGGATGATGTCGCGGCCGAAGTCGCGCTGGCTGCCGGGCGTCGCGGCGTCGCGCCGCAACTGGTCGAAGAGGAGCTTCGTCTCGAAGACGTAGATGCCCATGGAGGCGAGCGCCATGTCCTCCCGCCCCGGGATGCCGGGCGGATCGGCCGGCTTCTCCATGAACTCGACGATGCGGTCCTCGGCGTCCACATGCATCACGCCGAAGCCGCGCGCTTCGAGCCGCGGCACCGTCACGCAGCCCACGGTGACGTCGGCGCCGCTCTCGACGTGCTGCGCCAGCATCTGCTCGTAGTCCATCTTGTAGATGTGGTCGCCCGCCAGGATGACCATGTGGCGGGGATCGAGGTCGGCAACGATGTCGATGTTCTGGTAGACGGCGTCCGCCGTGCCTTCGTACCAGGCCGTCTCGCTGGTGCGCTGGCTCGCGGGCAGGATGTCGAAGCTCTCGTTCCGCTCGGGGCGCAGGAAGTTCCAGCCGCGCTGCAGGTGGCGGATCAGGCTGTGCGCCTTGTACTGCGTCGCGACCGCGATGCGCCGGATGCCGGAATTGGAGGCGTTCGACAGCGCGAAGTCGATGATCCGCGACTTGCCGCCGAAGAAGACCGCCGGCTTGGCGCGCCGGTCGGTCAACTCCATCAGCCGCGAGCCTCGTCCGCCCGCCAGCACGAAGGCCATGGCCGAGCGTGCCAGCGGCGCGCTGCTATCCGTCCTGACCGGCATCGTCCCCCTCCTGCACCAGCCATATCGTGGCGAGCGGCGGCAGCACCACCCGCGCCGAGGCGGGGAAGCCACCATGCGGCACGTCCACCGCCTCCACGACACCCAGATTGCCCATGCCGGACCCGCCATAGGCGGCGGCATCCGTGTTCAGCACCTCGCGCCAGCGCCCCGGGCTCGGAAGGCCGACGATGTGTTCCGCCCGCGGGACGGGCGTGAAGTTGCACAGCACGGCGACCGCAGGATCGCCGTCGGCGCCGAAGCGTAGCCATGTGAAGGTCGAGTGCTCGGCATCGTCCGGGTCGATCCAGCGGAAGCCTTCCGGCTCGCGATCGCGCCGATGCAGGGCGCGATGCGCGCGGTAGGCCGCGTTGAGATCGCGCACCAGGCGCTGCACGCCCTGGTGCGGCGTCCATTGCAGCAGATGCCAGTCGAGTTCCCGCGCCTCGGACCATTCGCGCCACTGCGCGATCTCGCCGCCCATGAAGAGCAGCTTCTTGCCCGGATGGCCCCACATGAAGGCGTAGTAGGCGCGGAGCGTCGCGAAGCGCTCCCAGTCATCCGCGCTGCGCCCCTGCGGCAGCCGGCCGAGCAGCGAGCCCTTGCCGTGCACCACCTCGTCATGGCTCAGCGGCAGCACGAAGTCCTCGGTATGCGCGTACATCAGGCCGAAGGTGACTAGGGCGTGGTGCCAGCGCCGGTGCACGGGATCGAGCGCCACGTAGCGCAGCGTGTCGTTCATCCAGCCCATGTTCCACTTGAAGCGGAAGCCGAGGCCGCCCTCGTCTGAGGGCCTGGTGACGCCGGGCCAGGAGGTCGCTTCCTCCGCGATCATCGCGATACCAGGATGTTCCTCCGCCACCAGGGCATTCACGCCGCGGAGGAAGGCGATCGCCTCGTGGTTCTCGGTGCTGCCATCCGGGTTCGGGGCCCAGTCGCCCGGCTGGCGCCCATGGTCGAGCCAGACCATCGAGGACACCGCGTCCACCCGAAGCCCATCGACATGGAAGCGCTCGATCCAGTGCAGGGCGGAACTGGCCAGGAAGGCCGCGACCTCGCGCCGGCCGTAGTCGAAGACCGCGGTGCCCCATTCGCGATGCGAGCCGCGCCGCGGGTCCGGATGCTCGTAGAGCGGTTCGCCGTCGAAGCGGATCAGCCCATGCGGGTCGCGCGGAAAATGCGCCGGCACCCAGTCGAGGATGACGCCGAGCCCGGCGCGATGCGCCGCGTCGACGAAGCGCATCAGGCCGCGCGCGTCGCCGAGCCGCGCGGTGGGTGCGAACATGCCGATCGGCTGGTAGCCCCAGCTCTCGTCCAGCGG
This sequence comes from Falsiroseomonas oryziterrae, assembly GCF_021864505.1. Lineage (GTDB taxonomy): Bacteria > Pseudomonadota > Alphaproteobacteria > Acetobacterales > Acetobacteraceae > Falsiroseomonas > Falsiroseomonas oryziterrae. The sequence goes on from NZ_JAKJIB010000020.1 coordinate 22,403, forward strand.
GTGCTCCATCACGGGGAGCAGCTCGAGATGCGTGAAGCCGAGATCGGCGGCGTAGGGAACCAGGCTCGCGGCCAGCTCGTCCCAATCGTAGAAGCGTCCGTCCGGATGCCGCCGCCAGGACGGCGCGTGCACTTCATAGATCGAGATCGGTGCATCGGACGCCTGGCGTGCGGCGCGTGCCGCCAGGAAGTCGCTGTCGCTCCAGGCGAAGCGCGCCTCCTCCGCGACCAGCGAGGCGGTGGAGGGGCGCAGCTCCGCAGCCAGGCCGAAGGGGTCGGCCTTCCAGGGCTGCTCCGTGCCGTCGCGTGCCAGGATCGCGAACTTGTAGGGCTGCCCGGCGCCGATGCCGGGGATGAAGATCTCCCACAGCCCGCTGTCGAGGCGCTTGCGCATCGGGTGCCGACGGACATCCCAGTCGTTGAAACCGGCGACCAGCGACACTCTCGCCGCATTGGGCGCCCAGACCGCGAAGCGCACGCCGGCCACCCCCTCATGGGTCACGGCATGCGCACCGAGGCGCTCATGCAGGCGCCGATGCGTCCCCTCGACCAGCAGATGGTCGTCGAGCGGCCCGAGCGTAGGTCCGAAGCGATACGGATCCTCGAGCTCCCATGCGCCCCCCGCGTTCCGCGCGGCCAGCCGATAGGAGAGGGGAGGGGCGGCGCCCTCCAAGAGCCCCTCGAAGAACCCGGAATCGTGCCGCCGCGCCAGCGCCACGCGGCGATCGCCGATCACGGCGTCCAGGAACTCGGCATGCGGCACGAAGGCGCGCACCACCGTCCCACCCGGCGCCGCATGCGGCCCGAGCAGGGCGAAGGGATCCCCGTGGCGCGCCGCGAGGAACGCGTCGAGCGTCGCTTGCGGGGCGCGCCAGCTCTCCATCAGCGATGCACCGGCACCTGCCAGATCTCCTCGGCGTACTCCGAGATGGTCCGGTCGGAGGAGAACCAGCCGACATGCGCCGTGTTGAGCACGGCCGAACGCCACCAGCCGGCCGGCTCGCGCCAGCGCGCATCCACGCGCCGCTGCGCGGCGTAGTAGCTGTCGAAATCGGCGGCGACCATGAACCAGTCGCTGCCGCGCAGGTCGGCAACCAGCTCGCGGTAGCGGTCAGGGTCGTCGGGGGAGAAGACGCCCTTCTCGATCTGCTCGAGCGCCTCCTCGAGGCGCCGCGACCGCGCGATCGCCGTCTCACCGCGCCAGGATTCGCGCCGGCGCTGCCCGACCTCTTCCGTCGTCAGCCCGAAGATGAAGATGTTGGGGTCTCCGACGCGCTCGCGGATCTCGACATTTGCGCCGTCCAGCGTGCCGATGGTCAGCGCGCCGTTCAGCGCGAACTTCATGTTGCCGGTGCCGGACGCCTCCATCCCCGCCGTCGAGATCTGCTCCGACAGGTCGGCCGCCGGCACGATCACCTCGGCCAGCGAGACGTTGTAGTTGGGCAGGAACAGCAGCTTGAGCCGGTTTCGAACGGTCGGGTCGCTGTTCACCACGCGCGCCACGTCATGCGCCAGCTTGATGATCAGCTTCGCGCGATGGTAGCTCGCCGCCGCCTTGCCGGCGAGGATCTTGACCCGCGCGGGCCAATCGCGCGTCGGCTGGCTGCGGATCTCGTCGTACAGCGCCACCGCCTCCAGCACGTTCAGCAGTTGCCGCTTGTATTCGTGGATGCGCTTGATCTGGACGTCGAAGATGGCGTCGGGATCGAGACGCAGCTGGAAGCGGTCCCGCACCATCGCCGCCAGCGCGGCCTTGTTGGCACGCTTCACCGCGGCGAAGCGGTCGCGGAAGCCGGCATCCGCCGCGAAGGGAGCAAGCCGCTCCAGCGCGCGCTCGTCGTCGAGCACCTCCGGCCCGACCGTCTCCACCAGCAGGGAGGTCAGGCCCGGATTGGCCTGCTGCAGCCAGCGGCGGAAGGTGACGCCGTTCGTCTTGTTGGTGATGCGCGTGGGATCGAGCCGGTGGAAATCGGCGAAGACCGTCTTCGTCAGCAGGTCGGAATGCAGCGCCGAGACGCCGTTCACCTTGTGCGAGCCGACGAAGGCGAGGTGCCCCATGCGCACGCGGCGACCGTGCCCTTCCTCGATCAGCGAGACGGAGGAGAGCAGCCCGTTGTCGCCGGGAAAGCGCTGCCGCACCTCGTCCAGGTGGAAGGCGTTGATCAGGTAGATCAGCTGCATGTGCCGCGGCAGCAGCCGCTCCATCAGCGGCACCGGCCAGGATTCCAGCGCCTCGGGCAGCAGCGTGTGGTTGGTGTAGGCGATGGCGCCGCGCGTCGCGGCCCAGGCTTCCTCCCAGGGGATGTCGTGCAGGTCCACGAGGATCCGCATCAGCTCCGCCACCGCGATCGCAGGATGCGTGTCGTTGAGCTGGATCGCGACATGGTCGGGCAGGCTGCGCAGGTCGCCATGCACGCGCAGGTGCCGCCGCACCAGGTCCTGCAGCGCGGCGGAGGTGAAGAAGTATTCCTGCCGCAGGCGCAGCTCCTGCCCGGCCGGCGTCTCGTCCGAGGGATAGAGCAGCTTGGAGATGCTCTCGGCGCGCACGCGCTCGGTCAGCGCGCCGACGAAGTCGCCGCGGTTGAAGGCCTCGAGCCGCAGCGGATCCGAGGCGCGGGCCGACCACAGGCGCAGCGTGTTCACGTGCCGGCCGCGCCAGCCGACGATCGGCGTGTCGTATGCCACCGCCTGCACCGTCTCGGCGGGCTTCCAGACATGGCGCACCCGCGCCTCGTTGACCGTAACCGCTTCCACAGTGCCGCCGAAGCCGATCTCGTGCGCGATCTCGGGCCGGGCGAATTCCCACGGATTGCCGTAGCTCAGCCAGTCCTCGGGGTATTCGCGCTGCCAGCCGTCCCGGATCAGCTGCTTGAACAATCCGTGGTCGTAGCGGATGCCGTAGCCGAAACCCGGGATGCCGAGGGTGGCCATGCTTTCCATGAAGCAGGCTGCGAGCCGTCCGAGGCCGCCATTGCCGAGCGCCGCGTCGGGCTCCGCCTCGCGCAGCGCTTCCGGGTCCACGCCGAGGCCGCGCAGCGCGTCGGCCATCGCGGCGCCGAGCCCGAGGTTCGAGACGTTGTCGCGGAACAGCCGTCCGATCAGGAACTCGAGGCTCAGGTAGTAGACCTGCTTCGCCCCCGACTGGTAGGTCGCGCGCGTCAGGTCGATCCAGCGCTCCACGATGCGGTCGCGCACCACCAGCGCGGCGGCGATGAACCAGTCCCGGTCACGTGCGCCGAGCCTGCTCTTGCCCAGGTCGAAGGTCAGCTTCTGCACGATCGCCTCGCGCAGCGCCGCCGCGTCGGCGGGCAACAGGGCGGGTGCGGTCGTGTCCATACGGATCCCTTTCGGCGCTGAAGCCGGCCGTCCTCGCCCCCTGGCCGGCGTCACCGCGCCGTGAACATCCTATCTGCCTGAAGGTTCAGCGGGTTTGAAGCGTGCCGTGCCGCGCGGGACGGGTCACGCCTCCGTCATGCGGGCCAGGGCGGCCAGGCCCAGGAAAGCCGGCGCAGGATGCGTGACCAGCGCCAGCGGCACATCCTGCATCCACCCCTGCATCGGCGCCTTCGCCTCGAAGCGGGCGCGGAAGGCAGCGGCGTCCAGCCGGTGCCGCAGCCGCGGCAGGATGCCGCCCGCGAGGAACACCCCCCCGCGTGCGCCCCAGGCGAGCGCGAGATCACCGGCAAGGCCGGCGAGGAGCGCGAGGAACAACTCGACCGCCTCCGCCGCGACCGGGCAGGCCTCGGCGGCGGCCGCCACCTCGGCCGCGTCGCGCGGCGGCACCTCGGCGCCGCGCAGTTCCGCCAGGATCGCGTGCAGCATGGCGAGGCCGCGGCCCGACAGCGCCTCCCAGATCCGAGGA
>NZ_JAKJIB010000200.1 GCF_021864505.1 Falsiroseomonas oryziterrae
CCGGCACGACGCCGGCCGCGCGCGAGGCGCCGCAGCGCGGCGCGCAGCGCATCGAGGTCACGGGTGACGAGGAAGGGCAGCTCGGTGGCCGCCGCGATGGCGCGCGCCTCGGCGACGGCGCCGCGCAGCAGCGCGTCCACCCAGGCGGCACCTGCCGTGTCGCGCACGCTGCGCACCGGAACGGTGAGGTCGAGGTCGTCGTCCCGATCGAGCCAGTCCGGCCAGCCCTCCGCGAGCCGCTGCACCGGATCCGCGGCGTCTATCGCGCGCGGTGCGGCCGTGGCGCGCCAGATGCCGGAGGCCGCGACGCAGCGCCCCCATTCCGCGAGCCCTGCCTCGCCGGTGTTGATCTCCTGCCCGTTGCCGATCAGCGCCACGATGACGGCCCAGCCCTCGTGCCGGGCCATGATCTCGAGCGTGTGGGCAGGCTCGCTCATGCTGAGCTTCGAAGGTTTGTTGCGCGTGCCAAGGCGCGCCTTGGCCTGATCCCAGGCACGCTGCGCCTCGTCGAAGACGATCAACCGCTCATGCGGTGCGCGGCGCTGCGGGTCGGTGGCGCAGTCCTCCAGGAATCGGTGCACGTTCTGCAGGCGCTGCTTCGCGCGCCGCATCGCCTCGTCGCGGCCGCACTCCCGCCGCGCGACGGCGTCATTGGCAAGTGCGGCGCGCAGCACCTCAACCAGCGGCACGTTGCCGGTCAGGAAGGCGCTGTCGGGCTGGCCGAACACCGCGTTGAGGCCGCAGAGCGTCTTGCCCGCACCAGGAATGCCGGTGACGACCACCAGCCGCTTCTCGTTCGCTTCCTGCGCGCCGCTGACGGCGCGTCGGATGGCCTCCGCGGTGCGCGTCAGGTTGGCGGTATCGGCGCGGGCCGTCGCGATCTCCGCGACGCCGTTGCGGGCGTAGAGCATCGTCGCCGCCTCGACGATCGTCGGCACCGGGCGATAGGGCGCGGCGAGCCAGGCTGCGCCGTCGAGCGGCGGCGTGGCGTCCGGTGCAGTGGACTGCACCCAGCGCAGCGCCGTGGCGAGCGAGCCATGCCCGCAGGCGAGGGGCGGCACCACGCCATCCCAGATCAATGGTGGCTGTGCCGGCGGGGTGAAGCCGGCCTCACCCGCGACGAGCAGCGGAACGATCGGATGCGCCCGGCTGCCCGCATGGAAATCACGCAGGTCGAGCGCGTAATCCTCGGCCTCGGCCAGCGCCGCACGGTCGGGGGACGCGGTCTTGAACTCCAGCGCCAGGATTGCGCGGTCGGTGACCACCACCGCATCCACGCGCTTCTCGAGCCGCAACAGGTCGTATTCGAGCGCAATCGTCCAGGCATCCCCGCCCGCCGCGCCGATCGCGTCGCGGAGCGCCGCGACCTGGCGCTGCCACGCAAACTCCTGGTCCGCCGCCCCCGGCAGCCCCTTCGCCTGCTGCGCGGAAGCGAGCCGCCCGACGGTGTCCGCCACCTCGCGCCGGAGCAGCTCCGCCCCGGTGCAGGCGAACCAGGCCCTCACCTCAGGTGGAGAGGCACGCCGCGTTCAGCAGCCCGACGGAGACCGACACGCTCGCCTTCAGGATGGCACCCGCCACCTCGCCACGCTCGATCGCGGCACGGCTGTCGCCCAGCAGCTTCGACACGGCGAAGAAGCATGCGATCTGCACGGCCAGCGCGACGAGGCTCCAGACCGCCGCATCGACGATGTTGATCGAATGCGCGAAGGCCGAGGCGATCGGCATGCAGAAGCCGATCATCGCCCCACCCAGCGTCACCGCCGCCCCGACATTGTTGGCGCGGATCAGCGTGATCTCGTTGTAGGGCGTGACCCGGATGTAGATCGCCATCGCGGCGGTCAGCAGCAGGATGCCGGTGGCCAGGTAAGCCAGGAAGCCCGGCAAGGTGGCGAGGCTCGTCATTCCATGTCCCCTTCAAGGCGGCCCGCCACCAGCGGGCCGAGCGCGCGAAGGCGCGCCGCGCACAAACCGACAGCGCAGCAGGCGCATCCGTGGCCTGCGCGAAGCCAAGCGGGCCGGATGGCCCGCGCCGGCGTCTGAGGGCATGGCCACGAAGCGGTCATGCGGCCTCAAAGTAATGCGGCACGAAGCGGCTGGTGTCGCGCGTGATCGGCGTGTCGTCGTCGCGGATGCCGATGCCGCAGGCCTTGCCGCCGATCACCCAGGACCCGATCACCGGATAGCGCCCGCCCATGCGCGGCAGCTCGGCATAGGCCTGCCAGACGCGCGGCTGGTCCGCATAGGGCCCCTCCGTCTCCATGCCCGGCGCGATCACGTTCGACCCCTCGCGGCCCCAGAGCGGCTTCGAGATCTCGGGCCTGCCCGTCTTCCCTGGCTCCAGGAAGGCCGGCAGCAGGTTCGGATGATCCGGGAACAGGTGCCAGAGCAGCGAGAGGAACGCCTTGGAGCTCGGCACCAGCCGCCAGGCCGGCTCGATCCAGCGCGTGCGGGCGTTCGGGATGTGGCGGCCGAACTCCTCGCGCAGAAGCCAGTCCCAGGGATAGAGCTTGAAGATCGCCGCGATCTCGCGCTCCTCCACGTCGCGGAAGGACGTGCCGTTCCAGCCGATCTCGTCCATGTAGAGGAAGCGCGCATCCATCCCGGCCTGGATCGCGGTGTCGCGCAGGTAGTCCACCGTGCCCTTGTCTTCCTCGCTGTCGCGCGCGCAGCAGAAATGCGTGACTTGCGGCAGCTGCATCGCCGGCCAGGCCTCGATCAGCGTCTCGTGGATGGCGTTGAACTGGTCTGCCTTCGGCGCGCCCGTCGCGATGCGCGTCTCCAGCCACTCCCACTGCACGACGCCGGCCTCGAACAGCGCGGTCGGCGTGTCGGCGTTGTATTCGAGCAGCTTGGGCGGGCCGACGCCGTCCCAGCGCAGGTCCATCCTGCCATAGAGCGAGGGCTCGCCGCGGCCCCAGCTCGCCTTCACGATCGGCCAGGCGCCGTCGGGGATGCCCAAGGGGCCGTTCAGGTCGTGCTGGATCGCGTGCTGCGTCGCCTGCAGGCAGAGCCGGTCGAGCTCCTCGGTCGCAGCCTCCAGCCGGTCGATCTGCTCGGCGGTGAAGACGTAGCAGGCGGTCTCGTCCCAATAGGGCTCCCCGGCGATCTCGGCGAAAGCGAAGCCGAGGCGGCGCGCATGCTCGCGCTGCTCGGCCCGCGGCTCCAGCGTGACGCGGCGCATTCAGGAGCCCGAGCTACGGGAGCCGGCGGTCGAGCCGAAGCCGCCGCGCGAGCTGGGCGCGGTGCTGACCGAGCCGGGTCGGTCGGCGGTGCGACCGGAGAACCAGTTTCCGCCGGTGGTCGTGCTGCGGCCCGAGGTGTAGCCGGTGCGACCCATGATCCAGGGCACGCCGAAATAGCTGCGCGAGGCCGTGGTGGAATTGCCCGTCGCTGCGCGTTCGCAGATCTCGCGCCAGTTCGGCGCATTCGCCGCGCGCGCCTGGTCGCAGGCCACGCGCAGCGTCTGGTCCTGCACGCGCGGCGGCTGGCGCTCGCAGGCGGCGACCATGGCGACGCCGGTGCCGAGCAGGACGAGGCGAAGCGCCCTGGTGCGTCGGATTCGCGGAGGGGACGGCGTCGGGTCCATGGCGCGGAGCGTAACAAACCGCGTGCCGGCGCGCGAGGCCGAAGCGCGGTCGCGCGCCGCCTCAGCGCCGGGCGGGCCAGGTCGCCAGCAGCAGGCTGCCGGTCAGCAGCACGAAGCCGGCGGCATGCACGGCCGTGAAGGGCTCGCCGAGCAGCCCGACCGCGACGGCAGCCGCGGTCGCCGGCAGGAAGGCGGTGAAGACGCCGGCGATGCCGGCCGGCGCGCGCTTCATCCCGGCATACCAGAGCAGCAGGCAGATCACGCTCGAGGTCAGGCTGTGGAAGACCAGCAGCGCGGAGACCTCGGGCGCGGCGAGCGCGGCGATGCCGCCCAGCACGGGCAGGCAGAGCGGCACCAGCATGAGGAAGGAGAAGACCTGCATCCAGAAGGTCGCGGTGACGACAGGCACCTGGCCCGCGATGCGGCGGGCGAGCAGCACATACATCGCCTCCCCGCACACGCCGAGGAAGACGAGCAGGTTGCCGAGCGCGCTGCCATGCCCGTCCGCGGCGACGCGGGCGAGGACCAGGGCAGCCATGCCGAAGGCGGCGAGCGCGACGGCGGCCCATTGCCGTGCCGGCAGCTTCTCGCGCAGCCACAGCGCGCCGCCGACCGCGACGACGGCGGGCAGTGTCGCGAGAATGAGCCCCGCCTCGAGCGCCGTGGTCAGCCGCAGCCCGGCAAGCAGCGCCAGGTTGTAGAGCAGCGTGCCGAACAGCGCCTGCAGCGCCAGGTTCCAGCCCACGACGCGCCCGATGCCGAGCCGCCCTTCCATCGCGCGCGCGATCGGCCAGAGCACGATCACGGCGAGCAGGCAGCGCAGGCCGAGGATCAGCGCGACCGGCAAGCTCTCCGCGAGCAGCTTGGCAACGGCGACATTGGCGCCGACCAGCGCCATCGAGAGCGCGAGCTGGAAATAGGCGAGCGCCACGCAACGGCCCTGTGCTGACGGAGAATTTCTGCCCGGGCGATCGCCGCCCGGCAAGCCGTGCAGACCTCAGCGCGCGGGGCGGCGCGCCTGGCGCGACGGCGTCACCGGCGCATCGGCTGGACGCGTCTGCCGCGGCACGCCGTGCGGCAGCGCCGCGACCTCGACCTGCCGCGCGACGAAATCACTGATGCGGCCGTCGGGGTCGAAGGCCGCGCCCTCGGTGGCGAGCAGGGCGCGCTGGCTTTCGCCATCGGCCCCGGCCTTGGGCACGCCGAGCCGCCCATCGGCCGCGACCGCGCGGTGCCAGGGCAGCGTCGCCTTCTCGATCCCGGGGAGCTGCGCGAGGATGTAGGCGACATGGCGCGGCATGACGTCGAGATGCGCGCCGATCGCGGCGTAGGTCACCACGCGGCCCGCCGGCACGCTGGCGACGATCGCCAGCACGTCGCCCTTGATGCGCGCGAAGAAGGGCGAGGGCATCACTCCTGCTCGGCGTCGCGCCTGAAGGGCGAGAGGGTCGCCAGCGCCTCCATCTCGCGCAGCATCGCGGGCCGTTCGCGGTCCAGGAAGTCGGCGACGGCACGCCGCAGGCCCGGATGGGCGATCCAATGCGCGGACCAGGTCGGCACCGGCAGGTAGCCGCGCTGGATCTTGTGCTCGCCCTGCGCACCGGCCTCGACGCGGGCCAGCTTGTGCTCGATCGCGAAATCGATGGCGCGGTAATAGCAGAGCTCGAAATGCAGGAAGGGCGCATCCACCAGCGCGCCCCAGTTCCGGCCGTAGAGCGCCTCGTCGCCCAGCAGGTTCAGCGCGCCGGCCACCGGCTCGCCATCCTGCTCGGCCACCATCAGCACCACGCGATCGCCGAGCGCCTCGCCGAGCAGCGGCCAGAAGCGCGCGTTGAGATAGGCGCTACGCCCCCACTTCTTGTCCGTCGTGGCGCGGTAGAAGCGATGGAAGGCCGTCCAGTGCTTTGCCGTGATCTCGTGGCCGCGCAGCGTCTTCAGCGCGAAGCCGCTGGCCTCCGCATCGCGCCGCTCGCGCCGGATCGCCTTGCGCTTGCGGCTGGCCAGCGCGCCCAGGAAGTCGTCGAAGCTCGCATAGCCGGCATTGGTCCAGTGGAACTGCGTGCCGATCCGCTGCAGCCAGCCCGCCGCGCCCAGCGCCGTCCATTCGTACTCGGTGCAGAAGGTGACGTGGACGGAGGAGAGGTCGAGCTGCTCGCAGGCCTGCCGCAGCCCCTGCGCCATCGCCTCGATCCGCAGGCCCGAGCCGGGATGCACCAGCAGCCGCGGGCCCGGCACGGGGCTGAACGGCGCGGCCACCTGCAGCTTCGGGTAGTAGTTGCCGCCGGCGCGTTCCAGCGCATCCGCCCAGCCATGGTCGAAGACGTATTCGCCGTAGCTGTGCGACTTCGCATACATCGGCGCGCAGGCGAGGAGCCGGCCCTGCGCGTCGCGCAGCGCGGCGTGCTGCGGCAGCCAGCCGCTGCGCCCGCCGACGCTGCCGCTCTCCTCCAGCGCCGCCAGGAAGGCGTGGCTGACGAAGGGATTTCCCGAGTTCGCGCAGGCATCCCACTCGGCCGCCGGGATCTCGGCGACCGCGCGGTGCAGCGTCAGGCTCAGCTCGGGCGTGCCGTCGGGCATGGCGGCTCAGTTTGGCCCGCCGGCGCCCCAGGCAACCCTCACTCCAACTCAAACATCCCCTCGACCTCGACCGCCGCGTCGCCGGGCAGCGCCGGCACGCCGATCGTGGTGCGGGCATGCTTGCCCTTCTCGCCGAACACCGCGACCGCCATGTCGCTCGCGCCGTTCATCACCATCGCATGCTGCGTGAAGTCCGCGCCCGACGCGATGAAGCCGCCGAGCCGCACCACGCGCTTCACGCGATCCAGGTCGCCGCCCGTCGCGGCCTTGAGCTGCGCGAGCAGGTTGACGAAGCAGATGCGCGCGGCGTGCTGGCCCTGCTCGATGCTGACCGCGCCGCCGACCTTGCCGGTCACCGCGATCTTGCCGTCCACCAGCGGGATCTGGCCGGACACGACGACGAGCTTCCCGACCACGTTGTAGCCGATGTAGTTGGCGAGCGGCGCGGCCGCTGCCGGCACCGTGATCCCGAGTTCCGCGAGCTTCGCGTCGACAACCCCAGCCATTGTGTCCCTCCGCCATTCCGATGACGGGGCGGAGAGTGCGGCAGGGCGACGCCGCTGGCTACCCAACCAGGCGCAGCTGCTTCCGCCGTGCGCGCGGCGCCGGGGCGGCCGGAAGGTCCATCGGCAGCAGCGGCGCCTGCTCCGCCGCGTGGCCGACAGCATCGGGCGCGCATTCCGCCTCGGTCGGATCGGCGAGGTCGGTGCGGCCGAGATACTCGCGTGCGAGCTTCCGGAAGGCCCAGTCGAGCACGCTGGTCGCCTGGCGGATCGCCGGGTCGCCCTCCACCGCGCCGGCCGGGCCGAAGCGGGTGTAGGCATAGGCCTCGACATAGGCGGCGAGCTTCACGCCGCCCGCCAGCCCGATCGAGACCGACTGCATCATCGCATCCATCAGGCTGCGATAGGCCGCGCCCTCCTTCGTCAGGGCGATCGAAAGCTCGACCGGCTGCCCGGCCGCGTCCTCGGTGGTGCGGAGCACGACGCGATGCCCGCCGACGGTCGCGCGCCAGACGGCGCCGGTCGGACGCAGCGGCAGCACCGGGTTGCGCGTGGCCGGCGCCGCGGGCCGGGCCGGCGCGCCCTCGGCCGCGGGGGATCCGAAGAGCACTCGTCCGAATTCCTGTCACTAGCTTATCGCG
>NZ_JAKJIB010000201.1 GCF_021864505.1 Falsiroseomonas oryziterrae
GCCCCCGCGCCCATCGCGCCGCCGCTGTCCTATCCGCCTGCCGCGGCGGAGCGCGTGCTGCGCATCGCGCTGGCGGAATGGCGCGACTGGGGCGGCATCGTGCGCGAGGCCAATGCCGCCTGGGCCGATGCCGACTGGGACGAGGCGAGCCCGGAACGCGACCCGGCCAATTTCCCGCGCGTGCTGGCCTATTGGCGCGCGGTGCCTGTGGATCACGGCGCGATCGCCGACAACCGGCGCCGCTACGCCGCCGCGCTGGCCGGCCAGGCCGAGGGTGCGGCGCTCTGGGCGGAGCCGCTGTGGTCGGCCGCCTTCATCTCCTGGGTGTTCGGCGCCGCGGGCGTGGATGCGCGCGAGTTCCCGCCGAGCGCCACCCATGCGTTCTACCTCGACGGGCTGATCGCGGATGCCCGCGCCTTCCCGGACCGCGCGCCCTTCCTGCCGCGCGCGCCGGCCGAGCATGCGCCGCGGCCAGGCGACCTGGTGTGCCTCGACCGCTCGCGCGCGCCGCTGCGCCACTGGACGGAGCGGCTGGCCGAGACGGGCGTGCCGCGCCCGATGCATTGCGACATCGTCGTGCGCAGCGGGTCTGGCGTGGTCGAGGCGGTCGGCGGCAATGTCGGCGACGCCGTGGCCATCACGCGCTTCCCGGCGGATGCGTCGGGGCGGCTGCGGCCGGCGCCGCCGGGCCGCATGCCGATCGTCGTGGTGATGGAAAGCCGGCTGGGACGGCTTCCGCCCTGGTCGCGGGAGTGACATTCGAGGAGGTGGAAGGCACCTTGCCGCCCGCCGGGGCGACGACCGTGAGCCGCGCCTCCGCCGCTTGAGGACCTCCATATGGCCGATCTGTTCCAGCCGCTGACGCAGCGCGGCGTGACCTTCGCCAACCGCATCGGCGTCTCGCCGATGTGCATGTACTGCGCCGCGGACGACGGCAGGCCGACCGACTGGCACCTCGCCCACCTGCTGCAGCGCGCGATCGGGGGCGCGGCGCTGGTGATGGCGGAGGCGACCGCGGTCACCGCCGAGGGCCGCATCACGCCGGGCGACCTCGGCCTGTGGGAGGAGGCGCAGGTCGCGGGCCATGCGCGGCTCGCCGCCGCCATCGCGCATGCCGGGGCGGTGCCGGCGATCCAGATCGGCCATGCCGGCCGCAAGGGCAGCCGCGACGTCGGCTGGAAGGACGCGCCGGCGGCGCCGGGCTGGGAGATCCGCTCGGCCTCCGACATCCCGATGGGGCATTTCGCCGCGCCGCGCGCGATGGCGGATGCGGAGGTGGCGGAGATCCCGGCGCTGTTCGCCGCCTGCGCCGCGCGCGCGGTGCGCGCCGGCTACCGCGTGATCGAGGTGCATGGCGCGCATGGCTATCTGCTGCACCAGTTCCTCTCGCCGCTGTCGAACCGGCGCAACGACCGCTGGGGCGGCGACTTCGAGGGCCGCGCGCGGCTGACGCTCGAGGTCGTGCGCGCGGTACGCGCCGCGATCCCGGACGACATGCCGCTCTGGCTGCGCGTCTCCCACACCGACTGGGTGGAGGGCGGCTGGACGACGGAGGAGACGGTGGAGCTCGCCCGCCGCGCCAAGGCCGCGGGGGTGGACCTGGTGGATTGCTCCTCCGGCGGGATCGATCCGCGGCGGCAGGTGATCCCGGTGGGTCCGGGCTACCAGGTGCCGGGGGCGGCGGCGGTGCGCGCGGGGGCGGGCATCGCGACGGCCGCGGTCGGGATGATCACCGAGCCCGAGCAGGCGCAGGCCATCGTGGCGGAAGGGCGTGCCGACATGGTGCTGCTGGCGCGCGCCGTGCTGCGCGACCCCTATTGGCCGGTGCGCGCCGCCGCGGCGCTGGGCCGGGCGGAGGCGGTCCGCTGCCCGCCGCAATACGAGCGCGGCTGGAACGCCATCGCGAAGCTGCAGATGCGGATGGAGACCGGGGAGCCCTTCCCGGCGCTCTGATATCGGACGGCCGAAGGTTTCACCTCGGCCCCTCAATCGCCGGCGCCGGCCTCGGCCGGCTGTCGCCGGCCGCAGCTCGATCCTTAAGCCGTCGGACCGGCCGCGACCCCGCCTTCAACTCCCGAGTCGCGGCTGGTAAGGTGGCCAACCCCGCGGAAGCGGGTGGGGGCCAACGGGACCCTGGAACGCGGCGGGGCCAAGACCCCCGCGGCGCCGGGCCCAGCGTCGGGAAGCCGTGCGATGAAGTTCTCCGTGGACAGGGCCGTGCTGCTCAAGGCGCTCGCCCATGTGCAGAGCGTGGTGGAGCGGCGGAACACCATCCCGATCCTGGCGAACGTCATGCTGGAGGCGCGCGAGAGCGGCCTGAAGCTGACCGCGACCGACATGGAGATCGCGGTGGTCGAGGAAGTGCCCGGCGTCACCGTGACGCGCCAGGGCCGCACCACCGCGCCGGCCGCGACGCTGTATGAGATCGTCCGCAAGCTGCCGGAGACGGCGAAGCTCGAGCTGGACCATCCGGGCGGCGACGCGCAGCTGACGCTGCGTGCGGGCCGCTTCGACGCCAAGCTGGCGGTGCTGCCGGTGGACGATTTCCCCTCGATGACCGAGGGCAAGCTGCCGCACAAATTCGCCCTGCCCGCCGGGCAGCTGCGCGAGCTGATCGACCGCACGCGCTTCGCCATCAGCACGGAGGAGACGCGCTACTACCTGAACGGCATCTACTTCCACGCGGCCGAATCGGGCGGTGCGAAGGTGCTGCGCGCGGTGGCGACCGACGGCCACCGCCTGGCGCGAGTCGAGGAGCCGCTGCCCGAGGGTGCGGCCGGCATGCCGGGCGTGATCATCCCGCGCAAGACGATCAACGAGCTGCGCAAGCTGGCGGAGGAGGTGCAGGACGAGATCGCCGTCGCGCTGTCCGACACCAAGATCCGCTTCACGCTCGGGCCGGTGCAGCTGACCTCGAAGCTGATCGACGGCACCTTCCCCGAATATGAGCGCGTGATCCCGCGCGGCAACGACAAGGTGCTGGAGGTGTCGAAGGACGTCTTCGCGCAGGCGGTGGCGCGCGTGGCCGGCATCAGCAGCGAGCGGTCGCGTCCGGTGAAGCTCAGCGTGGACCGCAATCATCTTCTGCTGTCGGCGACGAGCCCGGAACTGGGCCAGGCGCAGGAGGAGCTGGACGGGGAGGTGGTGAGCTATGCCTCGAGCCCGCTCGAGATCGGCTTCCAGGCGCGCTACCTGAACGACATTACCGACCAGATCGCCGAGAAGGTGGTGTTCCGCTTCGCCGACGGCTCGGCGCCGACCATCGTCATGGACAGCGCGAAGCCGGAGGCGCTGTACGTGCTGATGCCGATGCGGGTGTGAGACGCGCGTGACGGCGCCGGGGCGGATGCGCCCCGGCGGCGGCGCGGCGTGGCGGAGCGGGTGTGGCTTTGCTGCCGCACGGCTGACGCGAATGCGCGAAAGGTTCCGCCCGGCGCTCGCGGCGCCGTTATCAGGATGTTCCCCCGCCGGTTGCGCGAGAGTAACGTCGCCTCGCCGGGGCCGGTCGCGTCGTGCCCGGCCCGGCGACGGAGATGGTGCATGGGGCGGAGCTTCATCGGGGGGGGTGGCCCGAGCACCTTCATCGGCACGGGCGCCGGCACGATCCAGGGCGCATCCGGCGCCATCGCGGGTCCAGCCGCCGCCGTCGACAACGGCGGCCATAGCCTGAGCGGCCTTCGCGGTCGGGTTTCGATCGTCGTCGTCGGCGATGCCTTCGCGGGTCGGGGAGCAGGCTCCTCGCCGCGTCCGCGTGCCTTCTTCACGTCCGGCAGACGCGCCGGCTGCATCCGTTTCGAGCGCCGGGTCGGAAGAGCTTAACGATGTCTCAAACTGGCGGTAACCTCCCAAGCAATCTCACCGGTGGCCCTGGCGCCGACACGTTGCTGGGCGCCGCCGGCGCCGACGTGGACCCGGCCGCCAATGACGTTGACGACGCCGATACCCTGAGCGGCGCCGGCGGCAACGATACGATCTTCGGCGGCGGCGGCAGGGACAGCCTCTTCGGCAACGACGGCAACGATTCGATTTCTGGCGGCAACGAAGGCGACACGATCAGCGGCGGTCCGGGCGCCGACAGCCTGTTCGGCGGCGCCGGCGACGACCTGCTGAACTACTCCAGCGACAACACGGGCGTCTCGGTCAACCTGGGCGCCAGCACGGCGTCTGGCGGCGAGGCGCAGGGCGACGTCATCTCGGGCTTCGAGGCGGTTCGCGGCGGCAACGGCGCCGACACGCTGATCGGCGACGGCGGGTCGAATACCCTCGAGGGTGGCGATGGCGGCGACAGGCTCGACGGCGGGCTGGGGAACGACCTGCTCAGCTATCGCACCGACAGCGCGGGCGTCTCGATCAACCTCGCCTCCAACTCCGCATCCGGCAACCCGAACAGCCACGCGCTGGGCGACAGCATCGCGGGCTTCGAGGCGGTTCTCGGCGGCAGCGGCGCCGACACCCTGATCGGCAACGACGGCGCCAACACCATCGAGGGTGCCGGCGGCGCCGACAGCCTGGTCGGCGCCGGCGGGAACGACCTGCTGAGCTACAGCAGCGACACGACGGGCGTTTCGGTCAACCTCGGCACCGGCGCCGCCTCGGGCGGGCATGCGGCGGGCGACAGCTTCTCGGGCTTCGAGGCGGTTCTCGGCGGCCGCGGCGCCGACACCCTGATCGGCGATGGCAACGCCAACACGCTGGATGGCGGCGCCGGCGATGATCAGCTGTCGGGCAGGGGCCTCGGCGACCTGCTGATCGGCGGCGCGGGCAACGACACGGCGTTCTACAACGAGGGCGCCGCGGTCAACGTGAACCTGGCGACCGGCCTGGGGCTGTTGGGCGATGCGGCGGGCGACACGCTGCAGGGCATCGAGAACCTGGTGGGTGGCGCGCTTGGCGACACGCTCACCGGGGACAGCATCGGCAACCTGCTCGATGGCGGCGGGGGGAACGACAGGCTCGACGGCGGCGAGGGCGACGACCGGCTGCTCGGCGGCACGGGCGACAACCTGCTGCTCGGCGGCGCGGGCGCCGACAGCCTGGTCGGCGGCAGCGCGGCCGACACGATCGACGGTGGCGCGGACAACGACACGCTCTCCGGCGCGGGCGGCGACGACCTGCTGATCGGCGCCAGCGGCGACGACAGCCTGGTCGGTGGCGCCGGCGCCGACACGCTCTCCTTCGCGAACAGCGGCCCGGTGCTGCTGGGCCTCAGCAACGCCCTCGTCAGCACGGGCAACGAGATCGGCGTCGATACCCTGGCCGGTGACTTCGAGGCGGTGATCGGCTCCGAAGGCAACGACACGCTTGCCCTTGGCCCTGCGACCGCGAACGTCACCCTGGCGGGTAACGGGGGCGACGACAGGGTGACGGGCGGCAGCGGGAACGACCTGCTGCTCGGTGGCGCCGGTGCCGACAGCCTGGTCGGCGGCAGCGGCGACGACACGATCGATGGCGGCGCGGACAACGACACCATCCGGTCTGGCGACGGCGCCGACAGCGTCCTCGGCGGCGCTGGCGCCGACAGCATCGAGGGTGGCATCGGCGCCAGCACCGTCGATGGCGGGGCGGGCAACGACACGATCCTCGGCATCGGCAGCGGCCCCCTCCTCGGCGGCGACGACGGCGACCTGATCGTCGGCGGCGTGCCCGGCGTCGCCTACACGATGGATGGGGGCGCGGGGAACGACAGCCTCAACGGGAACGGCGGCGCCGAGTCCCTCGTCGGCGGCGCGGGCAACGACACGATCAACGGCAATGCCGGCGACGACACCATCGTCGGCGGTGCGGGGGCCGATTTTCTTTTCGGCGCCAGCGGGACCGACGTGCTGTCCTATGCCAACGACACCGTCGGCGTGTCGGTCAACCTCGGCAACACGACCGGCCACACGGGCGGCGAAGCCCAGGACGACACGATCGGCGGCTTCGAGGTGCTGATCGGCGGCAGCGGCAACGACAGCCTGACCGGCGAGCCCACGGGCAACACGCTCGATGGCGGTGCGGGCAGCGATACGCTGGCAGGCCTGGACGGCGCCGATTCGCTCAACGGCGGCGCCGACAACGACATCCTGTTCGGCGGCAGCGGCGCGAACACGGCGGTCGGCGGAGCGGACGGCAACGACACGCTGCTCGGCGGTGGCGGCGACGACCGGCTCTTCGGTGAGGGGAACGACGACTCCCTGGTCGGCAGCCTGGGGAACGACACGCTGCAGGGCGGCAGCGGGAACGACACGCTCGGCGGCGGCGGCAACAACGACCTCCTCGTGGGCGGCGCGGGCAGCGACTCGCTCTCGGGCGGCGGCGACGCGGACACGGTGGACTACAGCGGGTCGCCCGACGCCGTGCAGTTCAACTTCGCCCTGACTGGCGAGGGCGGCGACGCGGCAGGCGATGCCCTGAACGCCGGCGACATCGAGGTTCTCCGGGGGTCCAACTTCGGCGACTTCATCGGGGTGGCCGCGACCACGGGCTCCTTCGGCACGATCCTCGGCGGCGGCGGAAACGACACGCTCAGCATCGCGTCGGGCGGGTCGCAAGCCCGCTTCCTCGCCGGCGAGGGCGGCGACGACCTGCTGATCGGCGGCAGTGGCAACGACACGCTGGACGGCGGCATCGGCGCCGACACGCTGGCGGGTGGCGCGGGCGCCGACAGCCTGATCGGCGGTGGCGGCAACGACTTCGCCAGCTACACGGACAACATCGCCGGCCAGGGCATCAACGTGACCGCCACGGGCGGCACGGATGGCCGCGGCGGCACCGATGCGTTCGACGGCCTCGAGGGCGTGATCGGCGGCCTCGGCAACGACACGATCAGCTTCGCCGGCGGCGCGGTGACGCTGAGCGGCGGCGGCGGCAGCGACAACATCAACATCGGCGCGACGACGAACAACCTGCTTGACGGTGGCAACGATACCGACGCGCTCGGCTTCACCTTCGACGGCACGGTGACGATCACCGGCGTGGCGGCCGACTTCACCTACACGACCTCCGGCGGCGGCACCGGCCGCGCGCTGAACTTCGAGTCGATCCGCGACGCCAGCGGCAACCTGGTCTCCATCTCGACCATCCTCGGGACCGGCGGGACAGGCACGCTGCCGGTGTGTTTCGCCGCGGGCACGCGCATCCTGACCGCGCGCGGCGAGGTGGAGGTGGAGCGGCTGCGGCCGGGCGACCTGGTGGCGACGGTGGCGGGCGAGGGCGCGCCGATGCAGCCGGTGCTGTGGATCGGGCGGCGGCGCATCGCGCTGGCGGGCCACGCCTCGGCCGCGGAGCTGGCGCCGGTGCGGATCCGCGCCGGCGCGCTGGGCGATG
>NZ_JAKJIB010000202.1 GCF_021864505.1 Falsiroseomonas oryziterrae
AGATTGTCCGCCTCCGCCGCCAGGGCCGGCGCTTCCGGCCCGCGCACATCGAGCGCCAGCGCCTCGCCCGGCGCCGCCGTCACGGCATCCCCCGCGCCGGCGAAGACCGCGAGGCTGTCGAGCAGGTGATAGCCATCCGCGCGGCGCCCGGTGACGCGCAGATAGAGATTCACCTTCGCCGGCGCCGCCTCCGTGACGGCGCCTGCCGGCGCCGCGCTCAATCGCTGCGCTGCGCGGTGGAGGCGTTCGGGGCCTGCAGGCCGCTCCGCAGCTTCGCCTCGATCTTCGGCACCTCCGGCGGCTCGGGGTCGAGCCGCAGCGCGCGCTGCCACTGGAAGCGCGCCTCGTTCTGCCGCCCCACCGCCCAGTACGCGTCGCCGAGATGGTCGTTGATGACGCTGTTGCGCGGTTCGAGCTCCACCGCGCGCTCCAGCCAGCGGATCGCGCCGGCCATGTCGCCGAGCTTGAACAGCGCCCAGCCCAGGCTGTCGACGATGTTGCCGTCGTTCGGGCGCAGCTCGACCGCGCGTTCCAGCATCCGCCGCGCCTCGGGCAGGTTCTTGCCCATCTCGACCCAGGTGTAGGCGAGGTAGTTCAGCACATAGGGCTGCTCGGGCGAGAGCTCGAGCGCGCGCTGGAAATCCGCCTCCGCCCGCGCCCAGCGGCCGGCGCGTTCGTTGGCGATGCCGCGCGCATAGAACAGCGGCCAGGCATCCGCGCGCGGCGCCGCGACGCGCTCGATCGCGGCGTCGTAGGAGGTGGCGGCCTCGGGGAACCGGCTGCGCTGGCGCTGGATGTCGCCAAGCCGCGCCCAGGGCTGCGGCGCCTCGGGCACCTCCGCCGCCACCGCGCGCAGCGCGCGTTCCGCATCCGCCGCGCGGTCCATGCGGTCGAGCAGCGTCGCCCGCCGCAGCGCCGCGACACGCGCCAGCGGATCGCCGGCCGGGACCGTCTCCAGCAGCGCGAAGGCCGCTTCCGGGTGGCGCTCCTCCGCGTAGTGCTCGGCGAGCAGCAGCAGCACGGGCGAGAAGTTCGGCCTGAGCCGCAGCGAGAGCCGCGCCAGGATCAGCCCCGATTCGCTCGCCTGCCCGCGCAGCGCGGCGCCGAGCGCGAGCTTCGCCTCCGCCATGCCCTCGACCGGCGAGGTCACGCCGCGCCCGGCCAGGAGCGCGCGCCGCCCCGGCTCGGTGACGGCGGCCAGCGAGAAGTCGCCGAGCCCGCGGCCGAGTTCCTCGAAGAGCCGCGTCGCCTCCGCCTCCCGCCCGTTGCGTGCCAGGATGCCGCCGGCCAGTTGCAGCAGCCGCAGCGACATGTCCGGCGTCTCCGCCAGCGCCATGCGCGCATAGCGCTCCGCCTCGCGGTTGCGTCCGGCGAGGTCGGCGATCAGCGCGAGATGAAGCGCGTGGATGCCGCGCAGCCGGCCGCTTTCCGCGAGCGGCCGGAGGGTGGCGAGCGCCTGGTCCGTCTGGCCCTTGCCCTGCAGCGTCCAGGCGAGCAGCAGCGGCGAGAGGATCGCGCCCGGTCCCTGTCGCGGCAGGCCGCGGATGCGCTGTTCGGCGCGATCCCAGCGGCCGGCCTGCGCCTCCGACCCGATCAGCAGAAGCGCGGCCGCCTGGTTGTCCGGCAGACGGCGCGCCAGCCGCAGCGCATCCGCGCGCCCGTCCAGCACGCTGGCCACGAAGGCGCGCTGGATGAGCTCCGGCTGGTCCGGATCGCGCCGGAGCGCGTCCAGCAACCGATCGGCGGCGGCCCGGGTATCCGTCTCCGACAGCGCGAACCGGCCGGCGAGATAGGCGCCGAAGACGCCGCCGGGCTCGGCCAGGGCGGCCGCTTGAGTCGATGTCCGGGCGGGCGCGGGCGAGCCTGCCGCGCCGCACGCCGAGAGCAACGCCGCGGCGAGCAGCAGCGCCCGGCGTGAGGGAAACGGGAATGGCATGGTGGGAAGCCTAGCAGCGCCGCTCCGCTCCGCGCCACTCCGGCGTGGCTGCGCTGCAACATGCGCAGCCGGCATGATGCGCGAGCGACACGTCCTGGCGCGCCTATTTGCTGGCGAGCAGCCCCTCGGCCCAATCCGCCATGCGGAGCGCTGCCTCCGTCGCGATCTCCGGCCGGGCGGGTGCGGCGCCGCGCAGGCCGCTCGCCGCCGCATCGGCGAAGCCGAGCAGCCGCGACACGGCGTCGGCCAGCATCGGCTTCGGCTCGGGCGAAAGGCGCGCGATCTCTGCCATCGCGCCGGCCAGGGCGGCCTGGGTCACCATCAATTCGGCCCGCAGTTCCACCACCTGTGCCGTCAGGCGGCGCAGTGCGCCTGTCTCCTCGGCCCGTTCGGTCATACTCACGCTCCTGTGATCCCGCCGCGCAGAGTGACGCCTGCGACCGAAACGGTCCATCGCGACGTGCTGGATTACCGGCCTTTCACTCGTCCGCCAGCACGGACCCGTTACTTTCGGCGCAACATCCTGGATTCGTGGGGGAGTTCCGCATGCATCGTCGTCTGCTCGCCGCCTTCGCGCTGGCCGCGGGGTTGGTCGGGGCCCTGCTCGCCCCGACGGCAGCCCAGGCACAGAACCGCTTCTGGCTGGTGAACGAGAGCGGCCGGACAATCCTGGAGGCCTATGTCTCCTCCTCCCGCGTTTCCGGCTGGGGCCCCGACATCCTGGGCACCTCAGTGCTGCCGGCGGGCCAGCGAGTCTGGGTGACGCCCAACTTCTCCGACTGCGTGCTCGACGTCCGCGTGACCTACCAGGGCGGCGGTGAGGAGACGCGGATGCAGGTGAATGCCTGCAGCCTGTCCACCATCGCCTTCCGTGGGGGCGCGCCGATGCCCGGCGCCGGCGCCGGGGCGGGCGCGCAGGTCTCGCCGGGCCGCGCCGTCGCCGGCAACCCGTCCTTCAACTTCGTCAACGGCACCGGCGTCGTGATCCGCGAGATCTATGTCTCGCTCTCGAGCGACAGCAATTGGGGTCCCGACCGGCTGGGCGCGAACGTGCTGCAGCCCGGCCAGCAGCTCGGCGTGAGCCTGCCCGCCACCGGCGTCTGCACGGTGGACATGCGCGTCGTCTACATGGACGGCCGCGCGCAGGAGCGCCGCCAGGTCGAGACCTGCAGCATCGCCAACTTCGTCTGGCGCTGACCGCGAGGGGCGGGGCCACGCGCCCCGCCCGCCCGCCTCATCCCTCGCGCTGCTTCCGCGCCGCCAGCGCGGCGGGGCGCGTCAGGCAGGCGTCGAGCCAAGCCTTCACGCGCGGATACGGCCCGAAGTCGAAGCCGTTGAGCCAGGCGCCATAGAGCACCGAGGCCAGGTTCAGGTCTGCGATGGTGAAGCCGGTGCCGACCAGCACCGGCCCGCGCGCGAGATGCCCTTCCAGCACGAGCAGGCGCTGTGCCGCCGCCTCCGCGCCCGCCTTGGCCTGCCCCGGATCCCGCTGGTCGGCCGGGCGGATATAGGTGTTGTAGGCCCACTGCATGATCGCGGGCTCCATCTCGGTCGCCGCCCAGAGCGTCCATTGCAGCACGCGCGAACCGTCGTCGCCGGCCGGCATCAGCGGCGCGCCGCGCTTGCCGGCGATGTGGAGGTTGATCGCCAGGCTCTCGAACAGCGTCAGCTCGCCGTCCTGCAGGGCCGGGATCTTCCCGTTCGGGTTCACCGCCGCGACATTGGCCTTCAACTCCGGCCCGAACCCGACCGGGATCACCTCATAGGCGAGCCCCGCCTCTTCCGCCGCCCAGATGCAGCGGAAGGCGCGGCTCTTCGCGATGCCATGGATCTTCAGCACGAACCGACTCCGTTTCCCTCAGGATGCGGAGAAACGGATCGTCGGTTTCGCGCGAGGCGACAAGATCAGCCCAGCGGATCACCCGTCTCGGGCGTCAGCCCGGCCGCGCGGATGCCGGCCACGGCGCAGGCCTCGTCCTTGTCCGACAGGTCGCCCGAGACGCCGACGGCGCCGAGCACCGCGCCCGCGCCGTCCTTCACCAGCACGCCGCCCGGCACCGGCACGGCGCGGCCGCCGGTGATGTCGGACAGCGCGTTCATGAAGGGGCCCATCGCCTGCGCGCGCCGCGCCAGCTCGCGCCCGCCGAAGCCCATGGCGAGGCAGCCATTCGCCTTGCCCCAGGCGATCTCGACGCGCGCCAGGCTCGACCCGTCCTCGCGCAGCGCGGCCTTCAGCTGGCCGGCGCCGTCCAGCACCACGACGGTCAGCGGCGCGAGCCCCATCTCACGGCCCTTCGCAAGCGTCGCATCGGCGATGCGGCGCGCGGCGTCGAGCGTGATGCCGTGCTGGAAGCCGGCGGGCGAGGCATGGGTCATGAGGGATCTCCCGGATTGCGGCGCCCCTCTGCCCCGCCCCGCCGCGCGCGTCTAGGCTCGGGGGCGGAGGCCACGCCATGCCGAACCCCGCGATGATCGTCGCCCCGCAGCCCGAGGCGGTGGAGGCCGGCGCGGATGCCCTGGCGGCCGGCGGCAGCGCGGCTGACGCGCTGGTCGCCTGCGCGCTGGCGCAGGGCGTCGTCGACCCGATGATGTGCGGCCTCGCCGGCCTCGGCGTGCTGCAGATCCACGACCCGGCGAGCGGCGAGACGACCGTGCTCGACGCGCTCTCCACCTGCCCCGCGGCGGCACGCGAGGCGATGTGGGCGGATCGCTTCCTCGGCGAATGCAGCGACGGCTACGGCTATCGGCTCGAGGGCGCGGCGAACGAGATCGGCCACGGAGCCGTCACCACGCCCGGCATCCTGCGGCTGCTCGAACTCGCGCATCGCCGCTGGGGCAGGCTGCCCTGGCACGGCCTGTTCGACGCCGCGATCGGCCATGCCGAGGAAGGCTGGACGGTCCGCCCGCATGTGCATGTCATGTTCACCGCCGACGAGGCCCCCTATGGCCGCCTCTCCATGACGGACAAGCTCGCCTTCACGCCGGAGGGCCGCGCGCTCTACCTGCGCGGGGACGGCACGCCGAAGCGGCCGGGCGACCGCGTGGTGAACCCCGCCATGGCCGCGACGCTGCGCGAGGTCGCGGCGGGCGGCGCCGAGGTGCTGCATGGCGGCGCGCTCGGCGCGCGCATCGCGGACGACATGGCGCGCCATGGCGGGCTGCTGACGCGCGACGACCTCGCCGGCTTCCGCGTGGCGGAGGCGCCGCCGCTGCGTGTCGCCTTCCAGGGCCATGTCGTCGCCGTGCCGGCGCCGCCCGCCGGCGGCATCGTGGTGGCGGAGGCGCTGCGCATCCTGGAGCGCTTCGACCTCGCTGTCCTCGGCCACAACACGCCGCCCTACATCCATGTGGTCACCGGCGCGATGCGCGTCGCGCTCGCCGACCGCGAGGCGCATATCGGCGATCCCGCCTTCCACGCGCCGCCGCTCGACCGGCTGCTGTCGGATGCGCATGCCGACGCGGCGGCCGCGCGCATCCGCGCGGGGCTGCCTGCGCCGGCGCTGCGCGAGGCGGGGGAGCCGCGCGACACCACCACCATCTCGGTCCTGGACCGCGACGGCCGGCTCGCGACGCTGACCCAAACGCTCGGCGTGCCCTCCGGCGTCATACCGCCAGGGACGGGCATCATGCTGAACGGCGCGATGAACTGGTACGACCCGCGCCCCGGCCGCCCCGGCTCTATTGCGCCGGGCAAGAAGCGCTTCTCCTCGATGGCGCCGACCGTGCTGTTCGGCCCAGATGGCCGCGCACTGGCGACGCTCGGCGCGCCGGGCGGCGCCTGGATCGGCGTCGCCTTGATCCAGGTCCTGCTCAACCTCGTCGTCTTCCGCATGACGATGCAGGAGGCCGTGCAGGCGCCGCGCTTCTCCGCGACCACGCCGGCGATCGACATCTCGAACCGCATCCCGCGCGCGGTGCAGCGCGAGTTGGAACGCATGGGCCACAAGGTGAAGCGCAGCTTCCACTCCTATCCCTTCGCTGCGCCGCACGGGATCGCGCTGGCGGGCGGCGTGCCGCAGGGCGGTGCCGATCCGCAGCGCGACGGGATGGCGCTGCGGGTGGATTGATCCAGGCCGACAACCCTCCCGGATTCGTCATCCGTCCGGGCATTCCCGCAGCCGCGATGCGGGGCGACTTAGACGCGCATCGTACGGAGCCTCGAACCCTTGGGAGTGACGACGCGCGCGGCCCTTGCCGCGCCACGTGCCGGAACGCGCCGCGACAGGCCGCCGGTGCTGCGGCTGCATGTGCTCATGGTCCTCGCTTCGCTCCTCGTGCCGGCCGCCCTGTTCGGCGCCGCCGCCTGGCAGAACCGCCGCGACGTCCTGCGCGAGGTGGAGGACACGGTCCTGCGCACCGTGCTGGTGATGCAGGAGCACGCGCTGAAGGTGTTCGAGACCCAGGAGCTTGCGCTCGCGCGCGTGGCGGACCGCGTGAGCGGACTCACCTGGGAGCAGATCTCCGCGCCGGAAACCAGTGCCTTCCTCGCCCGTCTCCAGAAGCCCTACGAGCAGGCGGTCTCGATCTGGGTGACCGACCGGCACGGCGTGGTGCGCGCCGGGAGCCAGCCCTGGGATCCGGCTCAGACCGTTGCCGACCGCGAGTTCTTCCACATCCACCGCGACGGTGTGCCGGGCCCGCATGTCTCCAGTGCCTTCCGCGGTCGGGCCAGCGGGATGGCGAGCTTCGCGCTCAGCCGGCGCCGCGACGTGCCCGATGGCAGCTTCGACGGCATCATCCACATCGCCCTCAGCCCCGACTATTTCGCGCGCTTCTTCGGCGAGGCTGCGCCCCCGCTCCGGCATGCGGCATCGCTGCTCCGCGCCGACGGGGAGATCCTGGCCCGCGACCCGCCCGGCGGTCCGCGGCGCCTCGGCTCCGACAGCCCCTTGATGCAGGCCATCGTCGACCGCCCGTCGGGCGGCCTGTTCCGCGCCGTCTCCAGCATAGACGGCAAGGAGCGACTCTACGCCTACAGGCGGCTCGGTCCCTGGCCGCTCTATGTCGGCTTCGGCGTCGAGACGCGGGAGCTGATGCGGCGCTGGCACGACAACCTCGTCATGTTCGGCGCCGTCGCGCTGGCGGCATCCCTCCTCCTGCTGCTCGCCTCCTGGCTCGCGCTGCGCAGCGCATCGGCCGAGCGGGAGGCGGGCGCGCGGCTGCGCGCCACCCTCGAGGATCTGCGGCGCGAGACCGCGGGCCGGGAAGCGGCCGAGCTGCGGGTGCGGCAGGCGCAGCGGATGGAGGCGCTCGGCCAACTCGCCGGCGGCATCGCGCATGACGTGAACAACGTGCTCCAGGCCGCGGCGAGCGGCGCGCGGCTGATCGAGATCGGAAGAGCACAAC
>NZ_JAKJIB010000203.1 GCF_021864505.1 Falsiroseomonas oryziterrae
GGCGTGGCGGCGGCGTCGAGGCGACCGCGCAGCGTCGCAATGGCGGCGAGGCCGGCATCGGGCGGCGGTGCGCCCAGGAAGGCGAGATCGGGGCGCGGCGGGCGGATGCGGTGGATGCGGGCGAGCTCGCGGCCCAGCGCCTCGGCCAGCCTCTCGCGCCCGCCGCCAAGCGTCGCGTCCTTCACGACGCGCGGGCCGAGCGCCGTGCCCGCGACGCGGCGCATGACGAAGAAGGGCGCCCCGATCACGCCGCGATCCTCGCAGAGGAACAGCGGCTGCGGCACGGTCACGCCAGCATCCCAGGCGGCGCGGAGCAGCGCGTATTCGGAGGCGCGGGGGAGGCTGACCGCGAGCACGGCCGGGCTGTCGGTGCGCAGGACCCAGCGCTGCGGTCCCTCGTTCGTCTCGACCTCCAGCGCCCAGTTCTGCTGGATCGCGCCGCCGGACAGCTTCTTCGCGTCGACGATGCGCAGGTCCGCGTCGCCTGCGGCCCGGGAGAGCCAGTCTCGCAGCGCCGCCCGCTGCGCCTCAGTCACGCGCGCCCCAGCGGAAGAACTCCGCGCCCTCGCGGCGGAGGAAATTGGCGATGACCATGCGGTGCACTTCGCTCGCGCCGTCCACCAGCCGCGCCTGGCGGGCATAGCGGTACATCCATTCGACGGGCGTGTCCTTGGAATAGCCGCGCGCGCCGAGCAGCTGCAGCGAGGTGTCGACCGCCTTGTGCAGCCCATCCGCCACGACGATCTTCGCCATGGAGACCTCCTTGCGCGCGAAGCCGCCCTGGTCGAGCACCCAGGCGGCCTTCATGGTCAGCAGGCGGCCGATCTCCAGTTCCATCGCGGCCTGGCCGATCAGCCCCTGCACGCTCTCGCGGTCGATCAGCTTCATGCCGAAGGAGTCGCGGTGCTTGATCCGCTCCATCGCGATCTCGAGCGCGCGGCGGCCCATGCCGAGCCAGCGCATGCAATGCGTGAGGCGGGCTGTGCCGAGGCGGATCTGCGTCAGCTTCAGGCCGTCGCCGACGCCCATCAGCACGTTCTCGTCCGGAATCTCGAGCCCGTCGAAGCGCAGCTCGCAATGCCCACCATGCTCCTCCGGCCCCATGATCGGGATGCGGCGCACGATTTCCCAGCCAGGCTGGTCGGCGTGGAAGAGGAAGCAGGTGAGGCCCTTGCGCTCGTCGTCCGAGGTGCGCGCGATCAGCAGGAAATGCTTCGCCTCGCCCGCGCCGGTGATGTAGTGCTTGCGCCCGGTGATGCGCCAGCGGTCGTTGCCGACGCGCTCGGCGCGCGTGTAGGTCAGGCCGGGATCGCTTCCGCAGCCATCGGGCTCCGTCATGGCGAAGGCCGACTGCACGGCGCCGTCCACGATCGGCTGCAGCCAGCGCGCCTTCTGCGCGTCAGTCGCCACCTTCTCCAGCACGATCATGTTGCCGTCGTCGGGGGCGGCGCTGTTGAAGACGACGGGGCCGAAGATGGAGCGGTTCATCTCCTCGTAGCAGGCGGCCATGCCGACCACAGGCAGCCCGCCGCCGCCACGCGACTTCGGCATCTGCAGCGCCCAGAGCCCGGCCGCCTTCGCCTCAACGCGCAGGCGCTTCAGCACTTCGGGGTGGATGTTCTCGTGCTCGTCGTAGTTGGCGCGGTCGGCCTCGAGCGGGATCAGACGCGTCTCGACGAAGTCGCGCACGCGCCGGCGGACATCCTCGATCTCGGGCGGCAGGGAGAAGTCCATCGCGCGTATCCTAGAGGCTGTTCACCGAATGGCCGCCATCAACGGTCACGACGCTGCCGGTCATGTGCGCGCCGGCGTCGGAGGCCAGCAGCAGCAGCGGGCCGGTCAGGTCGTCCACCATGCCGAGGCGGCGCTGCGGGATGCGCTTCACCACCGCCTGCCCCGCCTCGGAGGCGAAGAAGTCGCGGTTGATCTCGGTCGCCACGTAGCCCGGCGCGAGGGCGTTCACCCGGATGCGGTGGCGCGCGAGTTCCACCGCCATCTGTCGGGTCAGGTGCACGAGGCCGGCCTTCGCCGCGGAGTAGCCCGCGACACCGGGGATGACGCGCCCGCCGAGGATCGAGGCGATGTTCACGATCGCGCCGGGCTTGCCCGCTGCGACCATCCGCTTCGCCGCCGCCTGACCGACCAGGAAGGCGCCGCGGAGGTCCACGTCCAGCACGCGGTCCCACTCCTCCTCGGTATGCTCGAGGAAGGGCCTGGTCGCCGCGATGCCGGCGTTGTTGACGAGCAGGTCCACAGTGCCGAACCGCGCCTCGACCGCGCCGAAGGCCGCCGCGACGGAAGCGGTGTCGGTCACGTCGAGCGCCACCGGCATGGCGCGGTCGCCCAGCGCCGCCGCATCGGCCGCCACCGCCTCCGGGCGGCGGGCGCCAAGCGCGACCGCAGCGCCCGCCTCGTGCAGGACGCGGCAGAAATGGCGGCCCAGACCGCCCGAGGCGCCGGTCACCAGGGCGACACGACCCTCGAGCGAGAAAAGCGGCATCAGTCGACCGTGATCCGCGCCTGGCGCACGACCTGCGCCCAGCGCTCACGCTCCCAGCGGATGAGCTGCGCGAAGCCAGCGCCGTCCAGGTTGGACGGCTCGGCGCCCTCGTCGCGCAGGCGGCGCACCACGTCCGGGTTGCTCAGCGCCTCGCGCATCGCGGCGAAAAGGCGTGCGCGCACCGGCTCGGGCGTGCCGCGCGGCACCAACAGGCCGTACCAGGCCGTCGCCTTGTAGTTCGGGACCGTCTCGGCGACGGTCGGGATGTCGGGAAACAGCGCCATGCGCGCATCGCCGGTGACGGCAAGCGGACGCAACTGGCCGCCCTGCAGCAGCCCGACGACCGAGGGCAGGGTGGTGATCATGAAATGCAGATGGCCGGCGACGACGTCGGTCAGCGCGGGCCCCGCGCCGCGGAAGGGCACGTGCTCGGCCTCGAGACCCGTCATCTGCAGAAGCAGCGCCGCCGCGAGGTGGCTCGCCGACCCGTTGGAGGCGCTGCCATAGGTGATGTTCCCGCGGGCAGCGCGGATCTCGTCGAGCAGTTCGCGCAGGTTGCGCGCGCGCGAACGCGGCCCGACCACCACGATCAGCGGTGCGTCGGCCACCAGCCCGATCGGCTCCAGCGCCGTCTCGGGGTTCACCCGCATGTTGGGGAAGAGCGAGACGTTCACGCTCATCGGGCCGTGGTTGCCCATCAGCATCGTGTAGCCGTCCGGACGGGCCTGCGCTGCGGCCTCGGTGGCCAGGTTGCCTCCGGCGCCCGGCCGGTTCTCGACCACCACCGTCTGGCCGAGCACGGGGCTCATCGCGCTGGCGAGCGTGCGGGCGATCAGGTCGGTGCCGCCGCCCGGCGCAAAGGCGAGGATGATGCGGAGCGGCCGGTTCGGGAATGGCGCGTCCTGCGCCACTGCGACGCCCGGCAGGGCGAGCGCCGGCAAACCAAGCGCCGGCAGGGCGGCGAGCAGCGAGCGACGGCGTGGCATGGAGGTTCCCTCGGGTCAGGCGTTGCCGTGACTCCTGCCGTTGCCGCGGAGGTTTCGCAAGATGGCCGGTCAGCCGAGAAGCCGGCGCAGGCCGGCCAACACCGCATCCATGTCGAGCGGCTTTGTGAACAGCAGCAACGGCCCGTTCCCCGCGGCGCGCCGCACCTCCTCAGCGCCACCCGGCGCGAAGCCCGTCATGACCACGACCGGCAGACCCGGCGTGCGGGCGCGCAGCGCGCGGATCAGACCGACGCCATCCAACCGCGGCATCCGGAGATCGGTGAGCAGCAGATCGGGCATCGCAGCGTGCGCCGCTTCGAGGGCGGCGATGCCGTCGGCGGCGACCACCACCTCGTAGCCCTCGCGCAGCAGTTCGTCCTCGATGGCCATGGCGGCGAGCGCCTCGTCCTCGGCCAGGAGGATGCGCCGGCGTCCGGGCGGGACCGACATCAGAGCTGCGACACGGCGGATGCGCCGCACGCCGGACCGGCGGACGACGGCGGTGAGTGCGGCGATGAGGGCGGCGGCGGTGCGGAGGACGGCGGTGCGGGCGGCGGCGCGAGGTCGCGGATGCGACCCACGATGGCGCCCGCCCGGCGCAACTGATCCTCGATCACGAGCACCGAGTGTTCGAAGGTCTCTCGCTCGGTCGCGGGCAGGGCATGCCGCGCCGCACGGGCGCGACGAAGCCACAGCGTCGCCACGTTGAGCGGCTGGCTGGCCTCGTCGGCAAGCCCGGCGGCGACCGTCGGAACGGGGTCGTGCATGCCACGCCCGGCCTCGCGCCGCATGAGCATCGCGGGCAGCCGTAGCGCGAGGAGGGCGGCGAACAGGGCCGCCAGGCCGGTCAGCGCGATCTCGATCAGCAGTGCGCCACCCGGCCGCAAGGCCGAAAGGGCATTGACGCCGCAAAGGGCCAGCAGAAGCGGCACGGCGAAGGCCGTCAGGCCGGGACCCAGCGGGCTGTGGCGCCGCGAGGCGAGGCGCAGCAGCACGACGACCAGGGCCAGGCAGGCGCCCGCCAGCGCCAGTTCCGACCAGGCCTGGAGCGACCATGCGGTCGCGGGTCCAGCCGTGGAGTCCTCTCCCGCCATTGCTGCATGCCCCGTAGGACGACTCGCCTGAGACGCGAAGTGTGGAGCGCCGGCACAATCGCAACGATCCCGGCGCCTCGGCGCACTGCACGCCGGCGTGATTCACGCGACAGTGATCATAACCCTCACGAAACGCGTCGAGCCGTCCATCCCCGCGAGGCGTCGTTCCTGCGGGCTCAACTGCGTCGCGCGGCGCGAGGCGCCGCTCAGTCCGCGATCCCGAACAGCGCGGCAGGATTGGTCGCGGTCATGCGGCGGATCTCCGCCTCGGGGAAGCCTTCGCTCTCGACCAGCAGCAGGAATTCCCGGAACGCCTCGACGGGCGGCGGCAGCAGATAGACACCGGAATCCGAGGACAGGATCGCCCGTTCGCCGGCGGCCCGTATCCTCGGCGTGAAGTCCTGGATCGTCGACCCGGCGCTGATGCGGTGCTTCTCCTCGTCCACATGCGTCAGCCCGACCTGCGTCGCGTGGGTCAGGATGAAGAAGGAGAACTCGGCATAGGCGCCGAGCGCGACGAGGGCGCGGATCTCGTCCACCGCATAGCGGCTGGCATGGGTGCGGATGCGCGCGACGCCGCGGCGTCGTGCCTCCTCCGCAAGCGCGACGGCCTCCCGCCCCGCGACATGGCCGCAGTCGAAGACGACGTCGCGTTCGGCGCAAAGGTCCATGATGGCGGGCACCGGATCCGGGATCCGGCCGCTCGGCGGCACCCAGAAGGTGGTCTCGAGGAAGGCGGGGCTGCGGCCCTCGCGCTCGGCGACCATGCGCGTGTGGTGCGTGGGCAGGCTGACGAAGCGCGCCCCCGTGCCCGGGCCGTAGCCGTAGCCGAGCGCGGCCTTCGCGACCTCGAGCGTGATGCCGCCGGCCGTCGGCTGCATGATGACGCCGCCGAAGGCGGTGCAGCCGAGATGGCCGAGTTCGTCGTTGGCGAGCGCGGCGTAGCCGGAGGTGTTCTGGAAGTTGCACATGATGCCGATGGCGCGCATGCCGGCCGCCGCGGCCTGTCGCACCGCCTCGAACACGTTGACGGAGCGCCCGCTGAGATGCGGCGCGCAATGGACATGGCAGTCGATGGCGCCGCGCAGGAGGTGCGAACCAGGGGGCATCCAGGGCATGGCGCTGCCTTTCGCTGCGAAGGACCGTGGAGGAGACGGGGCAGAGAGCATGTTCGCAGCCGGGCACGGCTCCACCATGCCGCCCCGGTCCGGCGAGGCGACGATGCGTGAAGTGTCCGGGCGCGCGGGTGGATGCGTCAAGGCGCGGTGGCTAGTCTCGTCGTCATGGAGCAGGGCCTGCGAATCGCCGGCATCGCGCGGCCCGACGAGGTGCCGTTCACATGGGACGGCCGGTTGCTGCGGGCACCAGCCGGCGAAAGCCTCGCCGCGGCACTGATCTCGGCGGGCGTGCGGCGGCTCGGCGAAGGCCCGGGCGCGCCGCGGGCCGCCTTCTGCATGATGGGCAGCTGCCAGCAATGCCTGGTCCGCGTGGACGGGCGGCTGGCGCCGGCCTGCCTGGTGCCGGTCCGCGCCGGGCTCGATGCGCGGCCGGCGTGAGCGGGGTACCGGATGACCGCAGGGCAGAGCGCCCATCGGGCGCGAGCACCGGAGGTCTGAATCCGGTGCCGTACCCATTGGCCTTCGATATCGCGGTGCTCGGCGCTGGCCCGTCCGGCATGGCTGCGGCGGCGGAAGCGGCGCGGCGCGGCGCGCGCACCGTGCTGCTCGACGAGAATCCGACGCCCGGCGGCCAGGTCCATCGTGCCGCGCCACCCGGCTTCTTCGCGCCACCAGATGCCGACCGCGACATCGGCGACGCGCTGCGCACCGCGCTCGCGACGAGCGGTGCCGAGGTCCGCACGGGGCACCGGGTCTGGGGCCTCGGCGGCGGACCCCTCGTGCCGCAGGGCCAGCCTGCCGCGCCGTTCCGCCTGGATGCGCTGGCCGAGGGCGGAACGGCGGCGCTGACCGCCCGCGCGCTGATCCTCTGCACCGGCACGCAGGAACGGATCATCCCTTTCCCCGGCTGGACCCTGCCCGGCGTGATCGGGCTCGCGGCGGCGACGATCCTGCTCAAGGCGCAGGGCGTGCTGCCGGGCCGGCGCGTGGTGGTGGCCGGCGCCGGCCCGCTGCTGTTCCTCGTCGCGGCGAAGCTGCGCAAGGCGGGGGCAGAGGTCGCAGCCGTGGCCGATCTCGCCACGGGCGGGGAATGGGTGCGCGCGATCCCTGCCCTGCTCGCCCGGCCCGACCTGTTGGCGCGGGGCGCGGCCTGGCGCGCGCAGTTCCTCGGCTCCGGCGTGCCGGTTCTGTCCAGCCATCGCGTGCTCGCCGCGGAAGGCGGCGAGGCGCTGGAGCGCGTCCGCGTCGCGCCGCTCGCGGGCGGGACCGCCGAGGCCTTCGATTGCGACGCACTCTGCATCGGACACGGCCTGACCCCGGCGACCGAGGCGACGCGGCTGTTCCGTGCCGCGCATCGCTACGACGCTTCGGCCGGCGGCTGGGTGCCTGTGCTGGATGCGGATCGGCGCACCTCGGTCCCGCTGCTCTACGTCGCGGGCGATGGCGGGGGCGTGCGTGGTGCGGCGGCGGCGCCGGCGAGCGGGCGGCTCGCCGCCCTGGCGGCGCTGCGCGACCTCGAGCTTCTGGACGGCCGCGCCCATGCACGGGCGCGCTGGCGGCCCTGGATCCAGGGCTG
>NZ_JAKJIB010000204.1 GCF_021864505.1 Falsiroseomonas oryziterrae
CGCGTCCACCAGCCCGCCCGGCGCGGCATCCGCCATCAGCCCCGCGATCAGCCCGCGCATCCGCCGCGCGCGGGCGTGTGCGCCGCGCCGCTGCCAGGAGGGCAGCCACTCCGGCAGGCCGAGCAGCGCGGCGAGGTCCAGGCTCTCCACCACCTCCTGATAGGCCGCGAAGTCGCGCGCGAGTGCCTCGGACGCAGCCTCCGGCACGGCGGGCCCGAAGCTCGCGAGCATCACCACCCGCGCGGTCGCCGCCGCGACGTCGAGCGCGATGTCGCGCTCGGTGCCCGCCGCGCGCATCCAGCGCAGCGCCAGTTCCTCCGCAGCCTGGATGAAGAGCGGGTGGAACGCCTCGACATTGCCGGGGTGCAGGGGTGCTGCCACCGCCGGCCGCCGCGCGGCCCAGGTCTCGCCGTGGTTGATGAAGAGGCTGCTGCCGATCACCGGCCGCAGCGCGCCCTCCATGAAGCGAGATTTCCGCTGGTAGGTCTCGTGCTTCAGGACGAAGACCTCGCGCACCAGCTCCGGGTGGTTCACCAACACGATGCGGTGGCCGAGCAGGCGCAGGTCCATCAGCTGCGCGCGGTAGGTCCGGCGCAGGAAAAGCTCGAGCAGGTCGCGCCGCACCAGGCGCAGCGCCTCCACCGGTCCCGGCAGGCTGTCGCGCGGCGTCGGCATCGGCGGGATGAAGACGTCGCCGTCCATCGCCGACCTCTACGACCGCAGAAGCAAGTGGACCAGCGCCACGCCGTCCAGTAGTTGAGTGGCGTCGCTACAACCGAGGGTGGCATGGAGCTGGCTGGGATCGGGCTGGCTGGGGCGCTGGCTGGGTTGGGGCTGGTCGCCGGCGTCCTGGCGGCGGGCTGGCTCATCGTCTCGCTGCTCGCCACCCTGGCGACCGCGCTCTACCTGCGCGGGCTGCCCTCCGCCGCGCCGGCCGACCCGGGGCCGTTCCCGCCGGTGCTGGTCCTGCTGCCGATCCGCGCCAACGACGCCGCGGAGGTCGAGGACATCCGCGGCTGCCTCGCCGCCCTGGCGGCGCAGGACTATCCCGGACCCTGGCGGGCCGTGCTCGTCTTCGAGGACGATCGCGACCCGGCCTTCGCGCTGGCCCAGGGTCTCGACCCGGCGCGCTTCTCGACCCTCCTTGCCGGGCCCGGCGAGGGGCGGTCGCAGAAGGTGCAGAACCTGCTCGTGGCGCTCGGCACGCGGCACCCCGAGGAGCGGATCGTCGTCACCCTCGACGCCGACACGCGGCCGCAACCCAACTGGCTGGCGGAGCTCACGCGGCCGCTGCGCGCCGGCCGGGCGGAGATCGCCTCGGGCTATCGCTGGATGCTGCCGGAGGACCTGCCGTCGCGGCTCGCCGCCATCGCGGATCGCGGGCCGGCCACCTTCGCGCGGCCGCGGGCGCTCAACCTGCTCTGGGGCGGGTCCACCGCCATCACCGCGGAGGCATTGCAGACGGTGAAGATCCGCCGCGTCTGGGGCGGCGCGATGTCGGACTGCCTGTCCCTGACGCGGGCCGCGCATGCCGCCGGCCTGCCGCCCTGGACCCCGCGACGCGTGCTGGTGCCGAGCCCGACGCGGCACGACTGGGCAAGCCTTTTCGCCTTCGCGCGCCGGCAGATGCTGCTGACGCGGATCTACGCACCCTTGGCCTGGGCCTCGCTCGGCATCGGGCTGCTCCTGCCCGTGCTGGCCGTCCTGGTGCTGCTCCCGGCCGCGCTGGGCGGCGACCTCGCCGCGATCGCCGTGCTCGGCCTCGCGCTCGGCCTGCAGCAATGGCGCGCCTCGATGCGCGCCGAGGTGGCCCGCCGCGTCCTGCCGCCGGCGGATGCCGAGGCGGTGGCCCGCGCCATGCCGGGCGACCGGCTGCTGCTGCCGGTCGCGCATCTCCTGCAACTCGGGATCTTCCTGGCCTCTGCCGTCGGGCGGGAGGTGCGCTGGCGCGGGCGGGCCTATGCGATCCTCTCGCCTGGCTCCACCGCGGTGCTGGAGCGCGATCAGCCCGCCGGATAGGGGCCGCCGGTCACCGGATCGCTCGGCGGCGCCGGCACCGTCGGGATGGCGTGGAGCGCGCGCGGCAACTCGCCGGGGCGCCCGGTGTATTGCTCCGGCGGCGCGCCGGGCGGGTAGGCGCCGACCACCAGCAGGTCCGGCGTCTGGCCGAGGTTCCGGTGCCCGGTGCCGGCCGGCAGCACCACCACGTCGCCGGCCGCGAGGTCGAGCGTGACGCCGCCCTCGCCGCCCAGGCGCACCCGCACCTGTCCTGCCGCGATCGCCAGCGCCTCATGGGCGTTCGGGTGGTAGTGGTGGAAGTCGTAGATCCCGTTCCGCCAGGCCGGCTGCCAGCCGTGCCGGGCGAACAGCGCCTCGGCCGCCGCCGGGTCTCCGGCCGGCACGGCGCCGCGATGGAGCAGCACCGGCAGGCGCGGGTTGTTCGGGATGTCGTCGCTGGCCCGCAGCATCAGCCGCTCGGCGCCATCGGCCCGCTTGTCATGCATCGCCGAGCTCCTGCGCCGGGGTTTGCGCCCCGGAGGTCAGCCCGGCCGGGGGGCCGGAGGCAAGCTCAATCGGCGAGCGCCTCGGCGGCGCGGATCATGTGCAGCCGCGCATGCGGCGAGGAGGCCATCGCGACCTCCTGCAGGGCCGGGCCGCGCACCAGCAGCGTGCGCTCGCCCACCGGCCGGTTGTAGATGAAGCCGTGGGTCGGATAGGTCCGGCCGAAGGTGTCGCTGTCGTGACCGACCTGGACGCGGACGGCGGTCCAGTCGTTGCGGTCGGAGACGTCCACCACCCGCACCCCGCGCATGACCGTGCCGCGGCGGATGCCGGGGCCCGCCCAGTTGGAGTGGTCGATCTCGATCGTGCGGGCGTTCACGACCCGGCTGACCACCGCGACATGGCCGCGGCTCATGCCGCCGGAGGCCGGGAAGGACAGGATGGCGCCGCGCTCCGGGTGCTGGCCGCGGGCATAGGTGCCGGCGGCGTTGTGCCACCACTGGCGGGCGTCGCCGCTGATGTTCATGCCCGTCGCCATGCGCGCGAAGGGCACGCAGGAGAGGCCGGAGGAGATCGAGACGGGCAGGATCGGCGTGCCGGGCTGGCCGGCGAAGCGGGCGACGGCCGGCGTCAGCAGCGCGGCCTGGGCCTGTTCCTGCGGCGCGATGGCCATCCGGGGCTGGACCGAGCGGGCGGCCACGGGACGGGACTGGCTGCGCTGCGCGGTGGCGCGGGCCGGCGCCGCCTGCTGCGCTGTCGCCTGGGGCGCCCGCGCCTGCTTCTGACTCTGCCGCTGATTGGCTGCGGCGTCGGCGACCGGGAAGGTGGCCGCACCGAAGATGACCGACAGAAACACAAGCGCGCTGCGAGCCCGCATCCAGTCGTCCCCCGTTTGTCCGCCCCTGCAACGGCGATGACGCCGTTGTGTGTGATGGCGGGTAACCGCCGACCGCGGGGGTGCCAACCCGGCCGGGCGTTACACGGCGTAATCCGGCGTGATTTGTCGGAGGCGAGTGAGTCGCGGCGTCTACAATCGGCAAATCATCCTAGCCGCCGACACGCACGACATGGTGGCCACGGTGTTGCGACATCGATGCAACACACGAAACACAAGACTCAAGGCTGCCCCGAAGGGAAAAGATGGGAGCCATGCAGGAGTCGTATAGAGGCCAC
Organism: Falsiroseomonas oryziterrae; assembly: GCF_021864505.1. Lineage (GTDB taxonomy): Bacteria > Pseudomonadota > Alphaproteobacteria > Acetobacterales > Acetobacteraceae > Falsiroseomonas > Falsiroseomonas oryziterrae. The sequence goes on from NZ_JAKJIB010000204.1 coordinate 3,676, forward strand.
CCGCGCGACCGGGGCGGCGCGGGAAGGGCGCCGGCAGCGACGGCCGGCGCCCCGTTCAAACCCGCCTCAGCGGCAGGCGGTGACCATGATCTCCACCAGGTGGCGCGGATCGGCCATGTTGGCCTCCACGCAGGCGCGCGCCGGGCGGCCGGCATCGCCGAGCCACTCGACCCACACCTTGTTCATGGCGTCGCGGTCGCGGATGTCCTTCAGCCAGATCTGCGCCTGCAGCAGACGGGTCTTGTCGGTCCCGTTCGCCTCCAGCGCGGCGTCGATCTTGGCGATCACCTGGCGGGTCTGGCCGGTGACGTCCTGCGAGAGGTCGTCGGCGGTCAGGCCGGCGAGATAGACGAAGTTGTGGTACTCGACCGAGTTGGACAGGATCTGGTTGCTGCCCTGGCGGGTGATCTTGGACATGGTGCGAGCCTCCTGATGACGGCGCGCGCGCTTCTAGGCAGTGGATGCCAGGGCGGCAAGACAACGCGTCAAGACGGCGCGCCCTGCCGGGCCCGCCCTCACGCCACGGCGTAGCTGCTGCCCGAGGCCGCGGCGCCGATCATCGCCTCGAACACCGCGACGCCGTGGATCGCGTCCTCGACCGGGAGAGGGTAGGGCGCCTCGCCGCGCACGGCGGCTGCGAATGCTGCAAGTTCAGCGGCTTCGATGTCGGTCTTCGGATATTGCCGCGTCCAGCCCTCGCCTTCGACCGGCTGGAAGGTCAGCCGCTCATGCGTCTGGAGTTCCAGCATTCCCGCCGTGCCGAACAAGGCCACGCGCCACAGCCGCGGTGCGAGGGCCAGCGTCGCGAAGCCGACCGTCGCCCCGCTTTCCAGCACGCCGAGCATCGCCGTGGTGTCGTCGATGGTCGTCGAGACGCGGGCATGGCTGCGCACCGTCACCTCCCGGAAGCGCCCGGCGAGGTTGATGATCATGTCGATCATGTGGATGCCCATGCCGCCCATGCCGCCGAGCGGGCTCTCGGCGCGGTCGGCCCGCCACATCCCCGGCTTGTAGGCGAGCGCGCCGGGCCCGCTGAACTGCCCCTCGACATGCAGCAGCGTCCCGAGCGCGCCATCGGCCAGCATGCGTTTCATCTCCGCCACCGCCGGCAGGAAGCGCCGGTTGTGGCCGAGCGCCATCACCACCCCGGCCTCGCGGCAGGCCGCGACGGCGCGTTCGGCATCCGCCTTGGCCAGGGTGAAGGGCTTCTCGACGAAGACATGCTTGCCGGCGCGCGCGGCCTGGACGACCTGCTCGGCGTGCTGTCCATGCGGGGTGGCGAGCACCACGGCCTTCACCGCCGGGTCTGCCAGCACCTCGGCGTAGCTGCCGAGCAGGCGGATGCCCTTCTCCGCCGCCCAGTCCCGCGCCTTCTCCGGCGTGCCGGTCGAGCCGGCGACGAAGCGGATCCCGGCCGGCGTCCGATGACCGGAGGGCGCAGCCCGGAGGTCTGAATCGGCCGCCCCGAAATCGTTCCGCCCGTGGACGCTCTCCACCAGCACCCGGCCCCAGCGGCCCATGCCCACGATCGCGGCGTCCAGCATTCCCATTCCCCTTCAGCGGGCGGCAGGACTCGCGCCCCCGCCTTCCAACTCGCGCTCCATGCGCCCGAGCTTCGCCATGCCCCAGGCGAAGACGCCGAGGAAGAGCGCGACCGCCACCAGCGTCGGCACGCGCAGCCCGAAGGCTTCCCCCGCGGCACCCAGGGCGAGCGCACCCAGCGCCGGGCAGGCACGCGTGATCAGCCCCCAGAGGCTCAGCATCCGCCCGCGGAACTCATGCTCCGTCGCGGTCTGCAGCAGCGTCTGCACGCTGATCCCATGCACCGAGGCGAAGCCGCCGATCAGCGCCGCCGCCAGCATCCCGAGCGGGAACCAGCCCGTCGCCACGAACAGCCCCGTTGCCGCGGCCTGCGCCAGCGCCGCCCAGACCGCGAGCCGCGTCGTGCCCTCGAGCCGTCCGCGGTTCGCCACCCACAGCCCCGCCACCAGCGCGCCGATGCCGAAGCAGGCGGTCAGGATCGCCAGGCTCTCCGCCCCGCGGCCGAACAGCCGCTCCACGAAGGGCGGCAGGATCTCCTGCACGCCGCGCAGCAGGATCGCGCCGAGCGCCGCATAGAGCAGCAGCGGCCCGATCCCCCGGTGCCGCGCGGCGTAGGAGATGCCCTCCACCACCTCGCCCCAGAGGCTCTTGGACACCGGGTGGCCGCGCCGCTCGGCCGCCGCGATGCTCAGCAGCGGCAGCGTGGCGCAGGCGATGAGATAGGCGACGGCATTCGCCCCGATCGCCGGCACCACGCCCCAGATCGCGATGATGGGCCCGGCGAGCGCGGGGCCGATGAAGCGCGCGATGCTGAAGGTCAGGCTGTTGCACGCCACCGCCGCCGCAAGATCGCCGCGCGGCACGATCCCCGGCATCAGCGTCTGCCGCGCCGGCTGCGCGAAGGACGCGGCGATGCCGCCCGCAACCTCAAGCACGAGCAGCAGCCCGATGCTCATGTGCCCTGCCGCCGTCACCCCCGCGATGACCGCCGCCTGCAGCCCGATCGCCGCCTGCGCCGCCATCGCCAGCCGCACGCGGTCCACCCGGTCCGCGACGGCGCCGGCGATGGGGGAGAAGATGACCGCCGGCGCCAGGTCGCAGAAGGCGACGACGCCGACCCAGAAGGCGCTCCGCGTCAGCTCCCAGGCCAGCCAGGCCACCGCGATGCGGTGCATCCAGAGGCCCGTCCAGGCGACCAGCGAGCCGCCGAAGAAGATCCGCGCATTGCGGTGCGAGAGCGCGCGGCCGAGGCCGCCGAGCGCGGCCACCGCGGCGTCAGCGCCGGGCCGTCCGCGCCCCGGCGAGGCAGTCCTGGATGATCCGGTCGCGGTCCATCTGCGCCATGGCGCGGTCGTTCTCCGCCCGGCTGAAGGGCGCGACCGTCACCGTGCCGCGGCCGCTCTCCGTCTCGTCGGCGCGCATCGTCTGGCCGCGCTCGCGGAAGCTGACGACCCGGTCCGCCTCGGCGCGGCAGGCATCGACCGAGGCGTCGCGCTCCCCGCGCGGCGCCCCGCCCATCGGCGGCACCGGCAGGGGCTGCGCGCAGGCCGCGAGCAGCAGGGGCAGGACCAGCAGGGCTGGACGGCACATCGGGCGACGGGGCATCGGGCGCGGATCCGGAGTGTGGCGGGCGGGTTCGCGGCTCAGGCGGAGGCCCGCGACGCGAGTCCGCGCGACAATAGCCGCCGAAGGGCCATCGCGTCGAACCTTGCGCCGCCATCGAGCGGCATCGATGCCGCAGCCCGGACCAGCGCGGGATGCAACTCGATCCCCTCGGCGGTCAGGTCGAACATGCCGGCGAGCCACGGCGCGCGGGCCAGCACCTCGATCAGCGCCAGCAGCCGGAGGCAGAGCGCAAGCCCCGGCAGCGTGCCGAGATCGGCGCCGCGATCCACCGCCTCCGCCCAGCAGCGCGCATCGGCGTCGGCGATGGCGATCACCGTCGGCTCCGCCTCGGCCCGCTGGAACAGCAGGGTCCGCGGCGGCCCCCAGCGCCCCGCCGCCGCGCCCGCGCGCGCCGCCTGCCAGGCGGCAAGCAGCGCCTCCGG
>NZ_JAKJIB010000205.1 GCF_021864505.1 Falsiroseomonas oryziterrae
GGGGCGAGATCGCCGCGGTAGAAGGGGGCGTGCGCCGCGGCGAGGCCGGCCCGGCGCCCGCCGCGCGCCGCCGCGCGCTCCTGCTCCACCATGTAGGACAGGCTGCGGGCGAGGTCGGACTGCACGAATTTCTGGCCGATGCGCGGCACCTCGCCGCCCGGCAGGAAGATCGCGGCGTTCTGCGGCCAGCGGCGGTACTCGTCCCTGTGCGCCTCGATGCTGGTGGCCAGCAGGTCGTAGGTCGCGAAGCCCTCGCCGGCGAAGCGGATGGCGGCGGCGGCGATATCGCCGAAGGACATGGTGCCGTGCCGCTCCAGCGCCTGGATCCAGGCATCGATCGCCGCCGGCACGACCATGCGGCGCACGCCGGGCGGCATCTTGCCGCCATGCTCGCGCAGGAAGACGTCGGGCGGCGTGCTCGCGGGCCAGTGGCCGAGGCCCGCGATGCTCTCCATCGTACCGTCGGCCTTGCGGATCAGGATTGGCGCGACGCCGGCGACCGAGACGAGGTCGGGCTGCAGCACGCCGAGCGCGAGGCCTGCCGCGCAGCCCGCATCCACCGCGTTGCCGCCGGCTTCCAGGATGGCGAAGCCAGCGCTGGCCGCGAGGTAGTGGCCCGCACTGATCGCGTGGCGCGTGCCGCTGACCGTCGGGCGGCCGATCGGGTAGTGGCGCATCAATTCGCGGGCCTCGCATGGATCGCGACCGTCTGCTCGTCGAGCCGCGGTGTGTAGTGGATGCCCTGCCGCGCGGCGGCGATCACCATCTGCGTGTAGAGCGGGATGCCGGCGTGCAGGCGCATGGCTTCCCGCATCGCGGTGCGCAGCGCCGCCTCGCGGTCGCCTTCCATGCGGAAGGCCGCGTTCTGGATAAGCCGGTCGAGCCCCGCATCCGCGAAGGCGCCGCGGTTCGACTGGCCCAGGCCACGCTGCAGCTGCTGGCTGTGCATCGCAAGGCTCAGCACATGCGTCGCATCGCGCGTCGAGGAGGAGGACTGGCCGAAGAAGACCAGCGGCACCTCGTTCCGCCCCACCGCCGTCCGCGCGAAGTAGACCGTGCCGGGCTGGGTCTCGATACGCACCTGGAAGCCGGCGCGGGTGAACATCTGGCCGAGCGCCTGGCAGACGCGCGCGTCGTTCACGTAGCGGTCGTTCGGGCAGGCCAGCGTGAAGCCGAAGCCGTTCGGGTAACCCGCCTCCGCCAGCAGGCGTCGGGCGCGGGCGGGATCGAAGGCCGGCACCGGAATCGTCGGGTCGTAGCCGCCGAAGCCCTCCGGCACGAGCTGGCCATTCGCCACGGCCATGCCGTCCATGCTGCGCTCCACCAGCGCGGCACGATTGATCGCGAGGCTCAGCGCCTCCCGCACGCGGAGGTCGCGGAACGGGTTGTGGTCGAGCGGACGTCCCTCGTGGTCGGTCAGCAGCGACAGCCGCTCCGCGCCGACGTGCGGCAACAGGAAGATCACGCGGTCGGAGGCGCGACGGAAAATCGCGACGCGGCCTGTCAGTTCAAGGCGCTCCGCCTCGCCGGTCGGGACTTCCTCGATCAGGTCCACATCGCCGGCCAGCAGGGCAGCCATGCGCGTCGCGTCGTTCGACATGACGCGGACGTTCACGCGCTGCCAATGCGGTCTCTCGCCCCAGTACCCGTCGAAGCGCGTGACGCTCATCCCGTCCGGGCCGCGGTGCTGCTCGAGCCGGAAGGGGCCGGTGCCGATCGCGGCGCGGCCCGAGGCGAAATCGGGCGGCAGCGCGCCCTGCGCGGCGCGGTGGTTGACGATGAAGACGTTGGTCATCTGCCCGGGCAGCACCGGGTTGGGAGAGGCCGTGTGCAGGCGGATGGTGTGCGGGTCCACCACCTCGGTGCGCGTGATGCCGCGCAGATTCGGCGTGTAGGGCCCGGGGTTGCCGGGAATGTTCGGGATGCGCTGGAAGGAGAAGACGACGTCCTCCGCCGTGAAGGGCGTGCCGTCGTGGAAGCGCACGCCCTGGCGCAGGCGGAACTCCCAGACATTCTCGCCCACCGGCGCCCAGCTCTCGGTCAGGCCGGGCGTCCAGCGGCTGTCGGCGTCGCGGTTGACCAGCGTGTCGAAGACATGCCGCGCCGCGGCCATGTTCGGCCCGAGGAAGATGAAGTGCGGGTCGATGTTGAAGCTGGCTTGCACGCCGACGGTCAGCTGCTGCGCCTGCGCCGCGCCGGCCGCGCCCATGATCAGTGAGGCGGCGAGCGCCCGCCATCCGTTCCGCTGCATCGTCATCCCTCCGGCTGGTGCTGCGAAGCCTCCCCGCGTGCGGCGGCGCATGTCAACGTCGCATCATGCGAAGCGCTCGGCGGCGAAGGGCGTGAACTCCTGGTTGGCGGGGCGGCCGAGGATGGCTGGCGCCAGCATCTGCGCGGTGGGCGCGGAGCCGGTGAGGCCGAGATGCCCGTGGCCGAAGGCGAACCAGAGGCCGCCGATCCGCCGCGCCGGCCCGATCACCGGCACGCTGTCGGGCAGGCACGGCCGGTGGCCCATCCAGAAGCCGCTCGCGCCCTCGGTCCGCGCCTCCGGGAAGATGGCGGCGAGGTCGTCGTAGAGCAGCCTTGCGCGCGCCTCGTTGGGCGCCGCGTCCAGCCCCGCGATCTCCACCGTGCCTGCGACGCGCACGGCGCCTTCCATCGGCGTGATGAACACCTTGCGGTCGGCCGGCGTGATCGGACGCGAGAGCGACAGCCCGCTCGCCGGCAGGTTCACGTGATAGCCGCGCTGCGTCTCGAGCGGGATGCGGTAGCCGAGCGGCGCGAGCAGCCGTGCCGACCAGGCGCCCGCGGCTACCACGACCTCGTCCGCGGCATGGTGCTGCGCCTCACCCTGTGCGCCGGTGACGCGCCCGCCCTCGACGGTCAGCGCACGGATGCGGTCGCGACGGATCTCGCCACCAGCACGCAGCAAGGCCTCCGCCACCGCGCGGCCGTAGCGGGCGGGCGATGCGCAATGCCCATGGTCGGGGAAGAAGACGCCGATCCGGTAGGCGGGGCCGATCTGCGGCTCGAGTGCGTCGATGCCCGCGCGGTCGAGGATCTCGACCCGCGCGCCGTAGGAGCGGCGGAGCTCGAAGCCGGCCTTGTCCTTCGCCAGCTGCGCCTCGTCCCGGTAGACATAGAGATTGCCGTTGGTGGCGATGAGCTCCGGCGCGCCGATGTCGCGCGCCAGCGCCAGGTGCTGCTCCAGCGCGAGCTTCTGGAGCTGGTCGAGCGCGGCCGCGGCGCGCGCCACGGTGGCGGGGCGCGCGGCGGCGACGAAGCGCAGCAGCCAGGGCGCCGCACGCAGCCAGTAGCGCGCCGGGATGTGCAGCGGCGCCGCCGGATCCAGCAGCATCCGCGGCACCTGCTTCAGCAGGCCCGGCATGGCGAGCGGCACGACGGAGGTCGAGCTGATCGCGCCGGCATTGCCGAAGCTCGCGCCGCCTTCGCCCGGCGGTTCCGGATCCACGACCGCGACCTCCGCCCCCTGCTGGCGCAGGCGGAAGGCCAGCGCCAGCCCGACCAGGCCGGCACCGATGACGAGGACTTTCATGCCGGCTTCACGACGTGCTGACGCACGTCATGCTTCAGACGCCAGCGCGCTTCCGGCGCTCGGCTTCGCCGCACTTGCGGCGGGCCGCGTTCGCGGCCTCGTCCGGCGGACGCCGGCCGCCGGTCAACGCTCAACGACGCACGCATCTCGCCTCAGGACGCGGTGATGTTCGCCCGGCGCGCCACGTCGCCCCATTTGCGGACCTCGGTCTCGATGAAGGCGCGGAAGGGGGCGGGGCCGAGATTCTCCGGCGCCAGGCCGCGCTCCTCCAGCTCGCGCGCCAGGCCGTCCTGCATCACGCGGTCGGTGTCGGCGGCGATGCGGGCGATCACCGGCTCCGGCGTGCGGGCCGGCGCGACGAGACCCACCCAGCTGCCGCCGGTGAAGCCGCGCAGGCCCTGCTCGTCGAAGGTCGGGACATCGGGCGCGAGCGGCGAGCGGCGGAGCATCGCCGCGCCGATGGCGCGCAGCCGGCCGGAGCGGACATGCGGCAGCGCCGCCGGCACGGTGTCGAAGCCGAGCTGCACGCTGCCCGCGACCATGTCGTTCATCATCGGACCGCTGCCGCGATAGGGGATGTGCTGGATGTCGAGCCCCGTCTCGGCCTTGAACAGCTCGCCCACGAAGTGGTTGGAGGTACCGATGCCGAAGCTGGCGTAGTTCAGCGTGCCCGGCCGCGCACGCGCCAGTGCGGTGAGCTCCGCCAGGTTCGACACGTTCAGCCCGGCGAAGGCGACCAGCAGGAAGGGTGACTGCGCCAGCAGGTTGATGGGCGCGAAATCCGCCACCGGATCGTAGGGCAGGTTGCGCTGCGTGCTGCGCGCGATGGCGATCTCGGGCGAGGCGGCGAGCAGCAGCGTGTAGCCATCGGGCGCGGATTTCGCGACGCTGTCGGCGCCGATCGTGCCGGCCGCGCCCGCGCGGTTCTCCACGATCACGGGCTGGCCCCAGACGCGGGCGAGCCGATCGGCCAGCAGTCGCGCTGCGATGTCTGTGCTGCCGCCTGCCGGATACGCCACGATCAGGCGAACCGGGCGATTGGGCCACGGCGCCTGCGCGAAGCCGGGTCGTGCCAGGGCGGCGGCCGCCGCTGCTCCCAGCAGCAGGCGGCGTGGCAGACGGGGATCGGCAGCGCGCATCGTCGTGGTCCCTCTCGGCGTCGGGGGTCCCGCCCCCTTTTCAATATGAGCCTATCGGTATCCAATCGGCAACGCGCGCGATGGGCCTGCCCGCCGCGCCACCCCTGGGGGAACGCGCCATGGCCTCGCTGCACGACCGCCTGACCATCATCGACGGTCTGGTCTTCCACTCCGACGGCGATCCGCGCTGGCTGAAGGAAGGCGGCATCACCGCCGTCAACCTCACCATCCGCTCGCCGATCGACAACTTCGAGACGACCTTCGACGCCTTCGCGACCTGGCGGCAGCGCTGCGCGGATCCTGGCTCCGGCTGGACGCTGATCGAGCGCGCGACCGACATCGACCGCGCCAAGCGCGAGGGAAAGGTCGGCCTCATCATGGGCTGGCAGGACACCAAGATGCTCGGCGACAAGGCGGAGCGGCTGGAAGCCTTCCAGCGCCTCGGCCTGCGCATCATCCAGCTCACCTACAACGAGGCCTGCCCGGTCGGCGACGGGTGCCTGGAGAAGCGCAACGCCGGCCTGTCCAATTTCGGCCACGAGGTGGTGGCGGAGATGAACCGCCTGGGCCTCGCGATCGACCTCTCGCACACCGGGGAGCGCACCTGCCTCGACACCGCGGCGGCGACGAAGCAGCCCATCCTGCTGACGCATGCCAACGCCAAGACCGTCACCGACCGCCCGCGCAACAAGAGCGACGAGGTGATCCGCGCCGTCGCCGCGACGGGCGGCATCGTCGGCGTCTCGCTGCACGGCTTCATGAACTGGGACGGCAACCCCGCGAACCCGCCGACGCTCAACCTCTTCCTGCGCCACCTGAAGCATGTGGTGAACCTGGTCGGCATCGAGCATGTCGGCTTCGGCAACGACATGGCTGCTCTGGAGAGCAGCGAGAAGGCGAACGAGATCCTCGGCATGAGCTTCACGCGCTACGCCGGCGCGACGGCCGACTTCGTGCGCGCCTTCGGGAACACGCTGGAGAAGCGGTATCCGGACGAGCTCAACAATCCCCGTTTCCTCGCGCGCAAGACCGACGCGCTGCTGAAGGCCGGCTACAAGGAAGGCGAGGTGGAGAAGATTATGGGCGGCAATCTGCGCCGCGTGCTCGGCGAGATCTGGCGGGGCTGAGCGCGCCATGCCCCGCCTGCTGACGGTCGGCCTGGCGCAGACCGGGCCGGTGGAGGAAGAGGGCTTCGCGCTCGGCCTCCGCCGCGCCGAGGCGATGTTCGAGCAGGCCGCCTCGCGCGGCGTCCGGCTGCTCGTCTTCTCCGAGCTCTTCCTCGCGCCCTTCTTCCCGAACCGGCTGGAGAAGGACTTCGACCGCTGGTTCGTCGCGCCCGACGGTCCGGAGATGGCGCATCTGCGCGGCCTCGCCGCGCGGCACGGCATCGCCGCCGTGCTCGGCGTCGGCGAACGCGCGGGCAGCGGCTGGTTCAACGCTGCGGTGGTGGTGGACGAGCGCGGCGAGGTCGCCGGCAGCTACCGCAAGACGCACATCCCGGCCTATTTCCCGACCGACGCGCCGGGCGGCACGGGCAGCTTCGAGAAGCTCTACTTCGCGCCTGGCAACGCGCTGCCAGTCTTCGACGTCGCCGGCTGCCGCTTCGGCATCCAGATCTGCAACGACCGTCTCTACCCCGAGCCGTCGCGCGTGCTTGCCCTCGCCGGGGCGGAGGCGATCGTGATGCCGATCTGCTTCTCGACCTATGCCGATCCCGGCCGCCGCGCCTCGATCTGGGAGGTGCCGCTGCGCGCCCGCGCCTACGAGAACGGCGTCTGGGTGCTGGCCGCGAACCGCGTCGGCGTGGAGGGCCCGCGGCATCATCTCGGCCGCTCGATGGTGGTGGATCCGCGCGGCATGATCGCGGCGGAGGCCGGCACGCAGGGCGAGGAACTCCTGGTGTACGAGATCGACCTCGACGAGGTGACGCGCGCGCGCAAGGACTTCCCCTGGTGGCGCGACCGGCGGCCGGATCTCTACGGGCCTGTCGCCACGTGACGACGCGCGTGCCGGAGGGCGTCGATGCGCGGCTCTTCGTCGGCAGCCTGGCGAAGGGCCTTGCGCTGCTCTCGGCGATCGCGCGGGCGGGCGGGCCGGTGACGCTGCCCGAGGCGGCCGCGCTGGCAGGCACCGACCGCAGCACCGCGCAGCGCATGCTGCACACGCTGCGCGCGCTCGGCTTCGTCCGGCAGGACGAAGCGGATCGCCGCTATGTGCTGGCTGCGCGCGTGCTCGACCTCGCGCATGGCTTCCTGCAGGCCGACACGCTGCGGCGCGTCGCGCTGCCCTTCCTCGACGACCTCGCGCGCCGCTGCGAGGAGACGGTGAACCTGACGGAGCTCGAAGGCGCGGACGTCGTCTATGTCGCGCGCGTGCCGAGCCGCCACGTCGTCAGCGTGGATCTCGCGCTCGGCGTGCGGCTGCCGGCCTGGTGTACGGCGCCGGGCCGCGCCATCCTCTCGCGCCTCGGCGGCAACCGCGCGGCGGCACTGGTGCCGCCCGATCCGCTGCCGCGTCCGACGCCGCGGACGG
>NZ_JAKJIB010000206.1 GCF_021864505.1 Falsiroseomonas oryziterrae
CGCCACCTCGGCCGCGTCGCGCGGCGGCACCTCGGCGCCGCGCAGTTCCGCCAGGATCGCGTGCAGCATGGCGAGGCCGCGGCCCGACAGCGCCTCCTCCGCGCCGGCGCGGCCGCAACGCGCGCGCAGCGCCCGCACCACGGCATCCTCCCTCGCATCCTCTGGCGCCAGGCCGATATGCCCGCCCTCGGTCGGTATGGCGCGGTCGGGCGGCAGGAAGCCGGCGACGCCAAGGCCCGTGCCCGGCCCCAGCACCACCATCGGCGCCGTGGGGTCCGGCCTGCCGCCGCCGATCCGCACCAGGTCCGCCTCGCGAAGATGCGGCAGCGCATGCGCCTGCACCAGGAAATCGTTGACCAGCCGCACGCGGTCGAAGCCGAAGCGACGCGTCAGCGCGGCGGAGGAGACGTCCCAGGGCGCGTTGGTCAACCGCACCGGCTCGCGCAGCACGGGCCCCGCCAGAGCGAGGACCGCCGTCCGGATGCGAGGCGCCGCGAGGCGTGCCAGCGCCTCCGCCACCGCGTCCTCCACGGTCGCGAAATCGGCCACCGGCAGCACGACCGGCGCCCCGGCCTCGCCATCGAGCAGGGCGAAGCGCGCATTGGTCCCGCCGATGTCGGCGAGCAGCGCGACCATGGCCTCAGCGCTGCGGCCGCTGCGACATCACATACGCCGCGAGGTCCTGCGCCTGGCGGAGGGTCAGCCCAAGATCCGGCATGCCGGAATGCGGCACGCGGAGGAAGGTCGCGATCGTCTCCGCCGTGCGTCCGGGCCGCGTCGCGATGGTTGCGAAAGCCGGCACCGCGTCGGTCGCCGGGCCCGGGCCGGTCGGCGAGACGCGGTGGCACTGCGCGCACCATTGCTCCGCCATCCGCCGCCCCTCGGCGGGATCACCCGCCAGCGCCGCCGCCGGCGCCAGAACCACAAGCATCGCCAGCACGCTGCGCATCGCCGGTCTCCTCAGTAGGTGGCGCGCCCGCCGGAGATGTCGAACACCGCGCCGGTGGAGAAGGAGCAGTCCGGGCTCGAGAGCCAGCAGGCCAGTGCCGCGATCTCCTCCACCTCCACGAAGCGGCCCATCGGGATCTTCGACAGCATGAAGGCGATGTGCGCCTCCGTCATCTGGTCGAAGATGTCGGTCTTGGCCGCGGCGGGCGTGATGCAGTTCACCAGCACGCCCTTCTGCGCGAGTTCCTTGGCCAGGCTCTTGGTGTAGCCGATCAGCCCCGCCTTGGAGGCGCTGTAATGCGCCGCGTTCGGGTTGCCTTCCTTGCCGGCGACGGAGGCGATGTTCACCACCCGCCCCCAGCCATTCCCGATCAGGTGCGGCACCACGGCCGATGCGACAAGGAAGGGCGCGGTGAGGTTCACCTCCATCACGCGCCGCCACTGCGCCGCCGGGATCTCCCAGCTCGGCATGTTGCCGCCGGTGATGCCGGCGTTGTTCACCAGGATGTCGAGCTTGCCATGCGCGGCGAGCGTCTTGGTCGTGGCTTCCGCCACCGCCGTCTCGTCCGTCAGGTCGAGCACCTGGGCGCTGACCGTGCCGTCTGCGGCGAGCGCCGCGCGGCTCTCCTCCGTCTTCGCCGGGTCCATGTCCCAGATGGAGACCGAGGCGCCGGAGGCGACCATGCGCCGCGCGATCGCCAGCCCGATGCCGCGCGCCCCGCCGGTGACGACCGCGACGCGTCCTGCGAGATCCAGCTTGTTCATCGCGCTCAACCCCGCCCGACGAAGGGCATCTTGGTGGCCATTATGGTCATGGTCAGCACGTTGGTCTCGAGCGGCCAGTCCGCCATCTGCGCCACCGCGCGGCCGACATGCGCCACGTCCATCCGCGGCTCCGTCTTGATGCTCCAGTCGGCCTGCGGCACGCCGGCAGCCATCCGCTCGGTCATCGGGGTCGCGGCGTTGCCGATGTCGATCTGCCCGACGGCGATGTCGAAGCGCCGCCCGTCCAGGTTCATCGACTTGGTGAGGCCCGTCACCGCGTGCTTCGTCGCCGTGTAGGGTGCGCTGCCCGGCCGCGGCGCATGCGCGCTGATCGAGCCGTTGTTGATGATCCGCCCGCCCTGCGGCGACTGGTCCTTCATCATGCGGAAGGCGGCGCTGGCGCAGAGGAACATCCCGTCGAGGTTCACCGCCACGACCGAGCGCCACTGCTGCCAGGTCAGGTTCTCGAAGGGCGTGCCCGGCACGTTCGTCCCGGCATTGTTGAACAGCAGGTCGAGGCGCCCGAACTCGCGCTTCAGCGCGGCGAAGGCGGCATCCACCGCGTCCGGGTCGGCGACGTCGGTGGGCAGGATCAGCGTCCGCGCCCCACCACATTGCCCCGCGGTCTCCTCCAGCGCGTCGCGCCGGCGGCCGACCAGCGCCACCGCCCAGCCGGCCTCGGCCAGCGCGACCGCCGACGCGCGGCCGACGCCCGACCCCGCGCCCGTCACCAGGGCGAACCTCGCCATGGACCTTCCCCCGTCACCTTGTCTCGTGCCGCCAAGGTGCCGCCCGGACCCGGCGCTGTCCAGGCGGCCCGGATGATGCCCGGGTGACGTCCCGGTCACGCCGCCGCCCTTGCGGGGCGGGCCGTTCCAATGGGATAGCGATCACGCATCCGGGACCCCCGCCGACTCCGATGAGCATCCACGCCGCGCTCACCCACCGCACGCGCTACGACTACGACCGGCTGGTCGGGCTTTCGCCCCAGCTGATCCGCCTGCGTCCGGCGCCGCACAGCCGCACGCCGGTCCTGTCCTATTCGCTGAACATCTCGCCGAAGCCGCACTTCCTGAACTGGGTGCAGGACCCGCAGGGCAACTTCCTCGCCCGCGTCGTCTTCCCCGAACGGGTGCGCCACTTCGAGGTGACGGTGGACCTCGTCGCCGACATGGCGACCATCAACCCCTTCGACTTCTTCGTCGAGCCGCAGGCCGAGGCCTTCCCCTTCGCCTACGACCCGGTGCTGGCCGAGGAACTCGCCCCGTTCCGTCGCGTGACCGCCGCCGGACCTCTGCTCGCCCGCTACCTCGCCGACATCCCGCGCGAGGCGCCGAACACAGTCAACTTCCTGGTGGACCTAAACCGGCGCCTCGCCGCCGAGATCGGCTACATCGTCCGCATGGAGCCCGGCGTCTGGACGCCGGAGGAAGTGTTGGCCGAACGCCGCGGCTCCTGCCGCGACTCCGGCTGGCTGCTGGTGAACATCCTCCGCCACCTCGGCTTCGCGGCGCGCTTCGTCTCCGGCTACCTGATCCAGCTCGTCCCCGACGTGAAGCCGGTGGACGGCCCGGCCGGCCCGCCGGCCGACTTCACCGACCTGCACGCCTGGTGCGAGGTCTATGTGCCCGGCGCCGGGTGGATCGGGCTCGACCCCACCTCCGGCCTGTTGGCGGGCGAGGGTCACATCCCGCTCGCCGCGACGCCCGAGCCCGCCTCCGCCGCGCCGATCACCGGCGGCGTGGACGAGTGCAAGACCGAATTCTCCTTCGAGATGCATGTCGTGCGCGTGGCGGAGACGCCGCGCGTCACCAAGCCCTACACGGACGCGCAGTGGAACGCCGTGCAGGCGATGGGCACGGCGGTGGATGCGGCGCTGGCGCGCGGCAATGTCCGCATGACGATCGGCGGCGAGCCCACCTTCGTCGCCGAGACCGATCGCGACGCGGCGGAATGGAACACCGATGCGCTCGGGCCGACCAAGCGCCGCTACGCGGGGCGCCTGCTGCGGCGCCTGCAGCCGCTCTGGGCGCCGGGTGCGGCGCTCACCTACGCGCAGGGCAAGTGGTATCCGGGCGAGCAGCTGCCGCGCTGGGCGCTCTACTGCCACTGGCGCGCCGATGGCGAGCCGGTCTGGACCGACCCGGCGCTGCTCGCCTCCGACGACGACACGGACAATGCGACGCCGCAGGATGCGGCGGAGTTCGCGACCCTCCTCGCCGGCAAGCTCGGCCTCGACCCGAAGCTCCGCATCCCGGCGCATGAGGACACCCATTACTACCTGTGGCGCGAGGGCCGGCTGCCCGCCAACGTGCTGGCCGAGGGGTCGAAGCTGCGCGACGCCATGGAGCGCGCGCGTCTGCGCCGCGTCTTCGGGCAGGGGCTCGCGAGCGAGGTCGGGTCCGTGCTGCCGCTGCGTCGCGCCGGGATCGGTGCCGCCCGCGCATGGGAAAGCGGCAAATGGTCCTTCCGCGACGGCGAACTGTTCCTGATCCCGGGCGACAGCCCGCTGGGCTTCCGGCTCCCGCTCGACGGCCTGCCCTGGGCCTCCGACGCCGCGATCGAGGCCGAACCGGAGCGCGATCCCTTCGCGCAGCGCGAGCCACTCCGTCCGCGCCGCGACCTGCCGGAAGGCCGCGCGCGCATCGTGGAGATGCCGGTCCCCGAGCCGGGGCGTGAGGAGCCCGGCGTCGTCCGCACCGCGCTCTGCGTCGAGCCGCGCGACGGGCTGCTGCACGTCTTCCTGCCCCCGCTCGCGCTGGCCGAGGACTGGCTCGACCTGGTCGCCGCGATCGAGGCGACGGCACGGGAGACCGGCCGCAAGGTCTTCCTCGAAGGCTACCTCGCGCCGAGCGACCCGCGGCTGCTGCACTTCTCGGTCACCCCCGATCCGGGCGTGATCGAGGTCAACGTCCATCCCGCGACGTCCTGGGACGAGCTGACCGAGCGCACCACGACGCTTTACGAGGAAGCGCGCCAGGTCGGCCTGGCGGCGGAGAAATTCGCGCTCGACGGCAAGCATGTCGGCACCGGTGGCGGCAACCACATGGTGATGGGCGCGGCGGAGCCCGCCGACAGCCCCTTCCTGCGCCGCCCCGACCTGCTGAAGTCGCTGGTCGGCTTCTGGCACAACCACCCGAGCCTGTCGTACCTGTTCAGCGGCGTCTTCATCGGCCCGACCAGCCAGCATCCGCGCGTGGACGAGGCGCGGACCGACGCAGTCTACGAGCTGGAAACCGCCTTCGCGCAGGTGCCGCCGCCCGGTTCCGACGTGCCGCCCTGGCTGGTGGACCGCATCTTCCGCAACGTGCTGGTGGACATGACGGGCAACACCCACCGCACGGAATTCTGCATCGACAAGCTCTACGACCCGCCAGGCCCTGGCGGACGGCGCGGCCTTGTCGAGGTGCGCGGCTTCGAGATGCCACCCCATGCGCGCATGTCGCTCGTGCAGCAGCTCCTGCTCCGCGCGCTCGTCGCCGGCTTCTGGGAACGGCCCTATGACCGGAAGCTGATCCATTGGGGCACGCGACTCAACGACGACTTCATGCTGCCGCACCACGTCGCGCAGGATTTCCGCGACGTTCTGGAGGAGCTGCGCGGCCTCGGCTTCGCCTTCGACCCGTCCTGGTTCGCGCCACACCTCGAATTCCGCTTTCCCCGCATCGGCGGCATCGCGGTGCGCGACATGGAGCTCGAGCTGCGCGCGGCACTCGAGCCCTGGCACGTGCTGGGCGAGGAGATCGGCGCCGCCGGCACCACCCGCTACGTGGACAGCAGCGTGGAGCGCGTGCAGGCGCGCGTCACCGGCTGGGTGCCGGAGCGCTTCGTGCTGGCCTGCAACGGCGCGGAAGTGCCGCTCGCGCCGACCGGCACTGCGGGCGAGTTCGTGGCCGGCGTGCGCTTCAAGGCCTGGGACCCGGTCTCCGCCCTGCATCCGACGATCCGCGCGCAGTCGCCGCTCGTCTTCGACATCTGGGACAGCTGGACGGGGCGGAGCCTGGGCGGCGCGACGCATCACGTCGCGCATCCGGGCGGGCGCAACTACCAGACCTTCCCGGTCAATGCGAACGAGGCGGAGGCGCGCCGCATGGCCCGCTTCTTCCCCTTCGGCCACACGCCGGGGCCGATGCCCGCGCCCCGCGCCGTGCCCTCGCGCCAGCATCCGCGGACCCTCGATCTGCGGCGCGCCGTCTGACCGACCTTCCGGCGCCGGCGGACGCCCCGCAACTGGACGAGATGGTCGATGGGCAGGGCCGCATCCGGCCCGCCTGGCGACCATTGCTCGGCGCCTTCTCCGCCCTCGGCTACACGGCGCTGGCCGAGCGCGCGCGTCGCCTCGACCGCGCCTTCGACGAGGAGAGCGTCGCGACGGTGCTGGAAGGCGCGGGGCAGAGCCGCCGTCCCTGGCGCTGCGACCCCGTCCCGCTGATCGTCCCCGCCGCCGACTTCGCGGCGCTGGAGGAGGGGCTCGCACAGCGCGCGCGCCTGCTCGCCGCGCTGCTCGACGACATCTATGGCGAGCAGGCGCTGCTGCGCGACGGCACCATCCCGGCGCGCCTCGTCTTCGGCAACCCGCACTGGCTGCGCCCCTGCCGCGCGCCGGCTTCCGTGCCCGTTCCGCGGCTTGCCTTCTACGGCGCCGACCTCGTGCGTGGCCCGGATGGGCGCTGGCGCGTGCTCGCCGATCGCTGCGGCGGCGCCAACGGCGTCGGCTTCGCCGCCGAGAACCGCACGCTGCTTGGCCGCATCCTGCCCGAGGCCTTCCGCGCGCTGCAGGTCCGCAACATCCGCCCCTTCTTCGATGCCTGGCTCGGCGCGCTCCAGGCGATGGCGCCGGAGGGCGTCGACAATCCGCGCATCGCGCTTTTGACCGCCGGCGCGCGCCAGGAGACCTGGCTCGAGCACCTGTTCCTCTCCCGCGAACTCGGCCTGGAACTGGTGGAGGCGGGCGATCTCACGGTGCGCGGCGGCGAGGTCTTCCTCAAGACGCTGCGCGGGCTCCGGCGGGTGGACGTCATCCTCCGGCGCACCAAGGGCGAGGCTTCCGACCCGCTGGAATTCCAGCACGGCGCTGGCGTGCCCGGCCTGATGGGCGCGCTGCGCCAGGGCGCGGTGCGGCTCGTCAACTCGCCCGGCTCCATGGCGGCGGAGGCGCCGGGGCTCACCCCCTATCTCTCGACCGCCGCGCAGCGGCTGCTCGGAGAGGAGCTGCGCCTGCCGCAGGTGGAGACCCTCTGGCTCGGCGATCCTGCGATGCGCGATCGGGTGCGCGCCTCGCCCGAAGGCTGGCGCCTCCGCTCCGCCTTCGATCCCGGCGAGCCCCTGCCGCTCGGCGCGCTGGATGCCTTCGCAGGCCCCGCGGCGTCCGAGCCCTGGCGGCTGGCGGCGACGCGTCCCGTCGCGCCCTCCGCCGCGCCCTGCCTGGTGGGCGAGCGGCTCGCGCCGGCGCCCGTGGTGCTGCGCGTCTTCCTCGCGCGCGACGCCGGCGGCTCCTGGCGCGCCATGCCGG
>NZ_JAKJIB010000207.1 GCF_021864505.1 Falsiroseomonas oryziterrae
TCATGGGCAAGGGCGGCGTCGGGAAGACGACGGTGGCGGCCGCCATCGCCGTCGGCCTCGTCGCGCGCGGCCGGACGGTGCATCTCAGCACCACCGATCCGGCCGCGCATCTGCGGATGACGCTCGGCGGCGAGATGGCCGGGCTGCAGGTGGACCGCATCGACCCGAAGGCGGAGACGGACCGCTACGTCGCGAAGATCATGGAGACGCGCGGCCAGGGCCTGGACGAGGCGGGGCGTGCGCTGCTGCGGGAGGACCTGCGCTCGCCCTGCACCGAGGAGGTCGCGGTCTTCCACGCCTTCTCCCGCATCGTCGCGGAGGCGCGCAGCAGCTTCGTCGTGCTCGACACCGCGCCGACCGGCCACACGCTGCTGCTGATGGATGCCACCGGGGCCTATCACCGGCAGATGACGCGCGGCCTGCAGGGCGACGAGCGGCAGGCGCGGCTCGTCACGCCGCTGATGCGGCTGCGCGACCCGGAGCAGACGAAGGTGCTGCTGGTCGCGCTGCCGGAGACGACGCCGGTGTCGGAGGCGGCCGCGCTGCAGGAGGACCTGCGCCGGGCCGGCATCGAGCCCTATGGCTGGGTGATCAACCGCGGGCTTTCGGGGTCCGGCACCGCCGATCCGCTGCTCCGCCGGCGGATGGAGGGGGAGGCGGCGCAGATCGCGCGCGTGCAGCGAAGCCTGGCGCGACGGAGCTACCTGCTGCCCTGGCAGCCGGAGCCCCCGGTCGGGATCGCGGCGTTGCTGGGTCTCTCGGCGGGGCGCGCGGGGCTACCCTGAACCGGGCGGAAAGGGAAGGACGATGCAGGCTCTGCCGATCGTGTGGCAGCGGCTGACGGATGCGGCAGGCAGGACCTGCACCCGCTGCCAGGCCACGCATGACGAGATCCAGCGCGGCATGGGCAAGCTCCGCGCGGCGCTGCGGCCGCTGGGCATCGAGCCGACGCTCGAGATCCGCGAGATCGATCGGCAGCGCTTCGGCGCCGATCCGCAGGAATCGAACCGCATCTGGATCGCGGGAAGGCCGGTGGAGGAGTGGCTGGGCGCGCAGGTCGGGAGCAGCCCGTGCTGCTCGGTCTGTGGCGACGCCGAATGCCGGACGGTCGCGGTGGAGGACACCGTCTTCGAGGCGATCCCGGAGGAGCTGTTCCTGCGCGCCGCGCTGATCGCCGCGGGCCACTCCATCCGGCCGGGGCGCTAGCGGGCGTCAGGGCCGACTACACCGCCCCGGCCGCCGCGCTCTCCGAGAACTTGCGCAGGCGCGCCGCGATGACCTCGCCCACCGCCTCCACCGCGGCCCGTCTCGGGTAGCGGGCGCGCCAGGCGATGCGCACGGTGCGCCCGGCGCGGGCCGCCAGCGGGCGCAGCACGATGCCGGCGTCCTGCGCGGCGCCCGCGGCCAGGCCGGGAACCAGCGTCGTGCCATAGCCGGCGGCGACCATGTTCAGCAGGGTGGAGAGGCTCGCGGCGCGCAGCGTTCCACCTAGTGCGCCGCCCCGGCCGCAGGCGGCCAGGGCCTGGTCGCGCAGGCAGTGGCCGTCGGCCAGCACCAGCATGTCCTCGGCCAGCTCGCCCTCCGCCACCACCGCGCGCGCGGCCAGCGGATGCTCGGGCGGCAAGGCGGCCAGGAAGGGCTCGGCGAACAGCGCGCGGCTGGCCAGCTCCGCGCCCTCCACCTCGGTCGCCAGCAGGGCGGCGTCCAGCTCATGCGCGCGGAGGCGATCGAGCAGGCCGGCGGTCTGGTCCTCCCACGGCTCGACCTCCAGCGCGGGCAGCGCGGCGCGCAGCGGCGCGAAGACCAGCGGCAGGAGGTAGGGCGCCAGCGTCGGGATGATGCCGAGCCGGAAGCGGCCGGAGAGCGGGTCGCGCAGCTCGGCGGACAGCGTCAGGATCGCGTCGGCCTCGGCCACCGCGGCGCGGACATGGCCGATCAGGCGCTGGCAGGCCTCGGTGGGCGCGACGCCCTTGCCGCTGCGCTCGAACAGCGCGACGCCCAGCAGCTCCTCCAGCTTGCGGAGCTGGATGGAGAGGGTGGGCTGGCTGACGCCGCTGGCCTCCGCCGCGCGGCCCATATGGCCGTGCTCGGCGATGGCGAGGAGGTAGCGCAGGTCGCGGAGGTTCACAGGGTCAGCCGCACTGTCGCGATAGCTTCCCTCTATCGGACGGGTTGCATCAAGGGACTTCCCTCTATCTTCGGGATGGGGCATCCGTGCCGCAAGGTTCCCGGCGGGCGTCGTCACGCCGCCGCGACCTCGGCTTGCTGCACACAGACCGGTCGAACGGAGGGAAAGATGGACGCGAATACCGCGGGCAAGTGCCCGGTGATGCACGGGGCGCCGAAGAACGCGACCGTGGGCGGCCGGTCGAACCGCGACTGGTGGCCGAACGCGCTCAACCTCGGCATCCTCCACCAGCACTCGCTGAAGTCGAACCCGATGGGGCCCGACTTCGACTACGCGCAGGAATTCGCGAAGCTCGACCTGGCGGCGCTGAAGAAGGACATCATCGCGCTGATGACGGTCAGCCAGGATTGGTGGCCGGCCGACTACGGGCACTACGGGCCGTTCTTCATCCGCATGGCCTGGCACGCCGCCGGCACCTACCGCACCGGCGACGGCCGCGGCGGCGCGGGCAACGGCGCGCACCGCTTCGCGCCCGAGAACTCCTGGCCCGACAACGGCAACCTCGACAAGGCGCGCCGCCTGCTGTGGCCGGTGAAGCAGAAGTACGGCAACAAGATCAGCTGGGCCGACCTGTTCATCCTGACCGGCAACTGCGCGATCGAGTCGATGGGCCTGAAGCCCTTCGGCTTCGGCGGCGGCCGCGTCGACATCTGGGAGCCGGAGCAGGACATCTACTGGGGCGCCGAGGACACCTGGCTCGGCGACAAGCGCTACACCGGCGACCGCTTCCTCGAGAACCCGCTCGCCGCGGTGCAGATGGGCCTGATCTACGTGAACCCGCAGGGCCCCAACGGGAACCCGGATCCGATCGCCTCGGGCCGCGACATCCGCGAGACCTTCGCGCGCATGGCGATGAACGACGAGGAGACGGTGGCGCTGGTGGCCGGCGGGCACACCTTCGGCAAGTGCCACGGCGCGGGCGACGCCGCGCTGGTGGGGCCGGAGCCGGAAGCCGCGCCGATCGAGGCGCAGGGCCTCGGCTGGATCAGCAAGTTCGGCACCGGCAAGGGCAAGGACGCGATCACCAGCGGCATCGAGGGTGCGTGGACGCCGAACCCGACGAAGTGGGACAACGGCTACTTCGACATGCTGTTCGGCTACGAGTGGACGCTGACCAAGAGCCCGGCGGGCGCCTGGCAGTGGATCCCGACCGACCCGGCCGCGGCGACGCTGGTGCCGGATGCGCATGTGCCGGGCAAGTTCCACGCGCCGATCATGACGACCGCCGACATGGCGATGCGCATGGACCCGATCTACGGCCCGATCTCGAAGCGCTTCCACGAGAACCCGGAGCAGTTCGCGGACGCCTTCGCGCGCGCCTGGTTCAAGCTGACGCATCGCGACATGGGGCCGAAGGTCCGCTACCTCGGCCCGGACGTGCCGAAGGAAGACCTGATCTGGCAGGACCCGGTGCCGGCCGTGGATCACCCGCTGATCGACGCGCGCGACGCCGAGGTGCTGAAGGCGCAGATCCTCGCCTCCGGCCTGACGGTGGCGGAGCTGGTCTCCACCGCCTGGGCCTCGGCCTCGACCTTCCGCGGCTCGGACAAGCGCGGTGGCGCCAACGGCGCGCGCATCCGGCTCGCGCCGCAGAAGGACTGGGAGGTGAACCAGCCGGCGCAGCTCGAGAAGGTGCTGGGCGTGCTCGGCGGCATCAAGGCGGCCTTCGACGCGGCGCAGACGGGCGGCAAGCGCGTCTCGCTCGCGGACCTCATCGTGCTCGGCGGTTGCGCGGGCATCGAGGCGGCGGCGAAGGCGGCGGGCCATGACGTGAAGGTGCCCTTCGCGCCGGGCCGCACGGATGCGACGCAGGAGCAGACCGACGCGGCGTCCTTCGCGCCGCTCGAGCCGACGGCGGACGGTTTCCGCAACTACCTGAAGACGGAGTACACCGTCTCGGCCGAGGAGCTGCTCGTGGACCGCGCGCAGCTGCTGACGCTGACGGCGCCCGAGATGACGGTGCTGGTCGGCGGCCTGCGCGTGCTCGGCGCCAATGTCGGCGCGTCGAAGCACGGCGTGTTCACGGCGCGCGCGGGCCAGCTGACGAACGACTTCTTCGTCAACCTGCTCGACATGGCGACGGAGTGGAAGCCGATCTCGGCCGCGGCGGACGTGTTCGAGGGGCGCGACCGCAAGACCGGCGCGCTGCGCTGGACCGGCACCCGGGTGGACCTGGTGTTCGGCTCCAACTCGCAGCTGCGCGCGATCGCCGAGGTCTATGCCGAGGCGGGCAACGAGCGGAAGATGGTGAACGACTTCGTCGCCGCCTGGACGAAGGTGATGAACGCGGACCGCTTCGACCTGAAGAAGTAGCCCGACCGGGCCCGCGCGACCGCGCGGGCCACGCATTGCACGACGCCCGGGTGCTGCCGCGCCCGGGCGTTCGCGTCTTCGCGCACCGGCACGGCGGGGATTCCTCGCACAGCCCTGGCATGGGCCTGTCTTCTCCCGCCGGCGCCGACGCCTTAGCCTACCCTGGACGCGCGCCGGGCGCGGCGGTCGCGGCGCCTTCCGCCGCACCGGCAGGGGAGAACCCGTCGTGGCGCTCGCCGCCGAACTCTTCGCCGTCTGGCTGTTCGGCTTCTCGGCGCTGATCAGCATCATCAACCCGCTCGGCGGCGCGCTGGTCTTCCACGGGATGACGCGCTGGCTGACGGAGGCCGAGCGCGCGCGGCTCGCCCGCGCCATCGCCATCAACAGCTTCATCGTGCTGATCGTGGCGCTCTTCGTGGGCGTGCGCGTGCTGGGCTTCTTCGGCATCTCGCTGGAAGCGCTGCGGCTTGCCGGGGGCCTGGCCGTCGCGGTCGCGGGCTGGCGCATGTTGAACGAGGAGACGGACGAGGCGCGGCAGCAGCGCGACGCGCGCGCGCCGGCCGCGCTCGACACCGCGCCGCTCGACCGCATGGCCTTCTTCCCGTTGACCCTGCCGCTCACCACGGGGCCGGGCACCATCGCCGCCTGCATCGCGCTGGCGGCGGAGCGGCGCGCCGCCGAACTCGGCGACATCCTCGTCAGCGTCACGGCCGCGCTCCTGATCGCGCTGGCGGTCGGCCTCTCGGTCTGGGTGGCCTACGCGAATGCCGCGGCGCTGGCGCGGCGGCTCGGCCCGACGGGGATGCTGATCGCGGCCAAGCTCGCCGCCTTCCTGCTGCTCTGCATCGGCGCGCAGATCATGCTGACCGGCGCGACCGACGCGCTGCGCCCGATCTTCGCGGCACGCTGATACCGGCCGGCTGGCACCGCCCGCAGCCGCGAGGCTGCGGGCCCCGCGGGTCGGCCGTGACCAGGCCCGGGGCTCAGCCGGGGACGATGCCGCGCACGGCCCAGGCGCTGGCGGCGTAGGAGCGGGGGCCGTCCGGTTCGCCGTCCAGGTAGGCGCGACGGACATGCTCCCGCAGGCGATCGGCCGCGGCAGGGTCCAGGCTCGCCACGTAGTCGGCGCCCGGGCCCTGTCCGCCGCGATAGGGCGCCCAGAAGTCGTCGAAGCCGGGGAAGTCCATCCTGATCGTCAGGAGCATCTCCCGGACTTCCTCGAAGCCGGCGGCCCGCCACGCCGCTGCGAGTTCGCCGGGACGGGTCATCGGCCGGGTGCAGGTCCGCGCTCGCAGCGCATCGGCCTGCGGATCGAGCATCGCCGCCGTGTCGAAGAAGAGCCGGTGCGCGACGACGCCGCCGCGGGCGTCCCAGACTGCGGCCGCCGCCACCGCGCCGGGGCGCGCCACACGGCGCATCTCTGCCACCGCAGCAGGCGCCCGAGGCACGAAGTGCAGCATGAGCAGCGACAGCACCCGGTCGAAGCTGGCATCCTCGAACGGCATCGCGCAGGCGTCGCCCACGCGGAACTCCAGGCGCGGGTCGCCGCCGGCCCGGCGCTGCGCGTATGCGACGTAGGCGTCGGAGAAATCCAGCCCACAGACCCGGCTGGCGGCGGAACGGCCGGCCAGCGCGAGGGCGAGGCTGCCGGTGCCGCAGCCGAGGTCAAGCACCCGCTCCCCCTCGCCGACCGGGCCGGCGAAGTCGAGGAAGGGCTCCGCCAGCCGACGGCTCCAGCGCCCCATCTGCAGCTCGTAGGCGTCCCCGTCGGTCGCGGTGAAGGTCGAGGAAGTGGCCATGGCGCCCTCCGCAGGATGGCCGGCGAAGGCCCGGCCTGCGACGCCATCTTCGCACCGTTCGCCAGACCCGCCACGGCATCGCTCCGATTGGCCGGACTCAGCCGATCTGAACGCCGTCCTCCTACCGCGCGGCCAGCGCCTCCGGCCGGTCGGCGCGGGCTAGCCATTCGGTTACCGCGCGGCCCAGCGCGCGGGCGACCTTGGCGCGGTGGTCGGGGCGGCGCAGCGCCTCCTCGTCGGCCGGATGCGACAGGAAGCCGATCTCCACCAGCACGGAGGGGATCTCCGGCGCCTTCAGTACGACGAAGCCGGCCTGGCGATGCGTGTTGGGCAGCAGCGGCACATCCTCGCCCAGCTCCTGCACCATGAGCCGCGCCATGCGGGCGCTGCCCGAACGCGTCTCGGCGCGCATCAGCGACATCAGGATCGCCTGCACCTCCGGCGGGACCGAGGGCATGCGGAGCCCGCCGGCGCGGTCGGCCGCGTTCTCGCGCCGGGCCAGCGCGGTGGAGAGCGCGTCCGACCCCTCGCCGAGGGTGTAGACCGAGGCGCCGCGCGCGCCCGGCGCGCTGTCGGCATGGACCGAGACGAACAGCGCCGCCTCGCGGCGGCGCGCGAATTCCACCCGGTCGCCGAGCGGGACGAAGCGGTCGTTGCTGCGCGTCATCGCGACACGGCAGCGGCCCGAGGCCTCGAGCACGCGGCGCAGCTCCTGCGCGGTGGCGAGCACGATGGATTTCTCCTGCGTGCCGCGGGTGCCGATGGTGCCCGGGTCGCGCCCGCCATGGCCGGGATCGATGACGACGAGCGGCAGGTTGGCGCCGGGCCGCCCGCCCTCGGCCAGCGCGCGGCGCGAGGCGGCGGCGCGGGCGAAGGCCTCGGCCGG
>NZ_JAKJIB010000208.1 GCF_021864505.1 Falsiroseomonas oryziterrae
CCTGCGGCAGCGCCGCCTTGCGGTTCGGGGCGGAGATGCGGACTCGGCGATCCGCCAGCGACAACGCGCCGCCGAGCGCCATGATGAAGGACCCGATCCAGAGCCAAGGCGCCAGCAGGTTGTAGTGTTCGTGGTAGATCGTGTCGAACTGCACGCCATCGACCAGCCGCAGCAGATGCGGCGCCTCGACCGAGACGACGCCGCGCGGTCCCGCCAGCAGCGCGAGCCCGGCGACGAAGTCGTTCACCGCCGGCACATGCGCGAGGACGTTGTTGGCAACGACCAGAGCCGCATGGCCGCGCCGCGCCACGACGTCACGCGCGGTCATCTGGTCGAGGAAACGCGCCTCGGTCGGCACGCCGGCAGCCCGCGCCACTGCCGCGACATTCGCCGCCGGCTCGATGCCGAGGCAGGGAATGCCCGCCGCGACGAAGTGCCGCAGCAGGTAGCCGTCGTTGCTCGCCACCTCCACCACGAAGCTGCCCAAGCCGAGGCCGAGGCGTTGCGTCATCTCAGCCGCGAAGCGCCCCGCATGGGCGACCCAGGAGGCGGAGGCGGAGGAGAAATACGCGTAGTCGGAGAACACCGCCTCCGCATCCACGACCGTGTCGAGCTGCACCAGCCTGCAGTCGCGGCAGACGACGGCGCGCAAGGGAAAGCGGGGCTCGGGCTCCGCCGCCTGCTCCGGCGCCACGTAGGAATTCGCGGCCGGCTGCTCACTGAGGTCGCAGAAGACCGGCCCGAGCGCGCCGCCGCAGGACCGGCAGGCGGTGATCGCCGTCGCCTTCACGTGCGCAAATCCAGCGCCGCGGCGATCTCCGCCTCCGCCGCGCGCGCCATGTCCTCGCCCGCGCGCCAGGCCGCGTACCAGGCGGCGGTGGCGGCGATGGCGCGCGGCGTGTCCAGTCGCGGTTCCCATCCGAGCGCGCGTCCGGCGAGGCTGGACTCCAGCGCGAGCCGTGGCGCCTCCGCCATCACCGGGCCCTCCGCAGGCTCCCACTCGACCTCGCCCCAGAGCGCGAGCAGGTCGCGCACGCGCAACTCCGCGTCGGACGGGCCGAAGTTCACCGCGGCCGGTGCGGTGCCCTCCGCCAGCGCCTCCGCCAGCAGCAGGTAGCCGCGCAGCACGTCGAGCACATGCTGGAAGGGCCGCGTCGCGTCGGGCCGCCGCACCAGCAGCGGACGGCCCTCGATCTGCGCGCGCACCAGGTCCGGCACCAGCCGCTCCTGTCCGAAGTCGCCGCCGCCCAGCACGTTGCCGGCGCGCGCGGTGGCCAGCGGCGGCAGGTCGGCGAAGGAGGCGCGCCAGGACGCGACGGCGATCTCCGCCGCGGCCTTGGACGCGCTGTAGGGATCGGCGCCGCCGAGCGGATCGTCCTCCGCGAAGCGGCGCCCCGTGCCGTCGTTGCGATAGACCTTGTCGGAGGTGACGATCACCGCCGCCAGCACGCCGGGCAGGCCGCGCAGCGCCTCCAGCACATGGACCGTGCCGGCAACGTTGGTCGCGAAGGTCCCGGCCGGGTCGCGATGGCCGCGCCCGACCAGCGCCTGCGCGGCGAGATGCAGCACCACCTCCGGCCGCGCGCCGCGCAGCAACCTGCCCACGGCTTCGGGATCGCGGATGTCGGCGCGGTGGTCGGCCGCCAGCGCGTCGGCCACCCGCAGCGCCGCGAAGGCCGACGGCCCCGGCTCCGGATCCAGCGCGAGGCCCGTCACCTCCGCGCCGAGCCGCGCCAGCATCCGCGCGAGCCAGGCGCCCTTGAAGCCGGTATGGCCGGTGAGCAGCACGCGCCGGCCGCGCCAGAAGGCGGGGTCAGGCTGCCTCACCACGCCTTCCACGGCGCCCGCCCGCCGGCCCAGAGGCGTTCCAGCTGCTCGCGGTCGCGCAGCGTGTCCATCGGCTGCCAGAAGCCGCGATGGTCGTAGGCGGCCAGCTCGCCGTCGCGCGCGAGCGAGGCCAGCGGCTCCTCCTCCCACACCGTCGCATCGCCCACGATGCGATCCAGCACGCGCGGCGAGAGGACGAAGAAGCCGCCGTTGATTGTGCCGCCGTCGCCCGGCGGCTTCTCCACGAAGGCGTCCACCCGCGCGCCGTCACGCGCCAGCGCGCCGAAGCGCCCGGGCGGCGTCACTGCGGTGACGGTGGCAAGCCGCCCCTGCGCGCGGTGGAAGGCGACCAGCGCCGTGATGTCGACGTCGCCGACGCCGTCGCCATAGGTCATGCAGAAGGCGTCCTCGCCCTCCAGGTGATGGGCGACGCGCTTCAGCCGTCCGCCCGTCATCGTCTCCTCGCCGGTGTCCACCAGTGTGACGCGCCAGGGTTCCGCCTGCGGCCGCAGCACCTGCACCTGCCCCGTCGCGAGATCGATCGAGAGGTCGGAGGAATGGGCGCGGTAGTTCAGGAAGTATTCCTTGATCTGCCAGCCCTTGTGGCCGAGGCAGATGACGAAGTCGGCGATCCCGTGCGCGGCGTAGATCTTCATGATGTGCCAGAGGATCGGCCGCCCGCCGATCTCGACCATCGGCTTCGGCCGCAGCGAGGTCTCCTCCATCAGCCGCGTGCCGCGCCCGCCGGCGAGGATGACCGCCTTCATGCCCTGCATGCCTCCGCCGTCCTGGCATAGAACGCCTTGACGAAGCGTTGCGCATCCCCGAGCGGGTGCTCGCGCAGCACCTGGCGCAGCGTCATGCGCAGCGCGCGGCGCCGCGGCCGGTCCTCGGCCAGCCCGGCCGCGATGGCGACGAACTCCTCCACGTTGCGGGCGCAGAGATCGCCGAGCCCCGCATTGTTCAGGTTCGAGTAGGACAGGCGTTCGGGGAAGCCGGGGCCCACCAGCGTGACGGTGGGCACGCCCATCCACAGCGTCTCGCAGGTCGTCGTGCCGCCGACATGCGGGAAGCTGTCCAGCGCGATGTCCATGGAATTGTAGTGCTGCAGATGCGCGCCGCGGACACCGACGAAATCAAGACGGTCCGGTTCGACGCCGCGCGCCGCGAAGATCGCCTTCGCGTTCTCGCGGAAGCTCTCGCCCGCCGCCTCGGGCCGGACGAAGAGGAAGCGGCTGCGCGGCACCGCGCGCAGCACCGCCGCCCAGGCATCCAGGCATTTCTGCGTGTACTTGTAGGGGTTGTTCATCGTGCCGAAGGTGACGGCGCCGCGGCGGTCCTCCGGCAGCCCGTCCTCGATCGGCACCTTCTCGTGGAAGCCGAGCCGGCCGAGCACCACCCAGCTCTCCGGCATCTCGAAGGGCTTCTCGATCAGCAGCCGCGGATCCTCGGGCCGGATGAAGGGATCGGTCAGGATGTAGTCGATCCGCTCGAGCCCCGCCGAATGCGGGTAGCCGAGCCAGCTCACGCCGATCCGCGCCGGGCGATACGCCATCACCTCGAGCTTGTTCATCGCGGTCGAGCCGCCGAGCTCGAACAGGATGTCGAGCCCGTCCGCCGCGATCCCCTCCGCCACCTGCGCCGAGGGCCGGCGCGGCCACCAGCGGAAGGCGTCCACCTTCGCCGCGATGTGGGTCTGCACCTGGTCGGCCGCGCCTTCGTAGAAGGAATAGCAGAACACCTCGTAGCGCTCGCGGTCATAGGCTTCGAGCAGCGGCAGCGCGAAGTAGCTGACCGGATGGTTGCGCAGGTCCGAGGACATGAAGCCGACGCGCAGCTTCCGCGGTCCCTGCACGGCTGGCGCCGGCAGCGTGAGCGGGGTGATCGCAGCCTCCTCGCGCCGCCCCCATTCGCGGTGCCACTCGACGATGCGGATCCGGTCCTCGAGCGTCTCCACTTGGCCGAGCTCGTAATGCAGGGCGGAGACGCGGTTGTCGGCGATCCAGAGCGGCCCAAGCTGGTCGAGCGTGCCGGTCGCTGCCAGCCGATCGGTGTCCAGCACGCGCTGGAACACCGTGCGCAGGGATCGAGCGAAGCGCAGGACCTTGTCCGGGTGCCGCTCCATCAGCCGCCGCGCGACGACATAGGCGCGCTCCAGATGCGCGATCTCGCTGTCGTAGCGGCTGCGCGACAGGCTCTCGACCAGCGCGTCCATCACCTCCGCGCTGTCGGGCTCGGCCGCGAAGGCGCGTTCCAGCGCCTCGTTGGCGCCCTTGCGGTTGCCGTCGCCGTGGATGCGCGCGATCAGCATGTTGGCGTTGCGGTCGCCGGGGTGGCGCGCCACCACCGCCTCCAGCATCGCCAGCGCCGCCTCCGGCTCGCCGCACCGGAGCAGGGTGCGCGCCTCCATCACCTCGGCCAGCGGGTCGCCAGGCAGCGCCGTGCGCAGCCGCCGCGCTGCGGCGATCGCCGCGTCGAAGTCGCGGCGGTCGAGCAGCAGGTCGTTGACCAGCACCGCGAGGTCGCGGTTGCGCGGATCGAGCCCCTGCGCCGTCTCGAAGCTGCGCAGCGCCCCCGCCTTGTCGCCGAGCGCGCGCAGCATCCGCCCGTGCAGCCGCCACAGCTCCGCATTGCGCGGCGCCAGCTTCGCGCCGGCGCCGAAGGCTTCCGCCGCAGCGGCGAAGTCGCCGCGCAGCTCGTGCACATTGCCCAGGTTCTGCAGCGGCGCCGCGTTGCGCGGCTCGAGCCGCCGCGCGAGTTCGAGCGGCGCGATCGCCTCGTCGAGCGTCCCCGCGCGCTTCAGCATCACGCCGAGCACATTGGCCAGCACCGGATCCTTGGGCCGGCCCGCCTGCACCGGGCGCAGCACCTCCACCGCCTCGGCGTGGCGCCCCGCGGCGCTCAGCGCCAGCGCCCAGGGCACGGCGATCGGCTGCACGGGAGCACCCAGCGAGGCGGCCTTGCCGAAGGCCTCCGCCGCCTCCGCCGGCCGTCCCGCCTGCGCGAGAAGGGTCGCCAGCTGCTGCCAGAGCCCGGCATGGCCCGGCTCCGCCGCAAGGCGCGCGCGCAGCGTCTCTTCCATCCGGGCGAGGTCGGGCGGGGCCGCGCGCGGCGCGGTCCGGGGCGGTGGCATGCCTGTCCGAAGCACTGGGTACCATGTCCGCGGTATCACGCGACGCCGCCCGACCACAAGCGCGGGGCGGATGACGCGGCCCGCGGTTGCGCCACAGGTTGAACGCCGCCCCGGTCGGAGTAGACAGGCCCCGATGCAGCCAGGCCCAGCCCATCCCGATCCCGCGCTGCTCGCGCGGATTCCACTCGGCCTCGGCACCATGGCGGAGATCGGCGCGGAGCCCGTGCTCGCGACCTGGCTCGCGCGGCACGATCCGCTGTGCCGGCCCGTCGCCCCGGCCTCCGCACCACCCGGCTCGGTGGATCTCGTCGTCCTGCGCGGGCTCGACGGCGACGCGTCCCGCGCGGTCCGGCAGGCCGCGACGCTGCTCGCGGAGGACGGCATCCTCCTCACCGACCTGCCGAATGCCGAAGATTGGCGACTGGCGGAGGGCGGCGCGCCGGCGCCGCCGGACGCGGTGACGCTGCCCTTCCTGCTCGGCGCGCTGCGCGCGGCCGGCCTCGTTCCGATCGACATGCCGGCCGAGGCGCCGGACGATGCGGCGCGCGACTTTGCCGCACGCAGCGGACCCGGCGATCCCGGCCTGCTTCGGCGCATCGCCCCGGCTCGCTGGCGCCTGCGCGCCGCGCGCCGCGCCGCACGGCCGCTCTTCGTGCTCGCGCATCTCCTGCGCTCCGTCGCGGGCGTGAACGACGTGCGGGTGGGCCACCCGCTCCGCATGGCGGCGACGCATCCAGGGATGAGCGCCAGGCTTTCCGAGACGCCGGTCCTGCACCGCTTCGGCAGCGACGTCCCGCGCATCCTCCTGCTTCAGCGGCGCCTGCTGTCGGAGCCGACCGCGCCCACCCTCGTCAACACGGTCCGCGCGGCCGGCTATGTCGTGGTGCAGGAGTTCGACGACGAGCCCTCGCTCTGGCCCTCCATCGCGGAGTCGGATCACTTCGCCTTCCGCGGGGTGCACGCGGTGCAGACCTCGACGGCGCCACTGGCCGAGCTGTTCGGGCGCTTCAACGAGGAGGTGGCGATCTTCCCGAACACCTCGGTCGACCTGCCGCCGCCAGCCAATTTCACCGATCCGCGCCGCCTCACGATCTTCCTCGGCGCGCTGCGGCGCGAACGCGACACCGCGCCCTTCCTGCCCGCGCTCAACGCGGTGCTGGCGGAGGCGGGGGATCGGCTGGCCGTCGAGGTGCTCTACGACCGCAGCGCCTTCGAGGCGCTGGCGACGCCGCACAAGCGCTTCCACGGCGTGCTGCCCTACGACGCCTATCGCGCGCTGATGGCGCGCTGCGAGATCGCGCTGCTGCCGCTGGACGACACCTTCTTCAACCGCTGCAAGTCGGACCTGAAATTTGTCGAGGCGGGCTCGCTACGGCTCTGCTGCCTCGCGAGCCCGGTCGTCTATGGCGGAACGGTCCGCGACGGCGAGACCGGGATCATCATGCGCGACCCGGCAGAGATGGCGGCCGCGCTGCGCGCGATGCTGGCGGCACCGGAGCGCGCGCGCGCGATCGGCGACGCGGCGCGGGGCTGGGTGACGGCGAACCGCATGATGGCCAGCCAGGTCAGGACTCGGCTGGCCTGGTACCGCTCGCTGTGGGAGCGGCGGGCGGAGCTCGACGCCGCGCTGCTCTCACGCGCGCCGGAGCTCCGCTGACGCATTACTGCTGCGGCGGGCCCCGGCGCTCGCCGCCCGGCCCCATCATGCCAGGGCCCATGCCCTGGCCGGGGCCCATGCCGTAGCCGGGACCGCGGTGGTGGCGCTCGCTGCGTCGCGGCATCGCCTCCTCGCGGCTCAGCGCGCCGTCCGCATTGGCGTCGCGGGCGCGGAACATCGCCTCGGCGAAGGGCTGCATCTCCTCGAAGGTCACGCGCCCGTCGGAGTTGACGTCGAGTGCGCGGAACATGCCCTGGCCGCGCTGCTCGGCGCGCTGCTGCGCCTCCGCCGGCGGCGTGCGGCCGCCCATGCGAGACTGGCGATAGGCGCGCATCTCCTCGAAGCTCACGCCGCCGTCGCGGTTCGTGTCCACCTCGGCGAAGCGCGCGCGCAGCCAAGCCAGCCCCTCGTCGCGGGTCACGCGCCCGTCGTTGTTGGCATCCGCACGCGCGAAGGCCTCGCCGGCGGCAAACCCGCCGCTGCCGCGGCCAGGGCCGCCGCCAGGGCCGGGCTGGGCCAGGACGGGGGCGGCGAAGGCGCCGGCCGCGAGCAGC
>NZ_JAKJIB010000209.1 GCF_021864505.1 Falsiroseomonas oryziterrae
GGCGCGCCGCCCGTCTCGGTGTCGGTGAAGAGCTGCTTGGCGACCGCGTAGCTCGTCGTCGGATCCGCACCCCGCAGGTTGGTGTCCACCGTGCCGGCATAGCCGCCGACACCCTGCTGGAAGGTCAATGTCGTCGACATGGCGCCGCTCCCGACAGCCGGTGCTGAAGACGCTGGGCTGCGCGCTCGGGCAGTCGAGGCGCGTGCATCAATCGGCGTCCCAGGTGATGAAGCGGCCCATCGCGGTGAGCACGAGAATCCGCAGATCGAGCACGGGCGACCAGTTCCGCACGTACCAGAGGTCGAGCTCGACGCGGCGCAGCGCCTTTTCAAGCGTGTCCACCTCGCCACGCGAGCCGTTGACCTGCGCCCATCCGGTGAGGCCCGGCTTGACGAGGTGACGCACCCGGTAGCGGCCGACCGCCTCGAAGTAGTAGGCGTCGCCGACGCGCATGTGCAGCGGATGCGGCCTCGGTCCGACGAGCGACATGTCCCCGCGCAGCACGTTGAGCAGCTGCGGGAGCTCGTCGATGCTGGTGCGCCGCAGGAAGCGCCCCACAGCGGTGACCCGCGCATCCCGCGCCTGCGTCCGCTGCTCGCCGGTCGGGTCGCAGGCGTCGGAGCGCATGGTGCGGAACTTGATCACCCGGATCGGTCGGTTGCAGAGGCCGAAGCGCCATTGGCGGAACAGTACCGGCCCGGGCGATTCGAGCCGGATCGCGAGCGCGACGAGCAGCAGCAGGGGCGAGAGCAGCAGCAGCAGCGTGCCCGCGATGCCTATGTCGGTCGCCCGCTTCAGGGCGCCGTCGAGCCCGCCCTGGGGATCGTTCAGCAGGTCGAGCAGCGCGTAGCGCCCGAGCGGGCTCAGCCCCGGCGGCAGCCGGGCAAAGCTGTCAGCGTCCAGCGCCTGGCACACGCGGATGCGCCGGTCCGCCACGCGGTCGCGCACCGCGTCGATCCGCGCCGCCGCGTCGGGACCGGAGATGGACAGCACCACCATGTCCACGCCGCCGTGGTCGATCAGCCGCAGGAGATGGCCGATCGCGCCAGGATCGCGGTCGTCGAGGCGGCCGGCGAGCCGCCAGCCGCGCGCCTCCTCCTCGGCGACGGCGCGTGCGATCGGCTCGCTTGCCTCCGCCGTGCCCACGACGACGACGCCATGTCCGCGCAGCACGTCATCGGCGAGCCATCCGACGGAGAAGCGCAGCGCCGCGGCCGCGATGGCGGCGCAGGCGCCCCAGGCCAGCAGCCAGTTGGGCATGTCGTGCCAGAGCGGGGCCGTGGCGGGCAGCACCAGCCAGCCGAGCGCACCGATCTCGGCGAGCGCCACGGTGATCGCCGCCACCGCGCGCAGCGCGGCCGAGCCTGCGGGCTCGGGATCGGGCGCGAGAGCGAGCCGCAGCGCGTAGCGGACCGGAACCGCCAGCGCGGCCACCAGCAGGCCGAGGCCGGCGACCTCGGACGTGCTGAAGGTCTTCGCCACGCCGGGAAAGAAGTGGCGCGAAAGAATCGCCAAGCCGACGAGCATGGCCGCGTCGGCGATCGCGACGCCGATCCGGATCGTCGTCTGCGTGACGCGGATCCGGCCCGGACGCGCCGCCGATGCCGGATCCGCGAGCAGCGCACGCAGATCGGAGAGGTCTGACTTCGTCTGCAAGGTTGCCTGGCCGCTCATCTGACCGCCTGCCTGATGCGAAATTGCCCGTCCCGCGCACCGCCAAGCGGCACGCGGTAAATGTCCTAGGCGGATGTGCGTTGGATCGGCTCGGCCGGATCGGTGGTGCCGGTCGCAGCGGGCGCCGGACCCCCCCCGACCCGGCGGAGAGCCGCGGCGATCTCGGGTGGGGCGCTCGCCGCCGGCATGGCGATGATGCTGCGCGCGGGACCATGGCCGAGCGTGAGGCGGAAATACGCGATGGTCCGCTCCAGCCCGTCCTCGAGCGGCGTCACCGGCGCCCAGCCGTCGAGCAACTCGCGGGCCTTGCCGATCTCCGGCCTGCGCTGGCGGGGATCGTCCGCCGGCAGTGGCGCGAAGCTGAGGCGCGAGCGCGATCCGGTCAGCCGCAGCACCGTCTCGGCCAATTCGAGCATGGTGAACTCGGAGGGATTGCCGAGGTTCAGCGGGCCGGGCTCGGCGGCCGGCGTCGCCATGAAGCGCGCGAGCCCATCCACCAAGTCGTCCACGTAGCAGAAGGAGCGTGTCTGCTGCCCGTCGCCGTAGACCGTGATCGGCTGCCCGGCGAGTGCCTGCACTACGAAGTTCGACACCACGCGGCCGTCGTCGGGACGCATCCGCGGGCCGTAGGTGTTGAAGATGCGGGCGACCTTGATCTCGAGCCCGTGCTGCCGGTGATAGTCGAAGAACAGCGTCTCGGCGCAGCGCTTGCCCTCGTCGTAGCAGGCGCGCGGCCCGATCGGGTTCACGTTGCCCCAGTAGCCTTCGCGCTGCGGATGCTCGACGGGATCGCCGTACACCTCGCTTGTCGAGGCCTGCAGGATGCGCGCGCGCAGCCGCTTGGCCAGGCCGAGCATGTTGATGGCACCGTGCACGCTGGTCTTCGTCGTCTGCACGGGATCGTACTGGTAGTGCACCGGCGAGGCCGGGCAGGCGAGGTTGAAGATCCGGTCCGCCTCTACGTAGAGCGGGAAGGTGACGTCGTGGCGCAGCACCTCGAAGGAGGGATCGCCGATGAGATGCGCGATGTTGGACCGAGAGCCGGTGAAGTAGTTGTCCACGCACAGGACGTCGTGGCCGTCGCGAAGCATTCGTTCGCACAAATGCGAGCCGATGAAGCCTGCACCACCTGTCACGAGGATACGCTGCGTCTTCTTCGGCATGGGTCCCGTTGCTCCTTCGTCATGGGCGACGCCCGCACCGGCTGAGGGGGGCGTTCATCCAACCGATGAAACCCGCAATCTCGACCGACAAAGGGCCACGAACTGTTGCGAGGCGTCGTCGACTTCAGCGAAAGGACAAAAAATCACATGCCCCGCATTTGCGGTGAGCCCGATGTTTTCGATTGGTTTGATAGACGTCACTAAACTAGGCAATCTCTACCGCGTGATTTCGACGTGGCTCATGATTCAGCAGTCAAGATGGAACGTTAAGACAATTCTGTTGCAGTGGAACTAGAGATCATGATCTCGGCTGGCTAATTTACGTGTATGTGATAGGCGCCTATACCGCTGCGCGGAATTCAAGACATAATTGCAACGGGCGAGCGCGAGGCGAGCGCATGGGTGGTACTCTCGCCTCTGTGAGACTTGTTGACTTGCAGTAACTAGGGATCTGTCACTCTGCCGTGATTTGAACGAAACATGATTGTCCAGGCCGTGCGAGGCTGAGGTCTCATGCCGCTACCACCGCTCCTGAACGGTCCTTCGGCCGCCTGAGCACATCGTCCCGCCACGCGTGGAAGAGCGGATTTGATGCAAAAGACCGACGACACGACATGGCGCGCAGCTGAGGCTCGCGTCGCGGCGCAGCCCCAACCGGAGGGCGTCCTGCCAGCCGAGACCGTCGGCGCGCTGTTCGGTGCGGCGCGACGCCATGCCGGCTTCATCGCCGCCTGGACCGTCGCGCTGACGGTGCTGGCGGCGCTGCTGATCACCAGCGTGACGCCCTGGTACCGCAGTGAGGCGCAGGTGATGCTGGATACGCGTCAGGTCGTGTATGCCGAGATGCGCGCCGTGCTCACCGGCCCTTCTGCCACTGCCGGTTCGGACGCTGTGCGGACCGAGGCCGAGATCCTGCAGAGCCCTGGCCTGATCCGCACCGTGGTCAGCGACCTCGGCTTGGTGGATGAGCCCGAATTCGCCGTCCGCGGACCGCTACGGTATCGCGTCGTCGCCGCGCTCGCCGACGCGGTGCGTTGGGCGGCTGATCGGGGCATGCCGTTCGGCGGGGCGGCGAATTGGCTGGAGGACACGGCGCAGGGCATCTGGAGCCCGCCGACCGACCAGCGCCTGTTCGAGGCGGTGGTGAACGCGTATCGCGACCGCTTCTCGCTTCGCTTCGACGGCCGGTCCTACATGATCACGGCCTACTTCGAGGCGATGGATCCGGTGGTCGCCGCGCAGGTGCTGAACCGGCACATCGACCTATATGTCGAGAACCAGCGGCGCATGAAGGCGGATGCGCTGCGCAGCGCGAGCGCTTGGCTCGACCGCGAGATCAGCAGCCTGGCGGGCCGCCTGTCCACGGCGGAACTCGCGGTGCAGGAGTACCGGGAGCGCAACCGTCTCTTCTCGCCGCGCGGCACCGGGCTCGTCGCGCAGGAGATGGCGGACCTGAACGGGCAGATCTCGGTGGCGCAGGGCGAGGTGGCGCGCCTGGCGGCACGCGCGCAGAGGATCCGCGAGAGCGGCGCGCGCGGCGAGACGCTCAACGAGGTGGTCGGCTCGGACAATATCGGCCGGCTGCGCCTGGCCGAGGCCGAGGCCATGCGGCGCGAGGTGGAGGCGTCGGCGCAGCTCGGCGCGCAGCATCCGACGCTGGTGTCGCTCCGCGCGCAGCGCATTGAGGCGCAGCGGAAGGTCCAGGAGGAGGTGCAGAAGGTCCTCCAGGGCGTCCAGGGCGAGCTCGCCGTGGCGCAGGCCAGGGAGACAAGCCTGCGCCGCGCCATGGAGGAACTCAGCACGCGCATGGCGGCGAATGAGGTGGCGGAGGTGCGGGCGCGCCAGTTGGAGCGCGAGGCGCAGGCGGTGCGGGCGCTCTACGAAAGCCTCCTGGTGCGCCGGCAGCAGGTCTCGGCGCAGGAAGGCATCCAGCAGGCGGATGCCCGCATCGTCTCGCCGGCCGTGCCGCCGCAGGGGGCGGCCTTCCCGCGCACCTTCATCTTCCTCGCGCTGGCCTTCGCCGTCTCGGCGTCGTCCGGCGTCGGCATCGCGATCGCGCGCGAACGCCTGCGGGCCGGCTTCGGCTCCATCAAGGACGTCGAAGCAGGGCTCGGGCTGACCGTGCTCGGCGCCTTGCCGAGTGTGCCGCGCCGGGCGCCGCTGGCACGCCAGGTGGTTCGCAACCCGCGCTCGGCTGCCGCGGAATCGGTGCGCAACCTGCGCCATCGGCTGGCGGTCGCGCTGCCCCCCACGCCGCCGCACATCTTCGTCGTCACCTCGGCGCTCGGCGGCGACGGCAAGACGAGCGTGGCGCTGGCCCTGGCCCGCAGCATGGCCTCGTCAGGTCTCGCGGTGCTGCTGATCGACGGCGACCTGCGCTGCCCTTCGGTCTCGCGCGCGGCGCTCGGCGGGGCCGAGACGCAGGGCGTCGTCGCGGTGATCGAAGCCCGGTGCCCGCTGGACGATGCGATCCGGCAGGATCCCGACTCCCCGCTGAGGATCCTCGCCGCGGAGGAAGGCACCAACGCGCCGCAGGACGTGCTGGCCTCGGCCGGCTTCGCCGAGGTGTTGCGCGCGGCGGCGCTGTCGTTCGACTGCATCATCGTGGACACGCCGCCGGCCGGCGCCTTCTCGGACGCCGTCCTCGTCGCGCGCGCGGCGACGGCGACGATCCTCGTCGTGCGCTGCAACCGCACGCCGGTCGACGCCGCGCAGGCTGCGCTGCGGACGCTCTCGGCGGGCGGCGCGAGCCTGATCGCGGCGGTGCTGAACGACGTCGATCTGAGCAAGGTGCCGGGCTACGCGCCCTACGAACTCCGGCGCTACGGCAGCCTGCGCGGGCAGGTGCGGGCATGAGCCGGCTTGCGGCGGGCGCGCGGCGATGAAGGTCGCTCTCGTCCATGACGCGCTGAACCAGTATGGCGGCGCGGAGAAGGTGCTGGAGGAGTTCCACGCGCTCTTTCCCGACGCGCCGGTGTTCTGCCCGGTCTACCTGCCGGAGGCGATGCCGCGCGCCTTCGACGCCTGGGACATCCGACCGTCCTGGCTGGCACGCCTTCCCGGCGCCAACCGCTACCATCGCGCGGTCTTCCCGCTCTACCCCTTCGCGATGCACAGCCTGGACCTGACCGGCTACGACCTGATCCTCAGCAGCTCCTTCAACTTCGCGCACAACGTGGTCGGCGACGCCGAGGCCTGCCACGTCTGCTACTGCCATTCGCCCGGCCGATTCCTCTGGGATTTCCACAACTATGCGCGGCGCGAGGGCTTCTCGCCGCTGAAGCGTGCGGCCGTCCTGCCCTTCCTGCCGCATCTACGCGGCCAGGACATCGCTTCGGCGCAGCTTGTGGACCACTGGATCTCGACCAGCCGTACCGTGCAGCGGCGCGTGCTCAGGACCTACCGCCGGCGCAGCACCATCATCCCGCCCCCGGTCGATCTCGCCGCCTTCCACCCGGCCCGCACGCACGGGCGCTACCTGCTGGTGCTGATGCGCCTGGTGCCCTGGAAGCGCGCGGACATCGTGATCGAGGCCTGCAACGCGCTGGGCCTGCCGCTGGTCGTCGCGGGCGACGGCCGCGACCGCGCGCGGCTTGAGCGGCTGGCCGGGCCGACGGTGCAGTTCGCCGGCCGCGTCGAGGGCGAGGCGAAGGCGCGGCTCTTCGCCGAATGCGCCGCCTTCGTGCTGCCTGCGGCCGAGGATTTCGGCATCACCCCGCTCGAGGCGATGGCCTCCGGGCGGCCGGTGATCGCGCTCGGCCAGGATGGCGCGCTCGACACGGTGGTGCCCGGCGTCACCGGCGAGTTCTTCGACGCACAGACGGCCGACAGCCTCGTCACGGTCCTGCGGCACTTCGATCCGGACGCCTACGACCCGGCGGCCATCCGCGCCCATGCAGAGGCGTTCGGCAGCAGCGTCTTCCGGCAGCGCATCCACGACGTCGTCACCGCGGCGTACCGGCGCCATCTCGGCGGACGCCCGGCTGCGGCCGGGAGGGCGACGCACGCCGCACGGGACATCCCGCAAGTGCCGGCCGACATGGCCGCCTGACGCCACGGCGGTTCGCACGACGACGATCGGGGGGCAGCATGCAAGGCTTGAGCGTCCTCGGTATCGGGAACGGATGGTTCCCCGAGCGCAAGGGCGGCGTGGAGAACGTCTTCTACAACCTCTGCCAGCAGCTGCCGCGCCAGGGCGTCGCGCTGCACGGGCTCGTGCCGGGCTCCGCGGGCATCGCGGACAGCACCGGCGGCCGCGTCGCGAGCTTCGCGGCCGACGGCTCGCCCGGCCCGCAGCGCGCCC
>NZ_JAKJIB010000021.1 GCF_021864505.1 Falsiroseomonas oryziterrae
ACCGCGGCGGCGCGCGCCAGCCCCGCCGCGCTCTCGATCAGCGCGACGAGCGGCACCGGCCGGGGTGCGCGCGCCAGGGCACGGCGGACGACGGACACCTCCTCGGCCGCCTCGACCTTCGGGAGCATCAGGAAGGCAGGCGCCGCGCCGAGCAGGGCGGCAAGGTCCAGGATGCCCTCCGGCGTCGGCAGCGGGTTGATGCGGAGGCCGAGCGCGACCGGCGCGGGCTGCGCGAGCCGCGCGACGACCGCATCGCGCGCCGCCGCCTTGCGCTCCGGTGCCACCGCGTCCTCGAGGTCGAGCACGACGGCATCGGCGCCGCTCGCCAGCGCCTTCTCGAAGCGGTCCGGCCGGTCGCCCGGCACGAACAGGATGCTGCGGGCGAGCGCGATGTCGGCTGGGCTCATGGGTGCGGCATGTCCTCCATGCGGCAGGTCTGGCATCGCGACATGCCGCCGTCGAGAGCGCGGCGCCGGGCAGCGGGCGTCATTCCGCCGTCGCGCCCGTGGCGCGCACCACCTCGCCCCAGACGCGCAGCTCGTCCTGGATGAAGGCGGCATACTGCTCGGGCGTGGTGTCCGGCCCTTCCGCCGTCAGCTCCGTGTAGCGCTGGCGAACGGCGGGCAGCGCCAGGATCTCCCGCACCGTGCGGTTCAGCTGCTCGACGGTGGCCGCCGGCAGGCCGCGCGGGCCGGAGATGCCGAACCAGGAATAGGAGGTGATGTTCAGGCCGCTCTCGATCAGCGTCGGCACGTTCGGAAGGAAGCGGTTGCGCTCGTGGTCGGCCGTCACGATGCAGCGGAGCTGCCCGTCGCGGGCGAAGGCGATCGAGCTCGGCAGGCCGTCCACCAGCAGCCCGACATTGCCGGCCACGGTGTCGGTCACCGCTGGGCCGGAGCCGCGATACGGGATCGGGTTGAGGCGGACATTGGCCGCCATGGCGACGCGGGCGCCGAGCAGATGCGTGGTGGTGCCCGCGCCCGACATGGCGAAGTCGATCCCGCCGGGCCGCGTCCGCGCCAGCGAGATCAGGTCGGCGAAGCTCTGCGCCTCGAAGCGCGGGTTGACGAAGAAGCCGTTGGAGGTGCGCGCCGCCAGCGCGATGTGCGTGAAGTCGCCCATCGGGTCGTAGCGCACGTTGCGGAACAGGCTCGGCGAGATGCCGTGCGAGGCGGAGTTGGAAACGAGGAGCGTCGTGCCGTCGGGCGCGGCGGCGGCGACCTGCTGCGAGGCGAGCGTTGCCCCGGCGCCCGGTCGGTTCTCCACCACCACCGCCGCGCCCAGCCGGTCCTGCATGTGACCGGCGAGGATGCGCGCGACGATGTCGGTCGTCCCGCCCGGCGCGAAGGGCACGACGAGGCGGATCACCCGCCCGCCCTGCGCGAGCGCAGGCAGGGGCAGCAGCGTTGTTGCGGCGAGCAGTGCGCGGCGCGTGGTCATCTTGTCTCTCCGGTGCGGTTCGGTGGACGTGTCGCAAGGTTATGGCCGGCGCGGCACAGCGCCAAACCCGTCTCAGAGCGCGCGGCCAAGCTCGTGGCCTTCGAAGACGGCTTCGAGCGCCGAGCGGGGCGAGGCGCAGTCGCCGATCAGGTGGATCGCGGGCGGCGCGTTGTGGCCGGCCAGGCGCGCGCGCAGCTCCGCGGCGATGCCGTCGCGAGGCGTCCCATGAGTCGGCGCGACGATCGCGTCGAAGTCGCCGCAGGGCTCGAGCTCGCCGGTCGAAACGTCTGCCAGCACGGCCTCGCCCGGGCCATGCCAGGCGTGGATGGCGCGCAGGGCCAGGATGCGGACGCCGCGCTGCCTCAGCCGGTGGCGCCAGGCGAAGGAGGAATAGATGTTCACGAGCCAGCCCGGCGTGCCGGTCGGCGCGATGAGCGTCACCTGCCGGCCGCTGCCAGCAAGCCACTCGACGAAGCCGGCGACGGCAAAGCTGCCCAGCATGTCCTGCACCGCGACGCGATCCGGCAGCGCATCCGCCGCGGCAAGCGCTTCCTCCATCGAGAGGCCCACGCCGCCGCCCGGGAAGCGCGTCCCGGCCGGCTCGGCGCCCAGCGCGAGCACGACATCGTCGGCACCCTGCGCCAGGATCGCCGCGGCATCGGCGCGCCGGCCCAGCACGACGCGCACGCCGGCTTCCGAAAGAGCCTTCCGCTGGAAGGAGAGGAGCTGCGCCATCTCGGCGCGCACCAGCTGGCGCTCGGTCCAGGCCAGCGCGCCGCCCAGCCGGTCCGATGCCTCCCACAGCTCGACATCGTGGCCGCGCCGGGCGGCAAGCGCGGCGGCTTCCATGCCCGCTGGCCCGCCGCCCACGACCAGCACCCGCTTTCGCGCGGCGGCCGGCGGCGGGGGCTCCGGCCAATCCGCCTCGCGCCCGGCACGCGGATTGGCGAGGCAGGTGATGGCGAGGGACTGCGCCAGGAAGCCCGCACAGCCCTGGTTGCAGGACAGGCAGGGCCTCCCCTCCGCCTCGCGCCCCTCGGCCGCATTCCGGACGATGCGCGGTTCCGCGATATGCGCGCGCGCCATGCCGACCATGGCGACGTCCCCGCCGGCCAGCATCGACTCGGCCTCGCCCGCGCTGCGGA
The DNA here is from genome assembly GCF_021864505.1 of Falsiroseomonas oryziterrae. Classification (GTDB taxonomy): domain Bacteria; phylum Pseudomonadota; class Alphaproteobacteria; order Acetobacterales; family Acetobacteraceae; genus Falsiroseomonas; species Falsiroseomonas oryziterrae. The sequence continues at coordinate 2,586 of NZ_JAKJIB010000021.1, forward strand.
AGCGGCAGACGGCGAAGACCGGGATGTCGCGCCCAGCCTCGCGCAGCGCCGCCGAGATGCCGCGCGGCAGGTGATGGAACGCATCGGGGGCGAAGGCCATGTCGGCCATCTGGGTCGAGATGGTGTAGCTGCCGTGATAGGCGCTGTGGCTGACATTGACGAAGTCGACGCGCACCTCGCCGCACAGCTTCGCTACGATCCGCTGCATGTCGGGCAGCGTCAGCCCGCCGTCGAGGAACTCGTCGGCCGAGACGCGCAGGCCGACCGCCACGCCGTCGCCGACCCGCGCCCGCACGCGACGGAGGCATTCGAGCGCGAGCCGCATGCGGTTCTCCTCGGACCCACCCCAGGCGTCGCTGCGCCGGTTCACGGCGGGCGAGAGGAACTGCTGCAGCAGATGGCCATGCGCCATTGTCAGCTCGATCCCGTCGAGCCCGGCCTCGACCAGGTTCGCCGCAACCTCGCCATGCGCGGCGATGACCTGCCCGATCTCGTCTTCCGTCATCGGGTGCGGGGGTGGAGCGGTGGTGGTCCAGGGCACGGCGGAGGCCGACCAGGACGGCATGCGCGCGAAGTTGCCGTCGATGTGACGGCCGAGATGGATCACCTGGCCGAACAGCCGCGCGCCCTCGGCCTGCACGGCCTGCGCGATCTTCGCGAAGCGGGGGATCGCCGCGCGCTCGTAGCCGTTCACCCCCTGGCGCCGGCCGAGGGTCGAGCGGTGCACCCGGATCGCCTCGAAGATGATCAGCGCCGCGCCGCCCCGGGCGCGTGCCTGGTGGTAGGCAAGGTGGCGCTCCGAGGGGAGGTTGTCCTCGCCGTAGTTGGTGGTGTGGGCCGGCACGAAGATGCGGTTGCGCAGCTCGACGCCGGCGATGCGGAGCGGACGGAAGACGTTGGGGTAGCGGGCCGCGCCCGCCGCCTGCCACGAGCCATCCGGCATCGGCCGATCCTCCACGAAGCGCCGCGCTCAGTCTTGACGGAGGCACCCCGCGAGGCAACCGTAGATGTCCGGACAACCGCTCGGCGGGCCGGGGACGGGAGACGGTGTCATGAAGCGCAGGAACGTCCTGCTGGCGGGTGCCGGCACTTTGGCGCTGCCCGCCTATCTCACGCTGACCAGCGAGGGCGCGCTGGCGCAGGGCCAGGGGCGGACGCTTCTGCTGGCGGCGCCCGGCACGCCGGAGGGCTTCGACGGCGACGCGCTGCGCCCCGGCACGCAGGAAACCGTGGTGCAGGTCTATGAGGGCCTGACGCGCTACGGCCGCGTCACCCGCGGCGACCGCAGCTACCTCGACCCCTCCGTCATCGAAGGACATCTTGCGGAGCGCTGGACGGTCTCCGACGACGGCTTGCGCTACGTCTTCACGCTGCGGCAGGGCGTGCGGAGCCCATTTGGCAACGAACTGACCGCCGCCGACGTCGAGTGGTCCTGGGCGAAGAGCTTCGCCCAGCGCCGCACCGGCTTCTTCATCGCCAACGTCTCCAACGTCACCGGCGTGAAGGCGCTGTCGCAGCGGGAGGTGGAGTTCACGCTGAACGCACCCTCCTCGATCTTCCTCGCGGCCCTGACGCTCTACGTCCCCGGCATCTACGACAGCGCCGAGGCGAAGAAGCACGCGACGGCCGAGGATCCCTGGGCGCTGCGCTGGATGGAGACCAACACCGCGGGCTTCGGCGCCTATCACGTCCGCAGCGTGCGCGCCGGCGAGCAGGCGGAGTTCGTCGCGAACCCGAACTACTTCCGCGGCCGCCCGCATTTCGAGCGCGTGATCTACCGCGCCGTGCCGTCCGGCGCGTCGCGCACCACGCTGCTGCGTAGCGGCCAGGTGCAGTGGATCGACCGCCCGACGGTGCAGCAGGTCCTCGACATGCAGCGCGACCGGCGGGTGAAGATCCAGGACCAGGCCGGCCGCGCCATGGCGAGCGTGCGCATGAACGCCGCCATGCGCCCCTTCGACGACGTGCGCGTCCGCCGCGCGATGAACTTCGCCGTCAACAAGGACGCGATCCGCCAGGGCGTGACGCTTGGCACGGGCGAGATCGCGCGCAGCATCGTGCCCCCCATCGTCGGCGGCTACGACCCGTCCTTCTTCATGTACGACCACGACCCGGCCCGCGCCCGCGCGCTGCTAGCCGAGGCCGGCTTCCCGAACGGCTTCGAGGTGGACCTGCTCTTCTCCAACATCTGGTGGTGGGAAGAGCCGATGGCGGTCCAGTTGGCCGACCAGCTCCGCGCCGTCGGCGTCACGGCGCGGCCGCAGCGGATCACGGGCTCCGACCTGCGTGCCCGCGGCGCACCGAACCGGCAGGACATGGCGCTCTTCACCTTCGAGGACGGGCCGATCGTGCTCGATCCGGTCTACACCATCTCGCTGCTCGCCCGCTCCGACGGCGTGTCGAACCGGGCGCGCTACGCCAACCCGGCCTTCGACGCGCTGGTGGACCGCGCGCGCACCAGCCCCGACCGGGCGGTGCAGGCGGCCGCGGTGCGCGAGGCGCAGCGCGTCTGGATGGAGGACGCGCTCTGGATCCTGACGGTCTATCCGCAGACCTTCGAGGCGATGGCGCCGAACATCTCCGGCTGGGTCCCGCATCCGGACGAGCACGAGCGCTGGGTGGACCTGCGCGTCGCCTAGCATCATGCCGGCACGCGCGATCGGCGGGTTCCTGCTGCGGCGCGCAGTGCTGCTGGTGCCGTTGCTGGTCGCCGTCTCCTTCCTCTGCTTCATGCTGGTCCGGCTCGGCGGGCAGGACCCCGTCGCGATGCTGGCCGGGCCGACCGCGACCGCGGCCGAGCTCGAGATGGTCCGGCGCAACCTGGCGCTCGACCAGCCGGTCTGGGCGCAGTTCCTGGTCTGGCTTGGCAAGGTCCTGTCGGGCGATCTCGGACGGTCCTGGATCAGCAACCGGCCGGTCCTGACGGAACTGCTGGACCGCGCGCCCGCGACGCTCGAATTGCTGCTCTACGGCGTCGGGCTTGGTGCGCTGGTCGGCATCCCGGTCGGCCTCAAGGCGGCGCAGAAGCCGGATGGCGCCTTCGACCAGGTCAGCCGCTTCCTGTCACTGCTGGGCTTCTCGACGCCCACCTACTGGCTGGCCCTGATGGCGCTCTTCGTCTTCTTCTACCTGCTCGCCTGGGCGCCACCGGGCATGGGCCGGATCAGCCTCATGGTGGATCCCCCGCCGCGAATCACCGGCAGCTATCTCTGGGACGCGATGCTCGGCGGGCAGTGGGAAGCCGCGCGATCGGCCGCGGCGCAGCTCGTCCTGCCGGTGCTGTGCATCGCGATCATCTCGGCCGCGCCGATCGTCAAGCAGACGCGCGCCATCGCGCTGGAGGTGCTGGCGAGCGACTATATCCGCTACGCCCGCGCGCAGGGGCTGCCGGCGGGCGAGGTGCGGCGGATGGTGCTGCGCAACTCCATGGTGCCGGTCGTCACCTTCGTGGGTACCGAGCTCGCGGGCCTCGTCGGCACCACCGCGCTCATCGAATACGTCTTCGCCTGGGGCGGCATCGGGCAGTTCGGCCTCAACGCCATCATCCAGGGCGACTTCGCCGTGGTGCAGGGCTATGTCCTCCTGCTCGCGCTGTTCTCGGTGCTGGTCTTCCTCGTGGTGGATGTGCTGGTGATGCTGCTCGAGCCCCGCGCGGTGCGGGCATGAGCGACGCCGCGCTTCCGGCCCCCGCCACGCCGGCCTGGACCGCCCGCGCGGCCGGCCGCCTGGCCGGCATCTCGCGCCGCTCGCCGACGCTTGCGATCGGTGCGGCCATCATCCTGGGCTTCGCGCTGCTCGCGGTACTGGCGCCGCTGATCTCGCCCGAAAGCCCGGTCGCCTCCAACCCGGCCCGCGTCCTGCAGGCGCCGAGCGCCGCCAACTGGTTCGGCACCGACGGCAACGGCATGGACGTGCTGAGCCGCGTCATCCACGGCTCGCTCTACGCCTTCGGCATCGCGATCCCGGTCGTGATCGTCGGCCTGCTGATCGGCGTGCCGGTCGGGCTCTGGACCGGCTGGACCGGCGGCTGGCCGGACGAGATCGTGATGCGCGGCTCCGACGCGCTGCGCGTCTTCCCCTCCATCATCCTGGCGCTGGCGGTCGTGGCCGCGGCCGGGCCGTCGCTGCTCAACGTCGTGCTGGTGCTCGGCCTGCTGGACGCGCCTGTCTATGCCCGCGTCGTGCGCGCCGAGGTGCTGTCGCTGCGCAACGGCACCTTCGTCGAGGCGGCGGTGGCCGCCGGCAATCCAACTCGGAGAATCCTGTTCCGCCACATCCTGCCCAATGCGCTGCGCGGCGCGACGGCGCAGACCGCGGTGCGCGCCGCCTGGGCGGTGCGGATCAGCGCCACCCTCGCCTTCCTCGGCGTCGGGATCCAGCCGCCGACGCCCGAATGGGGCGCGATGATCCGCCAGGGTGCCGAATACATGGTGACGGGCGAGTGGTGGGTCGCGGTCTTTCCCGGCTGCGCCCTGATCCTGCTCGTCCTCGGGCTCAACATGCTGGGCGACGGGCTGGCCGACCTGCTCGATCCGCGGCGCAAGGCCGCGACCCGCTGATGAGCCTGCTCGAGGTCCGGGACCTCCACACGCATTTCATCGCCTACGACCTCGACAACCGGCTGCGCACGGCGCGCGCCCTCAACGGCGTGTCCTTCTCGCTCGAGCCGGGCCGAATCCTGGGCCTGGTCGGCGAGACCGGCGCGGGCAAGTCGCTGACGGCGCTCTCGATCCTCGGCCTGCTCAAGCCGCCCGCGCGCGTCGTTGCCGGGCAGGCGGTCTTCGAGGGACGCGACCTGCTCGCCCTGCCGCCGGAGGAGCTCAACGCGCTGCGCGGCGCGCGCATCGGCCTGGTCGTGCAATCGCCCAAGACATCGCTCGACCCGTTGGCCCGCATCGGTCAGCAATTGGTGCGCCTGCAGAGAGCGCATCGGCCCGAGTTCTCCGCCGCACAGGCCGAGGCGCGCGCTGCGGAGATGCTCGCCGCCGTCGGAATCCCGGACCCGAAGCGCCGCCTGCGCGCCTGGCCGCACGAGCTGTCGGGCGGCATGGCGCAGCGCGTGCTGATCGCCATGGCGCTGGTCAACGAGCCTTCGCTGCTGATCGCCGACGAGCCGACCACCGGCCTCGACGTGACGGTTCAGGCGCAGATCCTCGACCTGCTGCGCGGGCTGGCGCGGCAGCGCGGCATCGGCGCCGTGATCATCACGCACGACCTCGGGGTGGTGGCGCATTACTGCGACGAGGCCGCCGTGATGTTCGCCGGGCAGGTCGTGGAGCACGGCCCGGTGTCCGCGCTCTTCGCGCGCCCCGCGCACCCCTATACGCGCGCCCTGATCGCCGCCACGCCGGAGCGTCTACAGCTGCGCGCGCCGCGTCCTTCCGGGTCGCCGCCCAACCTCTACGCCCTGCCCGAGGGCTGCCTCTATCGCGACCGTTGCCCGATGGCGCAGGATGTCTGCACGCGCCCGCCGCCCGACCTCGCGCTCCGGGACGGGCACGCCGCGCGCTGCCATCTCGCCGAGGCCGCATGAGCGCGCCGGTCCTGCGGGTCGAAGGCCTCTCGAAGCGTTTCGCGGCGCCGGGCGGCGGCGTGATCGGCGCGGTGAACGACGTCTCCTTCACCCTCGCCGCCGGCGAGACGCTCGGCCTGGTGGGGGAAAGCGGCAGCGGCAAGTCGACGCTCGGGCGCTGCGTGCTGCGCCTCACGGCGCCGAGCGAAGGTCGCGTGATCTTCATGGGCCAGGACATCACCAGCGTGCCGGAAGCGCGCTGCCGTCCGCTGCGCGCCAACATGCAGATGGTCTTCCAGGATCCCTGGGCCGCGCTGAACCCGCGCATGACGGCCCGCGACCTGATCGAGGAGCCGCTGATGCTCCACACCCGCCTCTCGCGCGCCGAGCGGCGGGACGAGGCGACGCGGCTCGGCCTGCGCGTGCGCCTGCCCTCCGCCATGCTGGACCGCTATCCGTCGGAGCTTTCGGGCGGGCAGCAGCAGCGCGTCTGCATCGCGCGCGCCATCGCGACGAAGCCCGCCCTGATCGTGCTGGACGAGCCGACCAGTTCCCTCGACCTCTCGGTGCGCGCCGGCATCCTCGATCTGCTGGCGGAGCTGAAGGAGGAGACGGGCGCGGCGATGCTCTTCATCACCCACGACCTCGGCACGCTGCGCCTGATGGCCGACCGCGTGATGGTGATGTATCTCGGCCGCGTGGTGGAGCAGGCCACGGCCGCCGAGGTGTTCGAGCGCCCCGCGCATCCCTACACCCAGGCGCTGATGAGCGCGCATCTGCCGGCAGATCCCGCCGTCCCGCTGGCCCGCCACGTACTGCGCGGCGAGATCCCGAGCCCGATCAACCTGCCGCCCGGCTGCGGCTTCGCCAGCCGGTGCCCCGTCGCGATCCCGGCCTGCCGCGAGCGCCTTCCGCCGCTCGAGGAGCTGGCGCCGGGCCACCGCGCCGCCTGCCTGCGCGTCGCCGATGGCGGCAACCGGATCCCGTCATGACCTACCCGACCCTCTTCAGCCCGCTGAAGCTCGGACCGAAGGTCGCGCGCAACCGGAGCTGGATGAGCGCGCATGCGACGCTGCTGGTGAAGGACCATCTCTTCACCGACGCGCACATCGCCTACTACGCCGAACGCGCGCGCCACGGCGTCGCCGTCATCACCATGGAGGCGATGGCGGTGCACGAGACCTCCCTGCCCTATCGCGGCAAGGCGCTGGCCTTCGATCCGCGCATGGTGCCGCAATTCGCACGCATCGCGGACGCCGTGCACGCGCATGGCGCGCTGCTGCTGGCGCAGCCCTGGCATCGCGGGCGGGAGACCAACAGCGTCGCCTCCGGCGCCCCGGTCTGGGCGCCGTCCGCCGTGCCCTGCGCCGTCTATCGCGAGATGCCGCATGTCATGACGACGGCGGACATCGACGCGATCCGGGAGGGCTATCGCCTCTCCGCGCGCCACGCCCGCGACGGCGGCCTCGACGGCGTCGAGGTCCATTCGATGTCGCATGGCTACCTGCTGAACCAGTTCCTGAGCCCGGCCACGAACCATCGCAAGGACGCCTTCGGCGGTAGCCTGCAGAACCGCCTGCGCCTCGTCATGGAGATCATCCAGGCGACGCGCGAGGAATGCGGGCCGGGCATGATCGTCGGCGTGCGCATCAACTCCGACGACGGCCACGAGGGCGGTCTGCGGCCAGACGACTGGGCGGAGATCGCGGCGCGCATGACCGGCTCCGGCCTGATCGACTACGTCTCCTGCAGCCACGGCACCTACCTCAACCGGATGCTGATTTACCCGACGGCGCCGGAACGTCATGGCTACCAGATGGAGGCGACGCGCCGCGTGCGCGAAGCCGTGGGAGACGTGCCGGTGGTCGGCGTCGGCCGCATCGTCACGCCGGCCGAGGCGGAGCGTCACCTCGTGAGCGGCGATTGCGACTTCGTCGCCATGGCGCGCGCGCTGATCGCCGATGCGGAATGGGTGTCGAAGGCCGCGCGCGGCGAGGACATCCGCCCCTGCGTCGGCGCCAACTGGTGCATGTCCTCGATCTTCGCGCAGGCCCCGATCGCCTGCATCCACAACCCGGCCGCGGGCCAAGAGACGGAGCTCGGCTCCGGCACGCTGACGCCCGCGCCGCGGCCGAAGGAGGTCGCGGTGGTGGGCGGGGGTCCCGCCGGCCTGCGCGCGGCACTGACCGCGGCGCAGCGCGGCCATCGCGTGACGCTCTATGAGCGCGAGGCGGAACTCGGCGGCCAGGTGCGGCTCTGGTCGCGCGCGCCGAGCCGCGTCGAGCTGCTCGGCATCGTCGAATGGCTCGAACGCCAGGTCGCGAAGGCGGGCGTGACCATCCGCCTGAAGACCGTCGCGACCGAGGAGATGCTGCGCGCCGCCGGCCATGACGCCTTGATCGTCGCCACCGGCGCGCGCGGGCTGCGCCATGGCTGGACGCCGCTGCGGCCGGAGAAATGGGACGGCAGCATCCTGCCCGGCGCGGACCAGCCCCACGTCCTCTCCTATCTCGAGGCGCTGCGCGAGGCGGCGCCGCCGCGCGGCCGCGTCCTCCTCTATGACGGGCTCGGCGGCCGCCAGGCGGTGGTGACCGCCGAATACCTCGCGGCCCATGGCGCCGAGGTGGAGTTCGTCACCTGGCTCGGCCAGCCCGCGCCGGACCTCGCCGCCAGCCGCGACTGGGCGAAGACCTACGGCATGCTCCGCCGCATGGGCGTGCGCTTCGCGACCGACCTGGAACTCGTCGCGATCGAGGGACGCAGCGTGCGCCTGCGCGACCTCTACACGAAGGAGGAGGCCGTGCGGGAGGAGGTGGACCATGTCGTGCTCGCCCTGGGCGCCGAGGCGCAGGACGGGCTGTTCCACGCGCTCTCCGGCACGATGGAGGCGCGCCTGATAGGCGACGCGCTCGCGCCGCGCCGGGTCGATGCCGCCATCCGCGAGGGCGAGCTTGCCGCCCGCGCCATCTGAAGGAGACGACCCATGCCGATGACGCCCGAAGGCGAGGCCGAGCTGAAGAAGATCCGCGACGTGCGCGGCTACACGCTGCCGCTGCACGAGATCCTGGCGGAGGCCAATCCGGATTTCCTCCGCCGCTACGGCGAACTCGCCAGCCACGTGATCTTCGGCCCCGCCGAGGGCCGCGCGCTCGACATGAAGACGCGCTTCCTCGTCATGGTCGGCATCACCACCGCGGTGAAGGGCGACCGCGAGGGCATCGAATGGGCGTCGAAGCGCGCCATGCAGCACGGCGCGACCTTCGAGGAGGTGGTGGAGGCCGCCTTCCTGGCCGGCCTGCCCGCCGGCATGCCCGCCTTCGAGGGCTTCTGCCGCGCCATGCAGGAGATGCGCGAGGGCAAGGCCTGGGTGAAGCAGGACGGGCACGACTGACCGCATGCGGACGCTGTCGTTCCGGGCGGAGCCCGCGACGGTCGCCAACATCGCGCCCTTCGGCACGCTGCTGTCGCCGGCGGCCGAGGCGCCGGTGATCCGCAGCCCCTTCTACGGCGACACCGTCGCGATCCGGAAACCGGGCCGCTTCGTCGCCGACGACACGCTGGAGATCTCCGTCGCGACCATCCATCCCCGCCCGCTGCGCGTGTCCTGGATGGAGCGGCACTTCCTGCACACCCAGACCTTCTTCCCGCTCGGCACGCCCTTCGCGATGGTGCTGGCGCCGCCGAGCGAGGACGAGATGCCCGATCTCGACACCGCTCGTGCCTTCCTCTTCGACGGCAGCGCGGGCCTGATGCTGCATGTCGGCACCTGGCACGAATTCCCCTTCGCGGTGGCCGAGGTCGCGCAGGTCTGCATCCTGATCCGGCGCGACACCGCGCGCGACCTGAGGCACAAGCAGGGCAACGAGGCGCGTGGGCCCGACCTCGACAAGAAGGACATTGTCGCGCGCGCAGGCGTGACCATAGAACTCGCCCTCTAGGTCCGGGAGCCGAAGGGCTGCCCCCGGTCCGGGGCTGACGGGCAGTCCGGGCTGTCGCATGATGCGGCGGAGGGAGACCCGCCATGAGCCCGACCGACGCCAAGGACCACGCCTTCGAGCATCTGCGCGGCATCTGGTGCGCCGCGCTGATGCCCTTCCGCCCCGACGATCATGCGATGGACGAGGCCGGCTTCCGCCGCAACCTGGCGCATTGGTTCGGCGAGCTCGGCATCGACGGCGTCTTCGTCTCCGGCAAGCAGGGCGAGTTCTTCGCCATGTCGGTGGCCGAGCGGAAGCGCAGCTTCGAGGTCGCGGTGGACGTCGCCCGCGCGCATGGCGCGCGCACCATCATGTCGGCCTCCGACCAGAACATGGACACGGTGATCGAGCTGGCGCGGCATGCGGAAGCCGTCGGCGCCGACTTCGTCGTGGTGCACGCGCCCGTGCTGCACTTCATCCACGACCGCGACGAGATCCTGCTCGAGTACTACCGCCACATCGCGTCGCAGGTCGGGATCGGCATCTGCATGTGGTCGCACCCCGACAGCGGCTACCTGATGAGCCCCGAGCTCTGCGCCCGCATCGCCGAGATCCCGAACATCGTCGGCATCAAGTACTCGGTCCCGCGCGAGATGTATGCGCGGCTCACCGAGCTCACGCGCGGCAGGCTCGTCGTCAGCACGGCGAGCGAGGAGGAGTGGGTCGACAACATCCTCGAGCTCGGCTGGCGCTGCTACCTCTGCTCCTCCCCGCCCTACCTGCTGCAGACCGCGGCCGACCGGCGCATGCGCGACTACACCGACCTCGCCTTCGCCGGCCGGGCGGAGGAGGCGCGGCGGGTGTGGGAGAGCCTGCAGCCGGTGCGCCAGGCGCTGAAATCCACGCGGCCAGGCGGCAAACCGCATGCGCACCAGAAATACTGGCAAGGCCTGCTCGGCCAGGTGGGCGGCGCCGTCCGCCGCCCGATGCTGGAACTCACCGAGGCCGAGAAGGCCGCGACGCGCGCCGCCTTCGACGCCTGTGGCCTCAACGTCGGCCGCAAGGCCGCCGCGGAGTGAACGCCATGCTGAAGCCCTTCAACTTCCAGGCCTGGGTCAAGGAGAACGAGCACCTGCTGAAGCCTCCCGTCGGCAACAAGCAGCTGTTCCCGCAGACCGACGGCATGGTGGTGATGATCGTCGGCGGCCCGAACCAGCGCGTCGACTTTCACGACGACCCAGTGGAGGAGTTCTTCTACCAGCTGCGCGGCGACATGATGCTGAAGCTGCATGACCGCGGGAAGATCGAGGACGTGTTGATCCGCGAGGGCGACGTGTTCCTACTGCCGCCTCACATGCGGCATTCGCCGCAGCGGCCAGTGCCGGGCAGCGTCGGCCTCGTGGTGGAGGGCACGCGGCGCGAGGAGGACCTCGACGGCTTCGAGTGGTTCTGCTTCTCCTGCGGGGAGAAGGTGCACCGCGTCGAGGTGCAGGTGAAGGACATCGTGAAGGACCTGCCGCCGCTTTTCGCCGCGTTCTACGGCAGCGAGGAGGCGCGCACCTGCCGCCACTGCGGCACCGTCCATCCGGGCAAGGAACCGCCACCGGGCTGGGTCTGCCTTTAGGCGGGCGACGGGCACCGCGGGACGGGGCTTCCCCGCAAGCCCAAACTGCGGCAGACGATTTGCCCCAGGGAATGGCAACGAACGGGAGAACATCCGGGATGAACAGGCGCGCTTTCCTCACCCTCGGCACGGCCGCGGCGGCCGGCCTTTCCATGCCGGCGATCGCCCAGGGCGCGCCGCTCCGCATCGGCATGATCACGACCCTGTCGGGGCCGGGTGGCTACCTGGGTCAGGACATCCGGGACGCCTTCCAGCTTGCCATCGAGATGGACCAGGGCCGCCTGGGCGGCCAGGCGGTGCAGGTCGTCGTCGAGGATGACGGGCTGCGCCCCGGCCAGGGCAAGGCGATCGCCGAGCGGTACCTGCGCAACGAGCGCATCCGCCTCTTCACCGGCGTGGTGTTCAGCAACGTGCTCGGCGCCGTCGCACCCGACGTGCTGGATGCCGACGGCATCTACGTCTCGCCCAATGCCGGCCCGTCCAACTTCGCCGGCCGCGAGTGCCACCGGAACTACTACGTGGTGTCCTGGCAGAACGACAGCCTGCACGAGAGCGCAGGGCAGCTGGCCAACACGCTCGGCTACCGCCGCATGTCCATCCTGGCGCCGAACTACCAGGCGGGCCGCGATGCGCTGACCGGCTTCAAGCGGCTCTACCGCGGCGAGGTCGTACAGGAGATCTACACCCGCCTCGACCAGACCGACTACGCGGCGGAACTCGCGCAGATCCGCTCCGCGCGGCCGGATGCGGTGTTCCAGTTCCACCCGGGCGGCCTCGGCATCGCCTTCCTGCGGCAATACGCCCAGGCCGGCCTGCTGCAGACCATCCCGCAATGCGTCGCCGCCCCGAGCCTGGACAGCACGACGCTCGCCGCGGTCGGCGATGCGGCAGAGGGCGTGAACTGCACCAGCCACTGGAACACGGATTTCGACAATGCGCCCTCGCGCCGCTTCGTCGAGGCCTTCCGCGCCCGCTACAACCGTGTGCCGACCTACTACGCGCAGCAGGGCTACGACACGGCGCTCGCGATCGGCGCCGCGCTGCGCCAGACCCGCGGCAGCATCGACCCGGCGGCCTTCCGCACCGCCATGCTGCGCGCGGATTTCGAGAGCACGCGCGGCCGCTTCCGCTTCGGCCCGAACCAGCACCCGGTGCAGGACTGGTTCCACATCCGTGCGGAGCGCGTCGGCGGCAACCTGGCGCTGGTGACCAAGGGCCGCGTGCTGGAGAACCACGGCGACGCCTACGCCGGCCAGTGCCGGATCTGACAAGCCGGACTCTGGGTGTGACGGTCGCCTTCGTGCGTCGCGGCGTGCGGCCGGCCGAGGCGCCGAACGGCGCCCGCCGCACGTGCGTCGTGCGGGCAGCACGCCTACGGCGTGACGAGCCAAGGCCGCGAAGCGGCCGCCCGGCGCATGAGGGCAACGCCGCGCATGTCGTCGATCACCGAAAGGGATCGACGACATGAGCGTGCTTCTCGCCGAGCAGCTGCTGAACGGGCTGCAGTTCGGCGTGATGCTCTTCCTGCTGGCGGCCGGGCTGACGCTGGTCTTCGGGATCATGGGCGTGATCAACCTCGCCCATGGCTCGCTCTACATGATCGGCGCCTTCGGCGCGGCGCTTGTTGCCAACGCCACCGGATCCTGGTGGCTCGCGCTGCTGGCCGGGCTTGCCGCCGCGGCTCTTGTCGGGATGGCGATGGAATTCGTGGTGCTGCGTCGCCTCTATGCCCGCGACCATCTCGACCAGGTGCTGGCGACCTTCGGTCTGATCCTGTTCTTCAACCAGGGGATCATCCTGCTCTTCGGTCGGCAGCCGCTCTTCGTGGACCTTCCGTCCTGGTTTTCTGGTGCTGTCGAGATCGTGCCGGGGGTCCCCTACCCCTCCTACCGCCTGCTGATCATCGCGGTCGGCCTGCTGGTCGCCGCCGGTCTCTACGTCCTCATCCAGCACACCCGCATCGGCATGCTGGTGCGCGCAGGTGCGACGCATCGCGAGATGGTGCGCGCGCTCGGCGTCGATATCCGGCTGCTCTACACGCTGGTCTTCGGCCTTGGCGCGCTGCTCGCCGGCCTCGCCGGGTTGATGGCGGGGCCGGTCTACAACGTGCAGGTCGGCATGGGCGAGCAGATCCTCATCCTGACCTTCGTCGTCGTCGTGATCGGCGGAATCGGGTCGGTCCGTGGCGCGCTGTTCGGCGCGTTGCTGGTCGGGCTGACGGACACCATGCTGCGCGGCTTCGTGCCAGGCTTCTTGCGCGGCATGCTGCCGCCCGACCAGGCGGATGCGCTCGGCGCCTCGCTCTCCTCGATGGGCGTTTACCTGCTGATGGCGCTCGTTCTGCTCATCCGCCCGCGCGGGCTCTTCCCGGCCCATGGCTGACACATCCCTGCCCGAGGCGATGGCCGATGCAGCCCGCACGCGCGGCTGGCGCGACCGGGCGATCCTGCTGGTCATGTTCGCCGCCGCAGCCGCGCTGCCGCTGATCGCCGATGCCGCCGGCTTCCCGGCCACCACGGGCATCGCGACGCAGATCGCCTGCCTTGCCATCGCCGCCGCGTCGCTCAACCTCATCCTCGGGCATGGCGGCATGGTGAGCTTCGGCCACGCCGCCTATTTCGGCCTCGGCGGCTATGCGGTCGGCATCCTCTGGGAGCATTTCCGGCTGGGCGAGCCGATCTTCGGGCTGATCCCCGGCAGCAACCAGCTCCTGGTGACGCTGCCGGCTGCCATGCTCGTCGCGGGCCTCGCCGCGCTGGTGATCGGCGCGCTGTCGCTGCGCACCTCCGGCATCTCCTTCATCATGATCACGCTGGCCTTCGCGCAGATGGTGTTCTTCCTCTTCGTCGGGCTGAAGCAGTATGGCGGCGACGACGGCCTCGTCGTGCGCCGGCGCAACCTCGTCCCCGGCCTCGACCTGCGCGAGCCGGCGCAGATGTACTGGCTCTGCCTCGGCCTGCTCGCCCTCTGGCTCTGGGTGCTGCACCGGATCGTGCGCAGCCGCTTCGGCCGCGTGCTCGAAGGCATCCGGCAGAGCGAGCGGCGCATGGCCGCGATCGGCATCGCGACCTATCGCTACAAGCTGGTCGCCTTCGTCATCTCCGGGGTCGGCTGCGGTCTCGCGGGCGCGCTGATGGTCAACTACCTGCGCTTCGCCTCGCCCGAGATGATGTCCTGGCAGCGCTCGGGCGAGCTGATGCTGATGGTGATCCTGGGCGGCCTCGGCACCACGCTCGGCCCGGTGCTCGGCGCGGGCGCGCTGGTCGGGCTGGAGTACACGCTCGGCGGCATCACCGAGCATTGGCAGTTCATCCTCGGCCCGATCCTGGTGCTGATCGTGCTGTTCGCCCGCGGCGGCCTGATGTCGCTGCTCGGCTATGGACGCGGCCGTGGCTGAGCCGGTGCTGGAGGCCCGCGGGCTCATCAAGCGCTTCGGCGGGCTGACCGCGACGGACGACGTCACGCTCGACGTCCGTGCCGGGGAACTGCACGCACTCATCGGCCCGAACGGCGCCGGCAAGACGACGCTGATCGGCCAGCTGACCGGAGAGCTGCGGCCCGACGCCGGCCAGGTGATCTTCCGCGGCGAGGACATCACGCGGCTGTCCACCGCCGCGCGCGTGAAGCGCGGCCTCGTGCGCAGCTTCCAGATCGTCCAGCTGCTCGACGACGACAGCGCGCTGGCGAATGTCGCACTCGCCGTGCAGGCGCGGCTCGGCCATTCCTTCCGCTTCTTCCGCAGGGCCTCGACCGACGACGCGCTGACCGGCCCGGCGCGGCGCATCCTGGCCGAGGTAGGCTTCGACGCTGCGCGGGTGGAACTGCGCACCGGCGACCTCTCGCATGGCGAGCGCAAGGTGCTCGAACTGGCCGTGGCGCTGGCGGCGGAGCCGCAACTCCTCCTGCTCGACGAGCCGATGGCCGGCCTCGGCCCCTCCGAGAGTCTGCGCATGACCGAGACGCTGCGCGCGCTGAAGGGCCGCATCCCGATCTTGCTGATCGAGCACGACATGGATGCGGTCTTCGCGCTCGCCGATCGCATCAGCGTGCTGGTCTATGGCCGCGTCATCGCCTCCGGCGAGCCGGCGGCGATCCGCGCCGATCCCGCGGTGCAGGAAGCCTACCTGGCCGAGGAGGCCGGCTGATGCTCGAGGTCAGCGGCCTGGAAGCGGGCTACGGCGCCTCACGCGTGCTGTTCGACGTGTCGCTGCGGGTCGGCGAGGGCGAGGTCGCGACGCTGCTCGGCCGCAACGGCATGGGCAAGACGACGACGGTGCGCGCTGTGATGGGGCTCAACGCGCCGCGCGGCGGGACGGTGCGCTTCCGAGGCCAGCCGATCGCGGGCCTGCCGCCCGAGCGGGTCGCCGCACTCGGCATCGGCCTCGTGCCGGAGGGCCGGCAGGTCTTCCCGACGCTGACGGTGCGGGAGAACCTGGTCGCCACCGCGGCCGACCGGTTCCGCCGCGCCAATCCCTGGACGCTGCCGCGCATCTACCGCCTCTTCCCCCGGCTGGAGGAGCGGCAGGGCCAGTCCGCGCGCACGCTGTCTGGCGGCGAGCAGCAGATGCTGGCCATCGGCCGCGCCTTGATGACCAACCCCTGGCTGCTGGTGCTGGACGAGGCGACGGAGGGTCTGGCGCCGGTGATCCGCGCCGAGATCTGGGCGACGCTCGGCGCGCTCAAGCAGGAGGGGTTGGCGATCCTGGTGATCGACAAGAACCTCGCTGCCCTGCGTGCGCTGGCCGACCGGCATCACGTGGTGGAGAAGGGTGTCACCGTCTGGTCCGGCTCGCCGGCCGACCTCGACCGCGACATGGATCGCGTGCGGGGGTGGATCGGCCTGTAGCGGTCAGGACAAGGCGCAACCGTCCGGCGAAGCTGCGCTGTTCTCGCCACCTTCCGTCCCTTCGAAGCATGGACGCCACTGCGGGCGGTGCCGTCGAAAGTCTCGTTCGCCCGCCTGCCGGCAAGTGCCTTCGCCATCGCCAGCAGCAGGCGGCGGCCTGGTCGTCGTGGACAGCTTTACCCGCGCAGCGAGCAGCGTCAGCCGCGTTGCGCCCCGCACCTGGACAACGGTTGGCCTTAAGGTGCGGCCGGTGGCGCACAACTGGAAGCGGCACGCCACCGACCTGACCCCGAGCTTGTTAGAGAGGGGCAGGCTCAAGCGCGGGGCTGGCGCGAAACTGGCACCGGGTCTGCAGTGGACGAAGTGCAGGCTGCAGGAACGCGCCTGCTGCGCGATGCACGACGCGCGGCCTGAACAGCCTTTTCCTCGGATGAGGGCGGGGGGATGGTGTCGGCAGAGCGAGAGGTGGCGGAGGGGATGGGATTCGAACCCACGATAGAGGTTTAAGCCCCTATGACGGTTTAGCAAACCGTTGCCTTCAGCCACTCGGCCACCCCTCCGCACGAGGCAATCGACGTCTTGGCTGAAGTCGCACAACGTATGCGGCGCCCTCTCTAGCGGGCCGCCTCCCCCCCCGCAACCCTGGCGGTCAGGACAGCGCCACCTCGAAGCCCCGCTTCACCCCCGGTCGGGCCATCATGCGGTCGTACCAGGCGGCCACGTTCGGCAGGTCGTCGAAGGGCACCATGTGGCGCTCGTGCCGCCAGGCCCAGCCCAGGATGGCGAAGTCGGCGACCGAAGGCTCGCCCGAGGTCGCCACGAAATCCCTCCCGGCCAGCCGCTTCTCGAGCACGCCGTAGAGCCGCTTCGTCTCCGTGTGGTAGCGCGTGAAGCCGTAGTCCCGCGCAGGGCCCTCCGGCTGCATCAGGAAGTGGTGCACCTGGCCCGGCATCGGGCCAAAGCCGCCCATCTGCCACATCAGCCATTCGTACACGGCGACCCGCGCGCGCGGCTCGCGCGGGAGGAAACGGCCGGTCTTCTCGCCGAGGTAGAGCAGGATGGCGCCCGATTCGAAGACGCTGATCGGCTGCCCGTCCGGCCCCTCCGGATCCACGATGGCGGGGATGCGGTTGTTGGGCGAGATGCGCAGGAAATCGGGCTCGAATTGCTGGCCCTTGCCGATGTCCACCACATGCACGCGATAGGGCAGCCCCATCTCCTCCAGCGCCACGCTGATCTTGCGGCCGTTCGGGGTGTTCCAGGCGTAGAGATCGATCATGCACGGGGGCTCCTTGTCGCGGCCGCTTGATCACATGCCGCCGCCGCGACGCCAAGCTTGACCGCCCCCCGGCCGGTTTGCGATTCAGGGAGCGTGACCAGCCTCGTCACCCTCCGCGCCGGGGACGACGACACGCTCTGGGCGGTGATCGCCACCGCGGGGCGGAAAAGCCGCGTCGCGAATGTCTACCGCTCCCGCACCGACGCGATGGAGGACCGTGCCTGGCGCGCGCAGCAGGTGCGCGCCTATGAGGACTGGCTGCGCCGGTCCGCGCAGCCCGTGCCGCACTACTCCGTCGCGCCGATCCGCCGTGCCGACCTGCCGAAGAAATGGAGCCCCCTGCCCGCGCTCGGCTTCCTGCGCGGGCAGTTCATTTAGGCGCTGATCTCGCGCGCGAAGGCGGGGTCGTCGGCGACGCTGTTGCGCAGCACGCCGATGCCCTCGACCTCGATCTCCACCGTCATGCCGGGCTTGAGGAACAGCGGCTCCGGCTTGCGCGCGTACCCGACCCCGGACGGCGTGCCGGTCGCGATCACGTCGCCTGGCTCGAGCGTCATCACCTCCGACAGGATCGCGATGCAGCGCGCGACCGGGAAGATCATGTCGCCCGTCGTGCTGTCCTGCACCGTCTGTCCGTCCACCCGCGCCATGATGCGCAGCGGTGCGGCGCCCGGCGGCAGCTCGTCCGGGGTCACCAGCTCGGGCCCGAAGGCGCCGGTCGCGTCGAAGTTCTTGCCCATCGTCCACTGCGTGGACTTGCGCTGGTAGTCGCGCACCGAGCCGTCGTTGAAGAGGCTGTAGGCGCCGACATGGTCCAGCGCCTGCGCCTCGCTCACGCAGCGCGCGCGACGGCCGATCACCACCGCAAGCTCCGCCTCGTAGTCGAGCTTCGTCGAGCAGCCCGGCCGCAGCATCGGGGCGTCGGGGCCGACGAGCGAGGACTGCACGCGCAGGAACACCGCCGGGTACTCGGGGATCGGGTTGTTCCCTTCCTTCGCGTGCAGCGCGTAGTTCAGCCCGATGCAGATCACCTTGCCGGGCCGCGCGATCGGCATGAGGAGCTTTGCACCGGCGAGCGGGCGCCTGGCCGAGGACGCCTCGGCGCCGGCGAGCACGCGCGCTCGCATCGCCGCACCACCTTCGAGGATCGCGACCGGATCGTCCGGGACGCCGGGGAGCGCGGAGACCGGCACCACATGGTCGCCGATCCGGATGCCGGTGGCCGCACGGCCCCCATGCTCGAAGCGCAGGAGCCGCATGGCATGTCCTCCCCCGGTTGATGCGGCGGCAGCCTAACGTCCGGCCACCGCCGCTCCTAGTGGGGCGGGCGTCAGTTGAGGAACGGGTTGCGCCCCCGCGCCGGCGCCTGCACGGGGCCGAAATGCGTCGCGAGATAGTTCACGATCGTCGCGCGCAACTCGCCCTCGAGCGGGTTCATCCCGTGCTTGTCCGTCATCCAATCCATCAGCCCTTCCCACTGGTCGCGGGAGAAGTGGCTGCGGCGGATGATCGCGGTGCTGTGGCAGGCGACGCAGTAGCCGAAGGTCTCGGCGCGCCCATGCCCCTCGGGCAGGATCGTCTCCTCCTCGGACGGCTGGGTGACGGCCTGCGCGGCCTCGGCCTGGCGACGCACCGCCTCGGCGCGCGCGGCAGCCTCGGCCTGGGCCTGCTGGAAGGCGATCGCCGCAGGCGTGGGCGGCGGCGCAGGCCGTGGGGCCGCGACGTGCGGCCCCGAGCCGTCGACGATGACGAGCAGGATGGCGACCGCGAGGCTCGCGGTCACCACCTTCTCCAGCGTGAGGGCCACGATCAGCCCACCAGGATCGCAGCGCGGCTGATCGGGTTCGCGCCGTAGCCCTGCGGGTTCCAGTTCGCCGCGACATGCGGCTGCATCCGGCCCTGGCTGTCGGTGGCGCGGTACCAGATCTCGTAGTAGCCGTCCGACGGCAGGCTGACGCGGCCCGTCCAGCGCTGCCAGGCGTGACGGTTCGCCGGCGCCGCGACCTGCATCTCGGTCCAGGTGGCGCCGAAGTCGGTGGAGACGTGCACGGCGCGCACCGTCAGGTCGCCCGCCCAGGCCGCGCCGCGCAGGTCGAGGCTGCGCGTGCCGGCCGGCAGGCGCGTGCCGTGCGCGTGAGAGGAAAGAATGGAGCGCACCGGCATGCTCTCCATCTCCACGAAGTCGGCGCCGTTGTTGTTGGAGCCCGGCACGATCGGACGCTGCGGGATGCGATAGGAGGTCCCCCCCATGCCGGCGCCGTCATGCACGCGATCGCGGATCCAGATGCGGGTCAGCCACTTCTGGCTGAGGCTGCCCGGCCAGCCCGGCGTGATGAGCCGCACCGGCGCGCCGTGGATGTGCGGGATCGGCTGGCCGTTCATGCGGAAGGCGATCAGCGTGTCCTCGTCCATCGCCTTGGCGATCCGCATGCCGCGCGCCGTGGAGGGACGATCGGTCGCCCCCGAGAGGTGCGGATCGGCGCCGAAATGGCCGGTGAAGATCGCCGAGGGCTTCACGCCGGCGGCCTGCAGCACGTCGCGCAGCCGCACGCCGGTCCACTCGGCGTTGCTGATCGCGCCGTTGCCCCACTGGTTGCCGCGCGTCTGCGGCTGGAAGAAGGCGCGGCCGTTGCCGCCGCACTCCATCTGCAGCTGGCGCGTGACGACCGGGAAGCGGCTCTCGAGCTCGCCGAGGGTGAGCGTCAGGGGCGTGTTCACCTCGCCGTCGATGGTGATCCGCCAGGCGCGCGGATCGCCGGTCTGCACCTCCGGGATCTGGCCGTTGTTGCGAATGAAGTGGTTCGCGTAGCTGGTGACCGGCTCGTCGAGCAGGTGCTCCGGCGTTTCCGCCACCAGGGGACGCTCCTGCAGCAGGACGAGGGGCGCCTTGCCCTCCATGCGGAGCACCTGAGGGCCGCTCGCCCCCTGCGCCGCCGCCGGCCGCGCAAGCAGCGCCGGCAAGGTGCCCTCCGGCATGGATCCCGCGAAGGGGATCGTCCCGCCCACCGCCGCGCCCATGGCCGCGAGGGCCGTCCCCTTCAGCGCCCCGCGCCGCCCGAAGGCGACCGCATCCGCACGCTCGGGATCGTCGCGGTAGAGCTCCTGGATCGACCGCTCGGTCTTGCCGTGACGCAGCATTATGATTCCCCCACCTTGTGGCGGGGGATATAAATATTCTCTAATGCATGCGCAATGGGATGGGCGCTACTCCGCCGCCATGGCCAGCCCGCCGGGCAGGCGCCAGCCGTAGCGCGCGTCGAGCCCGAGATTTCGGACAATTTCGACGCCGCGCGCCAGGTGGTCCGGCTTGAGCCCGGTCAGCGGGCGGCGGAGGTCGCCGGCCGGCAGGCCGACCGCCTTCATTAGCGACTTCACCGCGACCGGGTTGATCGCGCTGTAGGTGAAGTGCAGCAGCGGCAGCAGGCGCAGATAGGTCTCGCGGAACACGACGCTTTGGTCCGGCGTCGTCCAAGGCTTCGACAAGGCGGCCATGCCGGCGGGGTCGAGATTGCCGGTCATGTTCGCCGTGCCGTGCCCGCCTAGCGACATGGTCGGCACGACGAGGCCGAGGTTCGGGCTGTCGCAGCACATCACCGCCGCATCCGGCTGCGCGGCGAGCACCTGCGCGACCTGCCCGACGCGTGTCGTGCTCTCCTTCAGCACGACGATGTTCGGATGCTTCAGCAGCCGCAGCAGGTGGTCCCAATGGAGGTCCGACTTCACGCGAGGCGGGTTGTTGTAGATGCCGATCGGCAGGTCCACCGCATCGGCGCATTCGGCGAAATACGCCTCGATGTCGTCCTCGGGCGCGCAGATATAGGCGGGGGCGGCGAGGATCGCGCCGTCGGCGCCGGCGGCCTTGGCGTGGCTCAGATACTTGATGGTGGCGGCGGTGGAGGGGCCGGTGCAGCCGTAGAAGAAGTGCATCCCCGCGCCCGTCCCCTGGGCCTTCATGGCGGCGGTCTTCTCGACGATCTCGCGCCGCTCCTCCGGCGTCAGCATCGAGACCTCGCCGGTCGAGCCCATGATCAGCACGGCCGAGGTGCCGTTTGCCGCGTGCCAGTCGAGGAGCGTGCGGAAGGCGCCGAAATCCACGCTGCCATCGGCGTTGAAGGGGGTGATGAGGGCGACGAAGGAGCCCTCGATCCGCATCCTGCTCATGGCGTGCTCCGCGCGGGTTTCGGACAAATGCTAGCAGGCGGGGCGGCGCGTTGACAGGCAGGCGGGCGGCGGCCGTCATGGGCGCGGGAGGCTGCGCGATGGACCTGGTGCTGCATGGCTATTTCCGCTCCTCGGCCGCCTGGCGGGTGCGGATCGCGCTCGGGCTGAAGGGGCTGGCGGCGACGCAGGTCGCGCGGCATCTCCGCAAGGGGGAGCAGGCGGCGCCCGACCATCTTGCGCTGAACCCGCAGGGGCTGGTGCCGACGCTGGAGGTCGCCGGACAGGGCGCGCTGACCCAGTCGCTGGCGATCGTCGAATGGCTGGACGAGACGCAGCCCGGGCCGAAGCTCCTGCCGACGGATCCCTGGGGACGGGCGCGGGTGCGGGCGCTGGCGCAGATCATCGCCTGCGACATCCACCCCATCCAGAACCTGCGCGTGCTGCAATACCTGAAGCGCGAGTTGGGCCAGGCGCAGCCGGCGATCGACGGCTGGGCGCGGCACTGGATCGCGACGGGGCTGGCCGCGTTCGAGGCGCGGCTGGCGGAGCCGGCAACAGGCCGCTTCTGCCATGGCGATGCGCCGGGGCTCGCGGATCTCTGCCTGGTGCCGCAGCTCGGCAATGCGCGGCGCTTCGGCTGCGACCTGGCGCCGTATCCCCGCGTGCTGGGGGTGGAGGCGGCGTGCAACGCGCTGGAGGCGTTCCGGGCCGCGGCGCCGGAGGCGCAACCGGACGCGGAGTGAGGCGCACGTTGGCGCTTTGGCACTTTGGGCGCGGGGTGCGTGTTGGGGCCAGCGCGCTTCGGACAAAGTCGCCGGCCCTTTGAAGGGGAGAATGTGGGCCCACCCTCACCCCAACGTCCGACGCCGTTGGTGTCGGACCCCGCCCTGCGGGAGAGGGTGGCCGGCAGGGCGGTTTCGGACAAAGTGGCCGGTCGCGCGAAGGCGGAGAATGCGGGCCCACCCTCACCCCACCGTCCGACGCCTTTGGCGTCGGACCCCGCGCTGCGGGAGAGGGAGACGGGCAGCGATGGGAGGGAGGACGATGTTCGGAACATTTTCCTAGATTGTCATGCTCGCCCGTCCAAGGTCCAGCTTTCCTTGCCACCCCTCCCCCTTCCGGAACGGGCGGCGTGGCGGCAGATGTGGCCAGACACGTCGGAGACGCCCGCATGATCCCGCGCCGCTCGCTGCTCGCCGCCGGCACCCTCGCGCTGCCGCTGCCCGCCCTCGCGCAGGGGTGGCCGAGCCGGCCGATCTCGATCGTGGTGCCCTTTCCGCCCGGCGGGTCGAACGACCTGCTCGCGCGGCCGCTGGCGGCCAAGCTGCAACAGGCGCTGGGCGGCCATCCGGTGGTGGTGGAGAACCGCGGCGGCGCCGGCGGCACGGTCGGCGCGGCAGGCGTCGCGCGCGGCCCGGCGGATGGCCATACGCTGCTCTGGGGCCATGTCGGCACGCTCGCCGTGAACCCCTGGCTCTACCCGAACATCCCCTACGACACGCTGCGCGACTTCGCCCCCGTGGCGCTGGTCGCGACGCTGCCCGGCGTGCTGGTGGTACATCCTTCGGTCGGGGCCCGGACCACCGAGGACTTCGTCGCGCTCGCCAAGGCGCGGCCGGGCACGATCGAATACGGCAGCGCGGGCAACGGCTCGGCCTCGCACATCACCATGGCGGCCTTCTGCGACGCGGCGGGGATGGAGTTGGTGCACGTGCCCTATCGCGGCAACGGGCCGATGCTGACCGACCTGCTGGCCGGGCGCGTGCGCTGCAGCTTCGCGGGATCGCCGGTGGTGCTGCCGGCGGCGCGCGACAACCGGCTGACCGCGCTCGCGGTCAGCTCGGCCGAGCCCTCCGCCCTGGTGCCCGGCGTGCCGCCGGCCGGCCGCGCCGTGCCGGGCTACGAGATGCTGCAATGGCACGGGCTGGTGGCGCCGGCCGCGACGCCGCCCGAGGTGATCGCGCGGCTCAACAGCGCGATCAACGGCTTCCTCACCGATGCCGAGATGACGCAGCGCCTTGCAGTGGAGGGCGCCGAGGCCGCACCGCGCACGCCGGCGCAATTCCGCACGCTGATCGCGGCGGAACTGGAGCGCTTCCGGGTGCTGGTCGCGCGCGCGGGCATCAAGGCGGATTAGGCGTTGCCGGGTCTGTCGGCGGTAGTGCTGCGGGAGGGGCCTTGCCCCTCCCGGACCCTCCCCACCAAGGGCCAGCGGGCCCTTGGAACCCATGAATTTATGGCTGGGAG
>NZ_JAKJIB010000210.1 GCF_021864505.1 Falsiroseomonas oryziterrae
TGCTGCTGATCCATGAATGGCGGCGCCTGGTGCTGCGGGCGCCGCCGCTGCCGCCCGCGCTGCTGCCGCCCGACTGGCCGGGGGCCGCGGCGCGCGCCCTGACTGCCGCGCTGTATCGGCGCCTGACCCCGGCGGCCGAGGCCTGGCTGGACGCGGAGGGACGGAACGAGGACGGGCCGCTTCCCCCCGCCCGCGCCTCTCGCTTTGCTGAAGGCTGAGGGCCAACGCGTTACGTTTTTTGCTTGCGGACGCCTCGTTCCGTGACATATTGATCGACAGGCAAGCGTGGCGGGCGCGTGCGGCGACGCGCGCCCCAGGGAGGCCGCCGATGTACACCCAGGCGCTGAACCAGAAGGACAGCGGCCCCCAAGGGACGCAGGGTCTCGTCGAGGACCCGGAGCGCCTCGCCCGCTTCGAGGCGCGCGTGGCGGCCGAGGACAAGATCGAGCCGAACGACTGGATGCCGGAGGCGTATCGCCGGACGCTGACGCGCCAGATCAGCCAGCACGCGCATTCCGAGATCGTCGGCATGCTGCCCGAGGGCAACTGGATCACCCGCGCGCCGTCGCTGCGCCGCAAGGCCGCGTTGCTGGCGAAGGTGCAGGACGAGGGCGGCCACGGCCTCTATCTCTACGCGGCTGCCGAGACGCTGGGCACGAGCCGTGAACAACTCGTGGAGCAGCTGCTGTCCGGCAAGGCCAAGTACAGCTCGATCTTCAACTACCCGACGCTGACCTGGGCGGATATCGGCGCGATCGGTTGGCTGGTCGATGGCGCGGCGATCATGAACCAGATCCCGCTCTGCCGGACCTCCTTCGGCCCCTATGCGCGCGCCATGATCCGCATCTGCAAGGAGGAGAGCTTCCACCAGCGCCAGGGCTACGAGATCATGCTCACGCTCTGCCGCGGCACGGAACAGCAGAAGGCTATGGCGCAGGATGCGCTGAACCGCTGGTGGTGGCCGTCGCTGATGATGTTCGGCCCGCCGGATGCCGAGAGCTCCCACACCGACCAGTCCATGCGCTGGAAGATCAAGCGCTTCACCAACGACGCGCTGCGCCAGCAATTCGTGGACGCGACGGTGCCGCAGGGCCACTACCTCGGCCTGACGTTCCCCGACCCCGCGCTGCGCTTCAACGAGGAGACGAAGCACTGGGAGTTCGGCGAGATCGACTGGGAGGAGTTCCGCCAGGTGCTCGCCGGCAACGGCCCGTGCAACCGCGAGCGGATGGAGGCGCGCCGCCGCGCGCATGACGAAGGCGCCTGGGTGCGCGAGGCCGCGCTGGCCCATGCCGCGAAGCGCAAGGCCCGCCGTGCCGCCACGCCGAAGCTGGCCGCGGAGTGACGACGATGCCCGAAGCCCATATGCCGATCTGGGAGGTCTTCATCCGCGCCCGCTCGGGCCTTGCGCATCGCCATGCCGGCAGCGTGCATGCGCCGGATGCCGAGATGGCGCTGCAGGCCGCGCGCGACACCTACACCCGCCGCGGCGAGGGCCTGTCCATCTGGGTCGTACCGTCCTCCGCGATCACTGCGAGCGATCCGCAGGACAAGGACAGCCTGTTCGAGCCGACCGCCGACAAGATCTACCGGCATCCGACCTTCTACGAGGTGCCCGACGAAGTCGGGCACATGTGATGCAGTCCCCCTCTCCCGTCACGCCGAAGGCGTGCCTTCGGCACGACGCGGGAGAGGGCCGGGGTGAGGGTGGGTCCGCACTCCCACGCTCACCAAGCACAGCGCGAGTGGACACCCAATGACCACCATCACCCTCGCCGAAACCCCGCTCCTCCACGCGGTGCTCGCGCGCGCGGACGACGCGCTGGTGCATGCGCACCGCCTGTCGGAATGGGTCGGCCATGCGCCGATGCTCGAGGAGGACCTCGCCCTCGGCAATGTCGCGCTCGACCTGCTCGGCCAGGCGCGCAGCCTCTACACCTACGCCGCCGAGGTCGAGGGCAAGGGCCGCACCGAAGACGACCTCGCCTATCTCCGCGACGCGCCGTCCTTCCGCAACCTGCTGCTGTTGGAGCAGCCGAACGGCGACTTCGCGCAGACCATCGTGCGGCTCTTCCTGCACAGCGCGGTCCTGCATCCCTTCTGGCGCACCGCCATGGGCTCCTCCGACGCGACGCTCGCCGCCATCGCGGCGAAGGCGGAGAAGGAGGTCGCCTATCACCTGCGGCATTCCGCCGAATGGCTGATCCGCCTTGGCGACGGGACGGAGGAAAGCCACCGCCGCGCGCAGGAGGCGCTGGACCGCCTGTGGCGCTTCACCGGCGAGATGTTTGCGCCCGAGGACGCGGACCTCGTGGCGCGCGGCGTGCTGCCCGACCCGGCGTCGCTGCGGCCCGAGTGGGACGCGACCGTCGCGCGCGTGCTGGCCGAGGCGACGCTCGATCGGCCCAAGGATGGCTGGATGCAGCAGGGCGGCCGGCGCGGCGTGCACACCGAGCCTCTCGGCCACATGCTCGCCGTGATGCAGCACCTCCAGCGCGCCTATCCTGGTGCAACGTGGTGACGCGCGCCACAGGCTCCCTCTCCCGCGAAGCGGGGGAGGGTCGGGGTGGGGCTCCAGCCGCGCTTGCCGCCGCGCGACTGCGCGCCGACGCGCTGCGCATCGCCGGCGAGGTCGCCGACCCCGAGATCCCGGTGCTGTCCATCGCCGATCTCGGCGTGCTGCGCGACGCACGCGTGGCGGAGGACGGCCAGGTCGAGGTGGACATCACGCCGACCTATTCCGGCTGCCCGGCGATGAACATGATCGCGGTGAACATCGAGACGGCGCTCGACGCCGCCGGCATCCCCGCCCGCGTGAAGCTGGTGCTGTCCCCGGCCTGGACGACGGACTGGATGACGCAGGCGGGCCGCGACAAGCTGCGCGACTACGGCATCGCCCCGCCCGCGCCCAAGGCCAGCCGCCGCGCGCTGTTCGGCATGGACGAGGAGGTCGCCTGCCCGCGCTGCGGCAGCACCGAGACCGAAAAGCTCTCCGAATTCGGCTCCACCGCCTGCAAGGCCCTCTGGCGCTGCACGGCCTGCAAGGAGCCGTTCGACTACTTCAAATGCTTATAGTGCCCTCAGGCGCCGGGCGCGCGCTCCGCGCGCTTGGCTTGCGCGCAGGCCACGGTCGCGCCGGGGGCGCTGTCGGTTTGTGCGCGGCGCGCATTCGCGCGCTCGGCCTGCCGCGCAGGCCGCCATCGCTTCTTATCGTAAGGTTCGGCCAATGAACGCGGTGACGAGCACACGCTTCCATCCCCTCCGCGTCACGCGCGTGGACCGCGAGACGGCGGACGCGATCGCCGTCACCCTGCAGCCGCCGCCGCAGGCCGCAGAGCTCTTCCGCTTCACCCCCGGCCAATACCTGACCTTCCGCCGCGTAGTGGACGGGGAGGAGCAGCGCCGCAGCTATTCGATCTGCGCCGGCCTCGACGAAGGCGCGCTCCGCGTTGGGATCAAGCGCGTGGAAGGTGGCAGCTTCTCCGCCTGGGCGGTGGATCACCTGAAGCCCGGCGACGTGCTGGAAGCGATGCCGCCCGACGGGCATTTCGGCCTGATGCCCGACCCGGCCGCGCCGCCGCGCACGATCCTCGGTATTGCCTGCGGCAGCGGCATCACGCCGGTGCTCTCCATCGCCGCCAGCCTCCTGTCGCGCGAGAAGCGCAGTCGGTTCGTCCTGCTCTACGGCAACCGCACCGCCGGCGACATCATGTTCCGCACCGCGCTCGAAGAGCTGAAGGACCGCCACCTCGACCGCTTCGCCGTCGTCCACGTCCTGTCGCGCGAGAAGCATGAGCTCGACACGCTGCACGGCCGCCTCGACGCCGCGCGTATAGCCGCGCTGCTGCCCGGCTTGGTGCCGCCGGGCGAGATCGCCGAGGCCTTCCTCTGCGGCCCCACGGGCCTCGCGGAAGCCGCGACCGAGGCTCTCGCCGCGCTCGGCATCCCCGCGCGGCACATCCATGTCGAGCGCTTCACGCCCGCCGGCGGTGCCGCCCCGCCGCGCCGCGCGCCCGTCGTCGCCACCGATGCGCCGCCCGCCGCCACCGCCGAGATCACGCTGGACGGCGTGACGCGCCGCGTGCCGATGGCGGAGGGCGAGACGGTGCTGGACGCCGGGCTCCGCGCCGGCATGGACCTGCCCTGGTCCTGCCGCGGCGGCATGTGCTGCACCTGCCGCGCCAAGGTGACGGAGGGCGCGGTCGAGATGGCGCAGAACTACTCGCTGCAGCCCTGGGAGCTGGAGGCCGGCTACGTGCTCACCTGCCAGAGCCGCCCGAAGGGCGACCACGTCACCGTGGACTACGACGCGGCATGAGCGAGGTCGCGCGGATCGGCGACCTGCCGCTCAAGCTCGGCGGCACGCTGCACGACGCGCGGCTCGCCTACGCCACCTATGGCCGGCTCGCGCCAGGCGGCCGCAACGCGGTGCTGCTGACGCACGGCTACACCAGCACGCACCGCTTCGCCGAAGGCGGGCCGTCTGCCACCGAGGGCGCCTGGGACCAGCTCGTCGGGCCCGGCGCGCCGATCGACACCGACCGCATCTTCGTCGTCGCCTCCAACATGCTCGGCTCGAGCCACGGCAGCACCGGCCCGGCCAGCACGAACCCGGCGACCGGCAAGCCCTACGGCCCCGACTTCCCGCCCATCACGCTCGAGGACATGGTCGCAGCGCAGCACCGCCTGCTGGAGATGCTGGGCGTGCGCGAGCTGATCGCCGTCGCCGGCCCGTCCTATGGGGGCTTCCAGGCCTTCGCCTGGGGGACCGAGCGGCCGGGCTTCGCGCGCGGCCTGGTCGCCGCCGTGACGGGTCCGCGTTCGCCGAGCTCGATGAACCTCGATGCGCTGCGCCGCGACTTCGCCGCGGATCCCGGCTGGAACGGCGGCTGGCACTACGAGACGGGCGGCATCCTCGGCACCATGATCGCGCTGCGCGAGCGGACGCTGCGCGGCTACGGCATCGAGGCGAAGCTGGCCGAGCGCTTCCGGGACCAGACTGCACGCGACGCCGAGATCCGCCGCGTCGCGCGCGAATGGGCCGAGGTCTTCGACCCGCATTCCATGCTGGTGCTGGGCGAGGCCGCGCGGCGCTTCGACGCGACACCCGGCTTCGGGCGCATCCGCGCGAAGCTGCTCTACGTGCTGTCCACCACCGACGCGCTGTTCCCGCCGACGCTCGCCGCCGAGGTGATGCCCGCGCTGGACGCGGCTGGCGTGGATGCGCGCTACGTCGAGCTCGAGAGCCCGCACGGCCACCTGGCCTCCGGCGTGGACGCCGCGAAATGGGCGCCCGCGCTGCGTGCCTTCATCGAGGAGCTGGTCTGACCCCTACAGCGCGCCGCCGCGCCGCCCCGCCATCGCGCCGAGGCGCAGCCGCAGCGCGTTCAGCTTGATGAAGCCCTGGGCGTCGAACTGGTCGTAGGCGCCCTGGTCGTCCTCGAAGGTGACGTGCTTCATCGAGTAGAGGCTGTGCGGCGACTGGCGGCCGGTGACGATGGTGTTGCCCTTGTAGAGCTTGAGCCGCACCGTGCCCGTCACGCTCTTCTGGCTCTCGTCGATCAGCGCCTGCAGCATCCGCCGCTCGGGCGCGAACCAGAAGCCGTTGTAGATCAGCTCCGCATAGCGCGGCATGATGCTGTCCTTGAGGTGCGCGGCCTCACGGTCCAGCGTGATGCTCTCCATCGCGCGGTGCGCGACGTAGAGGATCGTGCCGCCCGGCGTCTCGTAGCAGCCGCGCGACTTCATGCCGACGAAGCGGTTCTCCACCAGGTCGAGCCGGCCGATGCCGTTCTCCTTGCCGAGCGCGTTCAGCTTCGTCAGCAGCGCGGCCGGCGACAGTCGCTCGCCATTGATGCCGACGGCGTCGCCGCGCTCGAACTCGATGGTGATGTCGGTCGCCCGGTCGGGCGCGTCCATCGGGCTGATGGTCCGCTGCCAGACCATCTCGTCCGGCATGTCCCACGGCTCCTCGAGGATCTTGCCCTCGGAGCTGCTGTGCAGGAGGTTCGCGTCGACGCTGAACGGCGCCTCGCCGCGCTTGTCCTTGGCGATCGGGATCTGGTGCTCCTCGGCGAACTGGATCAGCCGGGTGCGGCTGGTCAGCTCCCATTCGCGCCAGGGGGCGATGACCTTCACGTCGGGCTTCAGCGCGTAGTAGCTCAGCTCGAACCGCACCTGGTCGTTGCCCTTGCCGGTCGCGCCATGCGCCACCGCGTCGGCGCCGACCTGCTCGGCGATCTCGATCTGGCGCTGGGCGATCAGCGGGCGCGCGATGGAGGTGCCCAGCAGGTACATCCCCTCGTAGAGCGCATTGGCGCGGAACATCGGGAAGACGAAGTCCTTCACGAAGGTCTCGCGCAGGTCGTCCATGAAGATGTTCTCGGGCTTGATGCCGAGCAGCAGCGCCTTGTCGCGCGCCGGGCCGAGCTCCTCGCCCTGGCCAAGGTCGGCGGTGAAGGTCACCACCTCGCAGCGATAGGTGGTCTGCAGCCACTTCAGGATCACGCTGGTGTCGAGCCCGCCGGAATAGGCGAGCACGACCTTCTTCACGTCCTTGACGCGCATTGGGGTCCCCGAGGGTCGAAAGGCGGCGGAACATGCCGCCCGGACGGCCCACGGGCAAGGGTCCGGGCACGTCGGCGCGAGGCGCTGGACCGCGCCCCGCCCAGGGCGCCAGATTGGGCGCGGGACCATGCCGATCCTGCGTGCCCTCCTGCTGCTGCTCGCCGTCTCGGCGCCATGGGCCATCGCCCGGGCCGAGGCGCCGCGACGCGTCCCGCCGCCGCTGCTGGAGACGGCCACGGTGCCCGGGCTCGGGCCGAACGGGCAGCTCGAGCTCTCCCGCACCCTGCTGCGCGGCCTGCCGCGGGTCTTCGTCATCGGCCCGGGCGGCGCCTTCGCCTCGCGCAGCGGCCCGGCGCCGCGCCAGGAGCTGGAACGGCTGGCGCTGGAGGCCTGCCAGCAGCTCAGCCGCGGCCGCGCGCCCTGCACGCCCTCGCTGCGCCACCTCGAGATCGTCTGGCCGGGGCGCGAATGGGCGCCGATTCCGCCACCCCAGGGCCTGGCCTTTAGC
>NZ_JAKJIB010000211.1 GCF_021864505.1 Falsiroseomonas oryziterrae
AGCCCGCGACGGCGCGCCCGTCCGGCGCGCGCAGCTGCACGAGGATGGCGCTCGGCGTGCGCTCGCGCGAGCGCGCCTCGACCGCGAGCACGAGGCCGGGCAGCCCGGCCGCGCGCCAGTCGCGCACCAGCAGCTCCGCCTCCGCCCGGATCGTGTTGTCGAGCGCCTGTTCGAGTGCCGCGGAGCTGCGCAGCCAGCCGAGGCCGAGGCCGATCGCGGAGATCGCCAGCACGCCGGCCGCCGTGACGAGTGCGACGCGGAGCGCGACGCTGCGCGTGAGGCGCCTGAGCGCCGCGCCCCAGGTCACGCCTGACCCAGCACGTAGCCGACGCCGCGCACGGTCTGGATCGGGGCCGGCGATCCCTCGCGCGCGAGCTTCCGGCGCAGCCGGCTGACATGCACCTCGACCAGGTTGGTGGTGGGATCGAAGTTCAGGTCCCAGACGCCCTCCAGCAGCATCGTCTTGGTCAGCACCTGGCCCGGGCGACGCATCATGTACTCGAGCAGGCGCAGCTCGGTCGGCAGCAGCTCCACCGGCTGGCCCGCGCGCTTCACGCTGCGCTTCAGCAGGTCCATCTCGATGTCGCCGACCTGCAGCAGCACGGGATCGGTGGACGCCGCCGGGCGCCGCGCCAGGGCCGCGATGCGCGCGCGCAGCTCGCTGAAGGCGAAGGGTTTCCCGAGATAGTCGTCGGCGCCGGCGTCCAGGCCTTCCACGCGGCGTTCGACCTCGCCGAGCGCGGTCAGCACCAGCACCGGCGTCGCGATGCCGGAGGCGCGCAGCGCGCGCAGGATGGTCAGGCCGTCGGGGCCGGGCAGCATGCGGTCGGTGACGATGACGTCCCAGCTCTCCCCGGCGGCGAGCAGCATGCCGTCCTTCCCGGTGCGGGCGACGGCGACGAGGTGGCCGATCTCGCGCAGGCCCTTGGCGATGTAGTCGGCGGTCGCCGCGTCGTCCTCGATCAGCAGGATCCGCATGGCGGCCAGGATAGCGCGCGGCGCCGCCGCGGCTATTCCCGCAATTGGGGATTGTCGAAGATCGGCGTCCGGTAGCGGCGCAGCGCCGCCTCCAGCGCGGCGGCGAGGGCACGCTTCTCCTCGGCCGAGAGGAAGCGGCCGATCTCGATGCGGCGGCCGCGGGCTTCCGCGGTGAGCAGCGGGACGGCGCCGTCGCGCTCCTCGAGAGTCAGCCGGGCCCAATAGGCGTCGAGCTCGGCCGCTTCCTGCCGTCCACGGCCGTCATGGCGCGTGAGCGTCAGCCGGCCGCCCGAGAGCAGCACCGTCTCCACCGCGCGGCGGTTCCAGGCCCTGTGGAGCGCGACGAGCAGGAGCACGAGCGCGACCTCGGCGCCGAGGAAGCCAAGGACGGGCCAGGCGCCGAGCAGGGTGAAAAGCACGCCCGGGATGGCGGCGCCGAGCAGCGCGAGGCCGGCCAGCCAGCGCATGCCGCGCGCCGACAGCCCCTCGGGCGGGGTGCTGACGGCTTCGAAGAGGATCGGCTCGGCGCCCCCTGACATGCTGTGAGAGTATGGGGTAGGTCGGGCGGAACGCCATGCCCCGTTCCGCCACGCCCCGTTCCGTGACATCCCGTTCCGTGACATCCCGCCCGGCCCCGTCCAGGCCGCCGCTGCATGGCAGCGCGACCGCCCCCCGACGCGCGCGGGCCATGAACGCCACGCAGGCCGCCGCCTTCCTGCGCGCCCTGGCGGTGGCGAACCCGGCGCCCGAGACCGAGCTGCTCTACACCGACGCCTTCACGCTGCTGGTGGCGGTGGTGCTCTCGGCCCAGACGACGGATGCGGCGGTGAACAAGTGCACGCCCTCGCTCTTCGCCGCCGCGCCGGACGCGGCGGCGATGGCGGCGCTCGGCGCGGAGGGGATCGCGCCGCATATCCGCCGGATCGGGCTGTGGCAGGCCAAGGCGCGCAACGTCGCGGCTCTCGCGCGGCAGTTGGTCGAGCGGCATGGCGGGCAGGTGCCGAACGACCGCGCGGCGCTGGAGGCGCTGCCGGGCGTCGGGCGCAAGACCGCCAATGTCGTGCTGAACGTCGCCTTCGGCGCGGAGACGATGGCGGTGGACACGCACATCTTCCGCCTCGGCAACCGGACGGGCCTCGCGCCCGGCAGGACGACGCGCGCCGTGGAGGACGCGCTGGTGCGGAAATGCCCGCCCGAGATGCTGCGCGACGCGCATCACTGGCTGATCCTGCACGGGCGCTACGTGTGCAAGGCGCGGATGCCGGAATGCTGGCGCTGCCCGGCGGTCGCGCAGTGCAACTACAAGGACAAGGTGCTGGCGCCGCCGGCGAAATAGACGGCCGCCGCGCCGTTGCGCCGGACGTGCGGAACGTTCCGCGCTCTCGCGCCGACGTGACTCCGGCCCGGAACCGCGGCGCAGCAATCCGCGTTCTCCCGGCATCCAGGACGTCCAGGCGTTCCGGGGCCGCGGTTCGTAGTTCACCGCATGGACGCCATCCGTGCCTCTGCCGACGCGGAGCGGGACGGCGCGCGCCCCTGTCGCTGGCTCCCTGTATCGAGGAGAGAGACATGAACGGGGCTCCGCCCAGTCCTGACCGCGCCCGCGACGATCGTCCGGTGCTGCTCGTGCTGTCGCATCTGCGCTGGGACTTCGTCTTCCAGCGCCCGCAGCACCTGATGACCCGCGCGGCGGCGACGCACGAGGTGCTGTTCTTCGAGGAGCCGGTGTTCGAGGCGGGCGCCCAGCCGCGCCTCGAGTGGTTCGAGCGCGGCGCCGTGCGCGTCCTGCGCCCCGTCCTGCCGGAGGGCATGAGCCACGCCGTGGCGGTGGCGGCGCAGCGCGCGCTGCTGGAGACGGTGCTGGCGCGGCGCGCCGGCCGGCCGCTGGTGGCCTGGTACTACTCGCCGATGTTCCTGGAGATCGCGCCGCAGTTGCCGGCCGATGCGATCGTCTATGACTGCATGGACGAGCTGTCCGCCTTCCGCGGCGCGCCGCCCGCGATGGTGGAGTTCGAGCGCCGCCTGCTGGCGCGCGCCGACCTGGTCTTCACCGGCGGGCGCAGCCTCTACGAGGCGAAGCGCGGGCGGCACGCGAGCGTGCATTGCCTGCCGTCCTCGATCGACGTGAAGCATTTCGCCCAGGGGCGCGCCGAGCCCGTGGAGCCGGAGAGCCTGCGCGCCATTCCCCGCCCGCGGATCGGCTTCTTCGGCGTTGTCGACGAGCGGATGGACCTGGAGCTGGTGGCGGAGCTCGCGGCCCTGCGCCCCGACTGGCACCTCTGCATGATCGGGCCGGTGGCGAAGATCGACCCGGCCAGCCTGCCGCAGGCGTCGAACATCCATTGGCTCGGCGGGCGCGACTACCGGGAGCTGCCGGCCTATCTGGGCCATTGGGAGCTGGGCTTCATGCCCTTCGCGCTGAACGAGAGCACGCGTTTCATCAGCCCGACCAAGACGCCGGAATTCCTCGCCGCGGGGCTGCCGGTGGTCTCCACCGCCGTCACCGACGTGGTGCGCGACTATGGTCCCCATGGGGGCGAGCCGGGACTGGTCGAGATCGCGCAGGACGCGAAGGAGATGGCGCTGAAGGCGGAGATGCTGCTGCGGCGACCGCGCGCGACGTGGCTCGCGCAGGTGGATGCGCGGCTCGCGCGCGACAGCTGGGATCTCACCTGGTCGAGGATGGAGGCGCTGATCCGCGGCGTGCGGGCGGCGAAGCGACGGCCCGGCGCGGGCGTGCCGGTTGCCGCGCGCGCAGCCCGCGCCGCGGAGCCGTCCCATGTCTGAGAGGGTCGCGCGGCTGCCGACGGCGGAGAGCGGCAGCTTCGACTGGCTGATCGTCGGCGCTGGCTTCGCCGGATCGGTGCTGGCGGAGCGCATCGCGAGCCAGCGCGGCGAGAAGGTGCTGGTGATCGACCGGCGCGAGCATATCGCCGGCAACGCCTATGACCACCTGGATGCGGCGGGGGTGCTGATACACCGCTACGGGCCGCACATCTTCCACACCAATAGCGAGCAGATCTTCGCCTACCTCTCGAACTTCACCGCCTGGCGCTTCTACGAGCACCGCGTGCTGGCGCAGGTGAGGAGCCCGAGGACGGGCGAGGACATGCTGGTGCCGATGCCGATCAACCTCGACACCGTCAACCGGCTCTATGGCCTGAGCCTGACGGAGGACGAGGTCGAGGGCTGGATGGCGTCCCGCGCCGAGCGGGTGGAGACGGTGCGGACCAGCGAGGACGTGGTGGTCGGCAAGGTGGGGCGCGAGCTCTACGAGCTGTTCTTCCGCGGCTACACGCGCAAGCAATGGGCGCTCGACCCGAGCGAGCTGGACCGCAGCGTGACGGCGCGCGTGCCGACGCGCACCAACCGCGACGACCGCTACTTCACCGACTGCTTCCAGTTCATGCCGCGCGACGGCTACACGGCGATGTTCCGGAAGATCCTCGCGCATCCGAACGTCACGGTGCGCACGGGGATGGATTTCCGGGAGGCGCGCAAGCGCTTCTCCTTCCGTCGCCTGATCTGGACGGGGCCGGTGGATGAATACTTCGGGTTTCGCTTCGGCAAGCTGCCCTATCGCAGCCTGACGTTCCGGCACGAGACGCTGGACCGCGAATGGGCGCTGCCCACGGGGACGGTGAACCACCCGGCGGAATCGACGCCGTTCACCCGCGTCTCCGAATACAAGTGGATGACCGGGCAGCAGCACCCGAAGACCAGCGTGACCTACGAGTTCCCGAGCGCGGAGGGCGATCCCTACTACCCGATTCCGCGCCCGGAGAACGCCGCGCTCTACAAGCGGTACGAGGCGCTGGCGGATGCGGAGCGCGACACCTGGTTCGTCGGCCGGCTGGCCACCTATCGCTACTACAACATGGACCAGGTGGTCGGTCAGGCGCTGGCGACCTTCGAGCGCATCCAGAAGGCGGTGCCGCAGGAGGCGGCGAACGACGACGCGGCGCGCGTGAAACGGGCGGGTGCGTGAGACTGAGCGGCGGGGAGGGCGCGCCCCTCCCCAATTCGAGCCCGCGATGCGCGGTGTTCCCGTCCCGGCTGCTTGCGGAACTGACGCGCCAGCGTTCTGCTCACCGCTGCTCGACGGTCATCCCGTCGTTCTCAAGACGCCAAGCACGGCTTGGGCGATGCGCCGCGGCCGTTCGGCCACGCCGAAGCACAGCGCGGGATCCCCCCGCGGGTCCACCTCCAGCACCTTCGCACCCGCCGTGACCATAACCCCGTCGCGAACCAGTCCGCGCAGCGCGCCGGCGATCGGCGCGCACAGCGTCTCCCCGGCGACCGTCGCGACCGGTTCCCCGCCGGCCACGACATCCCCGATCCGTCGCGCGGTGCGCAGGATTCCGGCGGCGGGCGCGTAGGCGACGCGCTCCCGCCCGATGCCGGCGATGGCGCGCGGTTCACCGCGAAGCGGAAGGGTGGCGCCTGCGTGCAGCACCCGCCCGAGGTCCTCCCAGCTCGTCTCGATCGCGACGTCGCAGTTCCGGCCCGGGACGAAACCGACACCGAGGCCAATAGCGAGCGGGACCAGTCCTCGCCGGTCGGGTGGATCGGCACGCTTGCGCATCAGGGCGTCCACAAGCCCCGCGAAGGGCGCGGCGGCCAGGACCTCCGGCAGCGCCAGCGCCGTGACGCAGACGTCGTCCCGCGCTGCGAGGAGGGAAGCGAGCGATGCTGCGGCGTCGACGCGGCGGGCGACGACTCCGGAGAGCACCGCCTCTCCGTCCCACAGCGCATCGGCGAAGGCCATGCCGCGGCGTGGATGGGCGGGCGCCTGCGTGTCGACGATGGCAACGGCGAAGCCCGCGCCGTGCAGCGCGTGGGCGACCGCCGATCCGACGTCCCCGGCGCCGAGCACCAGGATCGGCCCGCTGCGCGATGCATCGAGGCCCCTGGCATCGACGCGCGGCAGCGTCTGCATGCCGCCGCGCCCCGCCTATTCAGCCGCCTGCTTCGGCACCTCGCCGGCCGCGCCGGGACGTCGCACGCGCAGCCGGCGGATCCGGCGCGGATCGGCTTCCAGCACGCGGAACTCGAGGCCGCTCGGGTGGCTGATCAGCTCGCCGCGCGCCGGCACGCGGCCGGCCAGCGTGAAGACGAGGCCGCCGACGGTGTCGATGTCGGCCGCGCGCTCCTCCTCCGTCAGCACGGTGCCGAGCTTCTGCTCGAAGGCCTCGACCGTGGTTCGCGCATCGAGGTCGAGCGACCCGTCCGGGCGCTCCGTCATCGTCGCCGTCGCGACCTCGTCGTGCTCGTCGCTGATGTCGCCGACGATGGTCTCCACCAGGTCCTCGATGGTGACGAGGCCGTCGATGCCGCCGTACTCGTCCACCACCAGGGCCATGTGGATGCGCGCCGCGCGCATCTGCAGCAGCAGGTCGAGCACCGGCACGGTCGGCACCACCAGCAGCGGCTTGCGCAGGATGTTCTTCAGCGAGAAGGCCGACGGATCGCGGCCGACCTGGGCGAAGACGTCCTTGATGTGGACCATGCCCACGATCTCGTCGAGGTTGCCGCGATAGACCGGGAAGCGGCTGTGGCCCTCGCGCTGGATCAGCTTGATGGCCTGTTCCAGCGTCAGGTCCTCCGGCATCGCCAGGATGTCGGCGCGCGGCACCATGATGTCGTAGGCGGTCTTGTCGCGCAGCCGCAGCACGTTGCCGAGCAGGATGCGCTCATGCGGGTCGAGGCCGCTGGCGATGTCGCCGCGGCGCGCATCGGCGCCGTCGCGCTGGCGTTCCTCGAGCAGTTCTTCCACCCGGTCGCGGACGGATTCCGCCTCGCGCTTGCGGAGCAGGCCGTGCAGCTTACCGAACAGGCCGCCACTGGCGGCCCCGTTGCCGTGTCCGTTGCCGCTCACGTCAGCCCCTTCCACGGGTTGGGGCGACCCAGCTTCCGCATCACGCGCGCCTCGGCGCGTTCCATCCGGCGCGCCTCGCCGGCGGCCAGGTGGTCGTGGCCGGCCAGGTGCAGCGCGCCATGGGCAACGAGATGCGCCAGGTGGTCGGCGGCGCGGCGGCCGGCGCCACGCGCCTAGCGCCGGACCGCCCC
>NZ_JAKJIB010000212.1 GCF_021864505.1 Falsiroseomonas oryziterrae
CCCGGGCGGGCAGCTCGGCGAAGGGGCGGCGATCGCGGTGGCGATGATCCCATTCCTCGTCTTCGCCACGCTCTTCAGCTACTTCGCCCTCGCGCGCGCCGCCCTTGGGGGCGGCCGCCTTCGCGCTGGCCTTCGCGGCCGGCTTCTTCGCGTCGCCCTTGGCGCCGCCCTTCTTCGTCCCGCTCATCGGTCGATCACCTCGCCCGAGACCTTCGCCACGCGGACCTTCTTGCCGTCCTCGAGGGTCTTGAAGCCCACCCGGGTCGGCTTGTCGGTCTTCGGATCGAGCAGCGCCAGGTTGGAAAGGTCGATCGGACCCTCCTTCTCCGTGATGCCGCCCGGACGGTTCAGGCCCTGCGGCTTCTCATGCCGCTTCACCATGTTCACGCCCTGCACGAAGGCGCGGTTCTCCTTCGGGACAACGCGGATCACTTCGCCCCGCTTGCCCTTGTCGCGACCGGCCAGAACCTGGACCCGGTCGCCCTTCCTGATCTTCGCGGCCATGGCCTTACAGGACCTCCGGCGCCAGCGAGATGATCTTCATGAACTTCCGCGCGCGCAGCTCGCGCACGACGGGTCCGAAGATGCGCGTCCCGATGGGTTCGCCCTGCTTGTTGATCAGCACCGCGGCGTTGCCGTCGAAGCGGATCGCCGTCCCGTCGATGCGGCGCACCGGATAGGCGGTGCGGACGATCACGGCGCGATGCACCTCGCCCTTCTTCACCTTGGCGCGCGGGATCGCCTCCTTCACGGAGACGACGATCACGTCGCCGACGCTCGCCGTCTTCCGCTTCGAGCCGCCCAGCACCTTGATGCACTGGACGCGGCGCGCGCCGGAGTTGTCGGCGACGTCGAGGTTGGATTCGACCTGGATCATGGATCAGGCCCCCACCGACGACGGCTGCGCGGCAGGCTGCTCGGCCGGCAGCTCGAGGCCGGCCGGACGCGCCACCGCCTCGCCATTGCGCGTCACGACCAGCCAGGACTTCGTCTTGCTGATCGGCCGGCACTCCTCGATCGAGACCAGGTCGCCCTGCTTGCACAGGTTGGCCTCGTCATGCGCGGCATAGCGCTTCGAGCGGCGGATGAACTTCTTGTAGAGCGGATGCATCACGCGACGCTCGACAAGGACGGTCACCGTCTTGTCGGTCTTGTCGCTGACCACCCGCCCCGTGAGGACGCGCCTCGGCATCGTCCGGAACCCCTTACGACTTGGCCTGAGCGCGGGTGCGCTCGGCCATGATGGTCTTCACCCGGGCGATCGTGCGGCGCACCTCCTTGATGCGCCCCACCGCCTCGAGCTGTCCGGTCGCCCGCTGGAAGCGCAGGTTGAACTGCTCCTTCCGAAGGCCGACCAGCATCTCCTGCAGCTCGTCCGCGCTCTTCGCGCGCACATCGCCGATCTTGGTCATCGCCATGATCACGCCTCCGCCGCGCCGAGGCGCGTGACGATCTTGGTCTTGATCGGCAGCTTCGCCGCGCCGAGCTCGAGCGCCTCGCGCGCGATCTCGCCGGACACGCCGTCGAGCTCGAACATGATCCGGCCCGGCTTCACGCGGCACACCCAGTATTCGGGCGCGCCCTTGCCGGAGCCCATGCGGACTTCGGCCGGCTTGGTCGAGACCGGGACATCCGGAAAGATCCGGATCCACACGCGGCCCTGGCGCTTCATGGCGCGGGTGATCGCGCGGCGCGCCGCCTCGATCTGGCGGGCCGTCACGCGCTCGGGCTCGAGCGCCTTCAGGCCGAAGCCGCCGAAGGTCAGCGTGAAGCCGCCCTTGGCCACGCCCTTGATGCGGCCCTTGTGGGCCTTGCGGAACTTGGTGCGCTTGGGTTGCAGCATCTCACTTCACCAATCAGCGCTGCGGGGCCTGTTCCGCGGCGCGCTTGTCCTGCGCCATCGGATCATGGGCCATCACCTCGCCCTTGAAGATCCACACCTTGACCCCGCAGGTGCCGTAGGTGGTCTTCGCGGTCGCGGTGCCGAAATCGATGTCGGCGCGCAGCGTGTGCAGGGGCACGCGGCCCTCGCGGTACCACTCCATGCGCGCGATCTCGGCGCCGCCGAGACGGCCGGAGCAGTTGATCCGGATGCCGCCCGCGCCGAGGCGCATGGCGGACTGCACGGCGCGCTTCATCGCACGGCGGAAGGCCACGCGACGCTCCAGCTGCTGGGCGATGCTCTCGGCCACCAGCGTCGCGTCGATCTCGGGCTTGCGGATCTCGACGATGTTCAGCGCCACCTCGGCGCCGGCCATCTTCGCCAGGTCCTTGCGCAGCACCTCGATGTCCGCGCCCTTCTTGCCGATCACGACGCCCGGGCGGGCGGCGTGGATCGTCACGCGGGGCTTCTTCGCTGGACGCTCGATCACCACGCGGGACACGCCCGCGCCCTTCAGCCGGTCGCGGAGCGTGCGACGCAGCTTCAGGTCCTCGTGCAGCATCTTCGAGTAGTCCTCGGACCCGAACCAGCGGGAGTCCCAGGTGCGGTTGATGCCGAGCCGGAGCCCGATCGGATTGACTTTCTGGCCCATCTTACGCGGCTTCCTTCTGCGCCGGCGCCTCGGGCGACTTCTCGGCGACCACGATCTTCAGGTGGCTGAACCACTTCTCGACGCGGGACGCGCGGCCGCGGCCACGGGCGTGGAAGCGCTTCATCACGATCGAGCGGCCGACCTCCGCGCGCGACACGACCAGGCGGTCGACGTCGAGCTGGTGGTTGTTCTCGGCGTTGGCGATCGCGCTCTCGAGCGTCTTCTTCACCGTCTGCGCGATGCGGCGCTTGCTGAAGGTCAGCGTCGCGACGGCATCCTGCGCCGTGCGGCCGCGGATCAGCGCGGCCACCAGGTTCAGCTTCCGGGGCGAGACGCGGATGTTGCGCAGGATGGCCTGCGCCTCGGTCTCGTCGAGCGTGCGCTCGTGCTTCGGCTTGCTCATCGGTTCAGCCCCGCTTCGCCTTCTTGTCGGCCGAATGGCCGTTGAAGGTGCGCGTCGGCGAGAACTCGCCGAACTTGTGGCCGACCATGTTCTCCGTCACCTGCACCGGGATGAACTTCTTCCCGTTGTAGACGCCGAAGGTCAGGCCGACGAACTGCGGCAGGATCGTGCTGCGGCGCGACCAGATCTTGATGATCTCGTTGCGGCCCGAAGCGCGGGACACTTCCGCCTTGTTGAGCAGGTAGCCGTCCACGAACGGCCCCTTCCAGACGCTGCGCGGCATGTCTCGCTCAGCCCTTCGTCGCGTTGCGGCGCCGGACAATCAGATTGTCCGTCCGCTTGTTGCTGCGCGTCTTCGCGCCCTTCGTCGGCTTGCCCCACGGCGTGACCGGGTGACGGCCGCCCGAGGTGCGGCCCTCGCCACCGCCATGCGGGTGGTCGATCGGGTTCATGGCGACGCCGCGGTTGTGCGGGCGGAAGCCCATCCACCGCTTGCGGCCGGCCTTGCCGATCTGCTGGTTCATGTTGTCGGCATTCGACACCGCGCCGATCGCCGCCATGCACTCGGCGCGGACGACGCGCGTCTCGCCGGACATGAGCTTGATCTGCGCGTAGCCGGCATCCTTGCCGACCAGCTGCGCGAAGGTGCCGGCGGAGCGGGCCATCTTCGCGCCCGCGCCCGGCTTCAGCTCGATCGCGTGCACGATCGTGCCGACCGGGATGTTGGCCAGCGGCATCGCGTTGCCAGGCTTGATGTCGGCGCCCTTCGAGCCGTTCACCACCGTGTCGCCCGCCTTCAGGCGCTGCGGCGCGATGATGTAGCTCAGCTCGCCGTCCTGATACTTGATCAGGGCGATGAAGGCCGTGCGGTTCGGGTCGTACTCGAGCCGCTCGACCGTGGCGGGCACGTCGAACTTGCGGCGCTTGAAGTCCACCAGGCGGTAGGACTTCTTGTGTCCGCCGCCGCGGAACCGGACCGTGGTGCGGCCGTGGTTGTTGCGGCCGCCCGACGACGTCTTGCCGACCGTCAGCCCCTTGACCGGCTTGCCCTTCCACAGCTCGGAACGGTCGATCAGGACCGTGCCGCGCAGCGAGGGGGTGACCGGGTTGAAGTTCTTCAGCGCCATGTCACGCGAGTCCCGTCGTCAGGTCGATCGTCTGGCCGGCCTGCAGCTTCACGATCGCCTTCTTCCAGTCGGACCGCTGGCCTTCCCGCCCGCGGAACCGCTTGGTCTTGCCCTTCATGACGACCGTGTTCACCGCCTCGACCTTCACCGAGAACAGCTTCTCCACCGCCGCCTTGATCTCCGGCTTCGTCGCATCCAGCGCGACGCGGAAGGTCACCTGGCTGAACTCGTTCAGCCGGGTCGCCTTCTCCGTCACCACCGGGGAGACGATCACCTGGTACATGCGCTCGTCGCTGAGACGCGCGCCGGTCTTCGCCGCCGCCTCGCTCATGCCGCGGCCTCCTCGTTCCCGTTGAGCCGCGCCTCGAGCGCCGCGACGCCCGCACGCGTCACCGCCAGCACGTCGTGCTGGAGGATGTCGTAGACGTTGGCGCCGAGGGTCGGGAGCACGCTGACCTTAGGCAAGTTGCGCGTGACGCGGGCGAAGCCCTCATCGACGGTCGCATCCACCACCAGCGCGCTGGTCCAGCCGAGCGCCTTCAGCTGCTTGGCGACCTGCGCGGTCTTGGCGTCCGTGCCGGCCGCAGCGGCGTCGAGCACCACCAGCTTGCCCTCGGCGGCCTTGGCCGACAGCGCGTGGATCAGGCCCAGGCGACGGACCTTCTTGTTCAGGCTGTAGGCGTGGCTGCGCACCACCGGACCATGCACCACACCGCCCTTGCGGAACTGCGGCGCACGGAGCGAGCCCTGGCGGGCATTGCCGGTGCCCTTCTGACGGTAGGGCTTCTTGGTGGTCCCGGAGACCTCGCCCATGCCCTTCGCCTTGTGCGTGCCGGCACGGCGCTTGGCGAGCTGCCAATGCACGACGCGGGCGAGGATGTCGGCGCGCGGGGTGGCACCGAACAGCGCCTCCGGCAGCTCGATCTCACCCGCCGGCGCGTTGTCCAGCGTGATGACGGGAAGCTTCGGCATGTCGCGTTACCCCTGGACCGCCGCCGGGAAGGGCGCCTCGGCCGGACGCGCGCGCTTCACCGCGTCGCGCACCAGCACGTAGCCGCCCTTCGGGCCCGGGATGGCGCCCTTGATCAGCAGCAGGCCGCGCTCTGCATCGTGCCCGGCGACCACCAGGTTCTGGGTGGTCACGCGCTCGACGCCGAGATGGCCGGCCATCTTCTTGTTCTTGAAGGTCTTGCCCGGATCCTGGCGATTGCCGGTGGAGCCGTGCGAGCGGTGGGTGATCGAGACGCCGTGCGACGCCTCGAGGCCGGCGAAGTTCCAGCGCTTCATCGCACCCGCGAAGCCCTTGCCGACCGTGACGCCGGTGACGTCCACCTTCTGGCCCAGCAGGAAGTGCCCGGCCGCAAGCTTCGTGCCCGGCGGCACCAGGCCGTCGGCCGGCACGCGGAACTCCACGAGCTTGCGCGGCGCCTCGACGCCGGCCTTCGCGAAGTGGCCCTTCTGCGGCTTCGTCACGTTCTTCGGCTTGGCGTTGCCGATGCCGAGCTGGACGGCGTCGTAGCCGTCCTTCTCGGCCGTGCGGTTCGCCACCACGCGCACCTCGTCGAGGTGCAGCACGGTGACGGGCACGGTGGAGCCGTCGTCGTTGAACAGCCGGGTCATTCCCAGCTTGCGGGCGATCAGCCCGGTCCTCTTACCACTCTGGCGGCCTTGCGTGGCCATGGCAGGTGTCCCTTCGGCCGCGTCAGATCTTGATCTCGACGTCCACGCCGGAGGCGAGGTCGAGCTTCATCAGCGCGTCCACGGTCTGCGGGGTGGGGTCCACGATGTCGAGCAGGCGGCGATGCGTGCGGATCTCGAACTGCTCGCGCGACTTCTTGTCGACGTGCGGCGAGCGGTTGACGGTGAAGCGCTCGATCTGCGTCGGCAGGGGGATGGGCCCGCGCACCTGCGCGCCCGTCCGCTTGGCCGTGTTCACGATCTCCCGCGTGCTGCCGTCCAGCACGCGGTGATCGAACGCCTTGAGGCGGATGCGGATGTTCTGGCTGTCCATGATGCTGGACCCGATCCCGACCCGTCTCTTACTTCACGATCTTGGCGACGACGCCGGCGCCGACGGTGCGGCCGCCTTCGCGGATCGCAAACCGCAGGCCCTCGTCCATGGCGATCGGCGCGATCAGCTCGACATCCATCGACACGTTGTCGCCCGGCATCACCATCTCGGTGCCCTCCGGCAGCTTCACCACGCCCGTCACGTCCGTCGTGCGGAAGTAGAACTGCGGACGGTAGTTGGTGAAGAACGGCGTGTGACGCCCGCCCTCCTCCTTCGTCAGGATGTACGCTTCCGCCTTGAACTGCGTGTGCGGCGTGATCGAGCCGGGGGCGGCCAGCACCTGACCGCGCTCCACATCCTCGCGCTTCGTGCCGCGCAGCAGCGCGCCGATGTTGTCGCCCGCCTCGCCGCTGTCCAGCAGCTTGCGGAACATCTCGACGCCCGTCACCGTCGTCTTCACCGTCGGCTTCAGG
This sequence comes from Falsiroseomonas oryziterrae, assembly GCF_021864505.1. GTDB lineage: Bacteria > Pseudomonadota > Alphaproteobacteria > Acetobacterales > Acetobacteraceae > Falsiroseomonas > Falsiroseomonas oryziterrae. The sequence continues at coordinate 6,549 of NZ_JAKJIB010000212.1, forward strand.
CCGACGATCTCGACCTCCTCGCCAACCTTCACCACGCCGCGCTCCACGCGACCCGTCACCACCGTGCCGCGGCCCGAAATCGAGAACACGTCCTCGATCGGCATCAGGAACGGACGATCCTTCGGACGCTCCGGCTGCGGAATGTACGCGTCCACCGCCTCCATCAGCTTCAGGATCGCCTGCTCGCCCAGCGCCGGCTCGCGGTCCTCCAGCGCGCACAGCGCCGAGCCCTTGATCACCGGAATCTCGTCGCCCGGGAACTTGTACGAGCTCAGCAGCTCGCGAACCTCCATCTCGACCAGCTCAACCAGGTCGGGGTCCGCCATGTCCATCTTGTTCAGGAACACCACCAGCGCCGGAACACCGACCTGACGCGCCAGCAGGATGTGCTCCCGCGTCTGCGGCATCGGGCCGTCCGCCGCCGAGACCACCAGGATCGCGCCGTCCATCTGCGCCGCACCCGTGATCATGTTCTTCACGTAGTCCGCATGGC
>NZ_JAKJIB010000213.1 GCF_021864505.1 Falsiroseomonas oryziterrae
GCCCGACGCGCCGCCACCGGTCCCGGTGCCGGACTGGGTAGCGGGCGCGCTGCCGGACGTGCCGCCGCTGCCGCTGCCACCTGCAGTCGCCGATGTGCCGGTCGCGGTCGTGCCGCTTCCCGAGGAGGCGGGCGCCGACGTGCCGCTGCCACCCGAGGACGCCGGCGAGCCACTGTTGATGCCCTGGGACGGGCCGCCGCCGGGAAGCGGGGCGGTCGCGGCCGGGACGGCGCTCGGCGAGGCGCTCCCGCCGCTCGCCGGCGCCGCGATGCGCTCGCCGATCTCCGTGAAGCGCCGGTCGAGGATTCCGCCGAGCGAGGTGATCGCGACGATGGCCGCAACGATCATCGCCGAGCCCAGGACCGCGTAGTCCAGGGTGACCGCTCCGCGCCGGTCGGCGAACAGCACGCGGAGGTTGTAGAACTTCTGGAGCGGGGGCATCGCCAACATCCGGACAACGGGGGTGGCGCCTGCTAGATGCCAATTATATCGAGATCAATCCCGTTTTTTAAGACGATTTGTGGGCGTGGATAACCTGAGCCGTTTCCCAGTCCACGCACGAAAGATCCTTGCTGCGGAGCCGCTCCCCGCGCATGGCTGCGCGGAGCGCAGGACACCCATGCCCTTGGGTCGCGGTTGGCGCGGCATGTCGCCGGTGATCCCCGCGCCCATGCGCGCGGCCCGGCAGCCGACGGTCGCCAGCGCCGACGGCAGCCGAGCGGGCCGACGCGTCCGATCCTGGACGCGCTACTCGACCCGTCCGATGCGGTTGACCGCGCGCACCAGCCGCGCGCTGTCCTCGGCGAAGAAGCGCGCGAAGTCGGGCGCGTCGAGATAGGCGACGGGCGCGCCGGCGGCGGTGAAGGCCTGGACGAGTTGCGGATCCTGGACCGCCTGGCGCACCGCGTTGCGCAGCACGGTCATTACCGGTGCCGGCGTGCCGGCGGGGGCGAAGAGACCGGCCCAGATGTAGAACTCCACATCGGCAAAGCCGCGCTCGATGAAGGTCGGCACGTCGGGGAAGGCGGGAACGCGCTCGCGGCCCCAGCAGCCGAGGACACGGATGCGGCCGTCGCGGACATGCTGCGTCAGCGTGCCAGGGGCGGAGGCGAGCGCCTGGATCTGGCCGCCGAGCAGCGCGGTGATGGCCGGGCCCGCGCCCTGGAAGGGCACATGCAGCAGGCGGATGCCGGCCGAGGCGGCCAGCATCTCCATCGCCACATGCAGCGTGCCGTAGGTGCCGGAGGAGCCGTAGGGGATCTCGCCCGGGCGCGCGCGGGCGGCGGCGATGAACTCCTCCATCGTGCGCCAGGGCGCCGCGGCGGGCACGGCGAGCATGGTGGGGTCGGAATTGACCAGCGCGATGGGCGCGAACTGGTCGGCGGTGTAGGGCGGCGCGCGGTTGAACAGGCGCTCGGCCTCCGGGATCACCGCGAGGGAGGAGAGCGCCATCACCAGCGTGTAGCCGTCGGGCGCGGAGCGCGCGACGAAGGCGTTGCCGATCGCGCCCGCCGCGCCGCCGCGGTTCTGCACCACGACGGGCTGGCGGAGGATGCGCTCCATCGCGGCGGCGACGGGGCGCGCGGCGAGGTCCGCCTGCCCGCCGGGCGGGAAGGGCACCACCATGGTGATGGCGCGCGAGGGGAAGTCGGTGGTCTGCGCCTGCGCGGCGAAGGGAAGTGCGGCGGTGGCGGCGATCAGGGTGCGGCGGTGCATCTTGTTGCTCTTGCTGGACGGTGGCGCTGAGTCACGAACCCCCACCCCGACCCTCCCCGTGAACGGGGGAGGGAGAGGGAGGGTCAGGCGACGGCGTTCTCGAGGACGCCGATGCCGGTCACCTCGATGCGGACAACATCGCCCTTCTGGAGGAACTTCGGCGGGTTGAAGCCGATGCCGACGCCGGCGGGCGTGCCGGTGGCGATGATGTCGCCGGGCTCGAGCGTGATGGCGGCGCTGATCGCCTCGATCAGCGTCGGAATGTCGAAGATCAGGTCGGCGACCGGCGCCTGCTGGCGCTGCTCGCCATTCACCCAGGTGGTGAGCACGAGCTTCGTCGGGTCCGGCGCCTCGTCGGCGGTCAGGATCGCGGGGCCCATCGGGCAGAAGCTGTCGAGGCCCTTGCCGAGGATCCACTGGCTGTGGCGCTTCTGCAGGTGGCGCGCGGTGACGTCGTTGACGATGGTGTAGCCGAACACGTGGCGCAGCGCGTCGGCCTTGCGGATGCCGCGGCCGCCATGGCCGATCACGACGGCGAGCTCGCCCTCGTAGTCGAGGCCGCCGGTGGGATCGAGCTGCGACAGGATCGGCTCGCCATGCGCGACGATGGCGGTGTGCGGCTTCGAGAAGACCACCGGGAAGGGCGGCACGACATCCTTGGCGCCGCCGTCGAAGCCGGAGCCGGCGAATTCCTTCGCATGCTCGTGGTAGTTCTTGCCGACGCAGAAGACGTTCTTGGGCGGGCGCGGGATGGGGGCGCAGAGCTTCGCGCCATCCACCTTCGGCGCCTTCGCCACCGCGGCGCGCAGGCGGTCGAGCATCGCGGGCTCGGCGCCGGCCAGGTCGCGCATGGTCTGGCCGCGCAGCGCCGGCTCCACCGCGCCGAGGTCGAGCACGGCGCCGTCGGCGCCGAGCGCCCCGATCTCCTGCTGGACACGTCCCGCGCGCGTGTAGGTGACGAGGCGCATTCCCTGCTCTCCCGCTGATTCAGTGCACCGGCGGGCGCATCTGCCCGGTTTCGGCGGGTTCCGCCAGGGGGAGGCTGGCGGCGCGCTCGATCGCGCGGGCGGCGCGGAACACCAGGTCGTCGCGGTAGAGGGGTGCTGCGAGCTGCACGGCGCGCGGCATGCCGGCTTCGTCGAGGCCGATGGGCACCGCGATGGCGGGCTGTCGCGTGAGATTGAAGGCGAAGGTCCAGGGCGCCCAGTCGCGCCAGAGCGATTCGATCGGCCGCACCGTCGGCGCATCGGCCTCGAAGGCGGCCGTCGGCGTGCAGGCCGTCAGGATCAGGTCGTAGCGCTGGTGGAAGCGCGCCATGGCATGCGCGCATTCGACGCGCAGCATGTCGGCGGCGAGGAACTCGGCGGCCGTCATGCCGGCCATCTTCTCCGCCACCTCGCCGATGCCGGCGTCGAGCAGCGCGCGCTTCTCGGCCGGCGTCGACTCCCACAGGCGGGCCATGGCGACGCCCCAGACGCGCGAGAAGATGGCACGGCAATCCGGCATCTCGGGATCGGCTTCCTCGACGATCGCGCCGGCCTCCAGCAGCAGCGTCGCGGCGAGGCGGAGCGCGGCCTCGCCTTCCGGATCGAGCGGCGGCTCGAAGCCGAATTTCCGGACGATGGCGACGCGCAGGCCCTTCACGCCGTCCTCGATGCCGGTGCGCCAGTCGCGCCGATCCTCGGGCAGCGAGACCGGGTCGCGGAGGTCGTGGCGCGCCATCGCCGAGAACATCAGCGCCGCGTCGCGTACGGAACGCGTCATCGGCCCGGCGACGGCGACGGCGGAAAAGGCGCCATGGGGCCATTGCGGGATGCGGCCGTAGCTGGGCTTCAGCCCGACCAGGCCGCAATAGGCGGCGGGGATGCGGATGGAGCCGCCGGCATCCGTGCCGATATGCAGCGGGCCGAAGCAGGCGGCACCCGCGGCCCCTGCCCCGCTCGACGAGCCGCCCGGCGTGCGCTGCGGGTTCCAGGGGTTGCGCGTGATGCCGTGCAGCGGGCAGTCGCCGGGCGTCTTCCAGCCGAACTCGGTGGTCGTTGTCTTGCCGAGGATCACGGCGCCCTCGGCCTTGAGGCCGAGTACCGCCGGCGCATCCTCGCCGACCGGCGCGGGATCGGTCACGCGGCTGCCGCGGCGGGTCGGGAAGCCCGAGAGGTGCAGCAGGTCCTTCACGGTGCAGGGCACGCCGTCGAGCAGGCCGAGCGGGCGGCCGGCCATCCAGCGCGCCTCGCTCTCGCCGGCCATGCGCAGCGCCTGCGGGTTCATCGCGGCAAAGGCGTTGACCCAGGGGTTGTAGCGCGCGACGCGCTCCATCACCGCCTTCAGCGCCTCGACCGGGCTCAGTGCGCGCCGGGCGTAGAGGTCGAGCAGCTGCTCGGCCGACATCAGCGCGGGGTCGGTGGGCGTTGTCATGCGGGGCTTCCGGGTGGCGCGAAGGGGCGGCAGCATGGCCGCACCGGCGACGCAGGAAAACCCCGATGCCCGAGCTCAGCGAGAACCCCTGGGAATGGTCGGAGCCGCAATGGCGGCACATTGTCGGCCGCGCGCGGGCGGGACGCTCGCTCGCGCCGAAGTCCTGGCCGGGCGGGGCGCGCTGCGCGGTCAGCCTGTCCTTCGACGCGGATCACGAGACGATCCCGCTGCGCGACGCCGACCAGAGCCCGATGCGCATCAGCCAGGGGCAATACGGCAATCGCCAGGGCGTGCCGCGCATCCGCGCGCTGCTCGCGCGCCACGGGGTGAAGGCGAGCTTCTTCTACCCGGCGGTCTCGGCGCTGCTGCATCCGAAGGAGATCCGCGCGGTGGCGGATGACGGCCACGAGATCGGCATCCACTCCTGGATCCATGAGGCGAACACCAAGCTGCCGCCCGGCGTGGAGCGCGAGCTGACGCTGCGCGCGGCGGATACGCTCGAGAAGCTCAGCGGCCAGCGGCCGGTCGGGATGCGCACGGCGAGCTGGGATTTCAGCGTGGACACGCTGTCGATCATCCGGGAGCTGGGGCTGCTCTACGACAGCTCGCTGATGGCCGACGACGATCCCTATGAGCTGCTCGACCAGGGCGAGCCGACCGGGATCGTGGAGCTGCCGCCGGAGTGGATCCGCGACGACGCGGTCTATTTCAACATGCTGCGCTTCTCGGCGCTGCGCCCCTACACGCCGCCCTCGGCGGTGGAAGAGATCTTCCGCGCCGAGTTCGACGGCGCGCTGGCGGAAGGCGGGCTGTTCCTGCTGACCATGCATCCGCATGTCATCGGCCATCGCAGCCGCATCGCGCTGCTCGACCGGCTGGTGGCCTACATGAAGTCGCAGCCGGGCGTGTGGTTCGGCACGCACGCCGAGGTCGCGCGGTGGTGCAAGGAGAGTGCGGGCGTGTGAGCCGCCGCTTGTCTCCGCTCCCCAGAGGTCGAGGCGGCTGACCCACCCCCACCCCGGCCAGCCGGCGTAAGCGGCGGCAAGCCGCCGCAACTTTGGCGTTCGACGCCCTTGGCGTCGAACCTCCCACCCTGAGGGGGGAGCCAAAAAGCGGTGCTACGGGCGGATCAGGGTGCCGGCGCCGCCATCGGTGAAAAGCTCGACCAGCACGGCGTGCGGGACGCGGCCGTCGAGGATGACCGCGCCCTTCACGCCGCGCTCGACCGCGTAGATGCAGGTTTCGACCTTCGGGATCATGCCGCCCGAGATCCAGCCATCGGCGATGCCCCGCTTCACCTCGGCCACGGTCATCTCGGGGATCAGCTTGCCGTCGGGGCCGAGCACACCGCGCACATCGGTCAGCATCAGCAGCCGCTCGGCGTTCAGCGCGCCGGCGATCGCGCCGGCGACCGTGTCGGCGTTGATGTTGTAGGTCTGGCCGTCCGCGCCCACGCCGACCGGCGCGACGACGGGCACGATGTCGGCGCCGATCAGCAGCTGCAGGACCTTCGGGTTGATCGATTCCGGCTCGCCCACGAAGCCGAGGTCGAGGACCTGCTCGATGTTGCTGCCGGGGTCGCGCACCGTCCGCCGCAGCTTGCGCGCGCGCACCAGGCCGCCATCCTTGCCGGAGATGCCGACCGCCATGGCGCCGGCCCGCGTGATCGCCTCCGCCACCTGCTTGTTGACCGGGCCGGCGAGGACCATCTCGACCACGTCGAGCATCGCCGCATCGGTCACGCGCAGGCCCTGCACGAAGGTGGACTTGACGTCGAGCCGCTTCAGCATGGCGTTGATCTGCGGCCCGCCGCCGTGCACCACGACAGGGTTCACGCCGACCTGTTCCAGCAGCGCTATGTCGCGGCCGAAGCGCAGCGCCGTCTCCTCCTCGCCCATGGCGTGGCCGCCATACTTCACCACGACGATCTGGTCGTCGTAGCGCTTGAGGAAGGGCAGCGCGCCGGCGAGGGTCGCCATCTGGTCGAGCGCGTCGTCGGTCATGGGCGTTTCCAGCCAGGAATTGCGGCGCGCATAGGGGTACCCCCCCGGCCGGTCAAGCTGGCGGGATCAGCGGATCGGGATCTCGAGCGTGGTGGTGCGCCCCGGCTCAACCGTCAGCGGCATGTCGTACAGCACGTCGTCCACGCGGGCGCGGACGATCCAGGCGCCGGCCGGCAGGATCAGGCGCGGCTGCGGCTCGGCGAAGAAGGAGCGGAGCGCGGGCATGTCGGCGCGGCGAAGCTCCCAGGATTGCGGCGCGACAGGCGTGTTGCCGCGCAGCGCCGACAGGTTGGCGATGCCCGCGCCGAGGTCGAGCACGGGGCGCGCCACCTCGTCGGGGGCGACGACGATGTCGGTCTCGGTCGCCGCCTCGCCAGCACGGAAACGCACGCGGTAGCTGCCCGCGTTGAGGCGCAGGAGCGGCGAGTCGCCCGTGCCGGTCGCCACCTGCTCGCCCGCGCGGAAGCCCGGCACCTCGTCGGCCCAGACCGTCCATTGGCCGATCCGCGCCGGCACGTCGGGCGCGAGCACGCCAAGCGGGCGCAGCGAGCCGAGGCCGAGGGCAACCCTATGCGTCTGCTCGGCCCCCGACACCTCGAAGCGCTCGATGGCGCGGGCGGCGCCCGCGCGAACGCGCACCTCGTAGCGGCCCGGGGGTACGCGCAGCCTCGGGCGGCCCTGTGCGCTGCCGGTGAAGACGGTGCGCGGCGGGTTGGAGGCCAGCGAGATCAAGGTCCAGTCGCCGACCGGGCCGGGCGTGCCGCGATCATCCTCCACGGCCTCCAGGATCAGCGTGGTCAGGCTCTGCGGGGCGCCGCGCGGGGCCGGCGCGCGCGGCGCG
>NZ_JAKJIB010000214.1 GCF_021864505.1 Falsiroseomonas oryziterrae
CGAGCCGCCGCTGCGCGCCACCCCGCCCGTGCCCCCGCCGGCTGCCTGGCCGGAGAGCCGCACCGGCCGGTCGGAGCCCCGGGTGGAGTGGCCGAAGCGGTGATGTCTATTTAATAAGATAAAGGGCGTCTTTTCCAACAATCCGATTCGTGGTTTCCTCCCGGCTGCGCCGTGCTGGAGCGGTGCGAGGGGAGGGGGGAATTCGGATGGCTACTCGTCGTGTGTTCGGAATGGCGCTGGCCGGGCTGCTCGCGCTGCCGCTCGCGGCCTGTCAGCAGGACCCGCGCAGCACCGTGGTCGCGGTGCCCGTACAGGCCGTCTGCGACACCTCCTTCCGCGTCTCGAACCAGTCCTCGGCGACGGTGGCGCAGCTCTATTTCAGCCATTCCAGCCAGCGCGGCTGGGGCGCCGACCAGCTGGGCGCCTCGGTCCTGCCCCCCGGACGCTTCGTAAGCTACCGCGCCGCGAACACCGGCAACTACGATTTCCGCGTCGTCTGGACGAATGGCCAGGCCGCCGAGCTGCGCGGCGTCAATGTGTGCCGCGCCAGCCAGATCACGGTCACGAATCGCGGACTCGTGGCGAGCTGACCGCCCGGTAGGCGCGCTCGCCCTGCCGCCCTAAGCTTGGGCGATGCGCGTCGCCGTCATCCAGATGAACCAGGGCTCCGACAAGGCGGCCAACATCGGTCAGGCGCGTCGCCTGATCGAAGGGGCGATCGCCGCCGACCGGCCCGACATGGTGAGCCTGCCGGAGACCTGGACCAATCTCGGCGGCGGGCGCGACGCCCGCTTCGCGGCGGCCGAGGCGCTGCCGGAGCCCGGCGCGGAAGGCGGCGCCGCCTATGAGTTCCTGCGCGAGGTCGCGCGCGCCAACCGCATCCACGTCCATGGCGGCTCGATCATCGAGAAGGGAGCCGAGAAGCTCTTCAACACCTCGCTCGTCTTCGACCCCGAGGGGCGGGAGATCGCGCGCTACCGTAAAATCCACCTCTTCGACATCACCGCGCCCGACGGCACCGGCTATCGCGAGAGCGCGCTGTATGGCGCGGGGACGGAGCTGGTCTGCGTGCGTGCCGGCGACGTCACGCTGGGGCTGACCGTCTGCTACGACATGCGCTTCCCCGAGCAGTTCACCGCGCTGCGGCGGATGGGCGCGGAGGCGATCATGGTGCCGTCCAACTTCACGCTGCAGACCGGCAAGGACCATTGGGAGGTGCTGCTGCGCGCGCGCGCGATCGAGACGCAGTGCTGGATCGTCGCCGCCGCCTCGCATGGCGGCTACGAAGAGCGCGGTGCCGTGCGGCAGGTCTACGGCCATTCGCTGGTCGCCGACCCCTGGGGCCATGTCGTCGCCAAATGCAGCGACGGCACCGGCTGGGCGACGGCGCGCCTTGACCCCGCCGTGACCGCGCGTGTGCGCCGCGACATGCCGGTGCTGGAGCATCGGGATGCGAGGCGCGTGGACGGGCTGTCGTGAGGCGCGCCCCATTTCCCTCCCCCGCAAGCGGGGGAGGGTCAGGATGGGGGTTCGAGGATAACGGCGCCACGACTCACCAACCCCCACCCCAACCCTCCCCCGTGAACGGGGGAGGGAGCCGGCTGCGCACGCCATGACCTCCATCGCCTTCCTCGCCGCGCCCACCGAGGTCGCGCGCGCCGCGCAGGATGCGCTGGCCGCGCGCTACGGCGCGGCACCGCTCGACCGCGCGACGGTCGTCGTCGCACTCGGCGGCGACGGCATGATGCTGGAGACACAGCACCGGCTGCTCGGCCGCAACCTGCCCGTCTACGGCATGAATTGCGGCTCGGTCGGCTTCCTGATGAACGACTACCGCGAGGAGGGGCTTGTCGAGCGCCTGGCCGCGGCGCAGGCCGCCACGCTGCATCCCCTCCGCATGCGCGCCTTCACCGGCGCCGCCGAGCCGGCCGAGGCGCTGGCGATCAACGAGGTCTCGCTGCTGCGCGAGATCCGCCAGGCCGCCAAGATCCGCGTCCTGGTGGACGGCAAGGTGCGGCTGCAGGAGTTGATCTGCGACGGCATCCTGGTCGCCACCCCGGCCGGCAGCACCGCCTACAACCTCTCGGCGCATGGGCCGATCGTGCCGCTCGGCGCCAATCTGCTGCCGCTGACGCCGATCAGCCCCTTCCGCCCGCGGCGCTGGCGCGGCGCGCTGCTGCCGTCCGAGGCCGAGGTGGTGTTCGAGGTGCTGGAGCACGAGAAGCGCCCCGTCGCGGCGGTCGCCGACTACACCGAGGTCCGCGATGTCCGGCGCGTCGAGGTGCGGGAGGACCGGAGCGTGCAGCTCACCATGCTGTTCGACCCGGATCACGGCCTGTCCGAGCGGATCATCGCGGAACAGTTCACGGTGTGACGGAGCGAAGGCTCGTCTGGACGGTCGCGGTTCACCAGCTGATCTGCTGGGGCACGATCTACCTCGCCTTCCCCGTCTTCATCGCGCCGATGGAAGCCGAGCTCGGCTGGTCGCGCGCGGAGATCTCGGGCGCCTTCACCGCCGGCCTGCTGGCGTCCGGCGTGACCGCGATCCCGGTCGGGCGCTGGGTGGACCGGCATGGCAGCCGCTGGCCGATGGCGATCGGCGCCGGGCTCGGCGCGCTGCTCCTGGTCGCCTGGGCGCTCCTCGGCAGCCTCGCGATGTTCTACGCGGTCTGGATCGCCATCGGCGTGACCCACGCCATGTGCCTCTCCGACCCGGCCTATGCCGCACTGACGGCGAACAGCCGCGATCCGCGCCGCGCCATCACCCATGTCACCTTCGTCACCGGCTTCTGCACCTCGCTCTTCGTGCCGCTCGGCGCGGGGCTGGTGGAGTGGATCGGCTGGCGGCCGACGCTGCTCGCCTTCGCGGCGCTGCAGCTGCTGCCGGCCGCACTGGCGGCGATCTGTCTCCGCGGCGCGAAGGGCAGCCTTTCCGGTGCCACGGCGGCGCGCGGCGCACCGCTCGCCGCCGCTCTGCGAAGGCGCGCCTTCTGGACGCTGGCCATCGCCTTCTGCTGCCAGGCCTTCATGGGCACGGGCCTCAGCTTCCACATCCTGCCGCTGCTGGCGGAGCGCGGCATGCCGCTCGGCGCGGCGCTGCTGGTCATCGCCCTGCACGGGCCCTGCCAGGTGGCGGCGCGGGCGGTGCTCTTCGCGCTCGGGCCACGGGCCGGCGACGCGCGGCGCGTCGGCCTGTTCTCCTTTGCGCTGCTGCCGGTCGCGATGGCCGTGCTCGCGCTCGGCCCGCCCTCGACGCCGCTGGCGCTGCTCTACGCCGCGCTGTTCGGCATCGCCAACGGGTTGCTCACCATCGTGCGCGCGACCGGCATCGCCGACATCCTGGGCCGCGAGGGCTACGCGCAGATCTCGGGCGCCCTCACCATGGCGATGGTCCTGCCGCGCACCGTCGCCCCGCTCGCCCTCGGCCTCGTCTGGGAGGCGGCGGGCGGATACGGCCCGGTGCCCTGGATCCTGCTCGGCGTCACGCTGGCCGGCGGCCTCGCTTTCCTGGCGGCGGCGCTCGACCGGTCTGCCAGCCCCGCGCCGCGCGACGGTTGACCCGCCCCGCCCACCCTGCGATTTCCGGCCCCGTCCCATGGAAACCCTGGCCGACACCTATCCCGCCGATCCATCCACCCCGGCCGAGGCCGGCACGCTGGTGCTCGCCCTGCCGAAGGGCCGGATCCTGACGGAACTGGGCCCGGTGCTGGCGCGCGCCGGCATCCGCCCGGCGGAGGACCTGCTCGACGAGAGCAGCCGGCGGCTGCGCTTCGAGACGAACCATCCGGGCCTCGACGTGGTGCGCGTGCGCTCCTTCGATGTCGCGACCTTCGTGGCCCACGGCGCGGCGCAGATCGGCGTCTGCGGCGCCGATGTGCTGATGGAATTCGACGACGACCAGATCTACGCGCCGCTCGACCTCGGCATCGGCCGGTGCCGCGTGAGCGTCGCCGAGCCAGTGGAGACGGCCGGCGCCGACCTCGGCACCGCGTCGCGCATCACGGTGGCGACCAAGTACCCGCAGATCGCGCAGCGGCATTTCGCGCGGAAGGGCGTGCAGGCCGAGGTCGTGCATCTCAACGGCGCGATGGAGCTGGCGCCCTCGCTCGGGCTGGCCCGCGTCATCGTGGATCTGGTGCAGACCGGTTCGACGCTGAAGGCGAACGGGCTGGTGGAGACCGAGGTGATCGCCAACGTGACCTCGCGCCTGATCGTGAACCGCACCGCGCTGAAGACCCGGCCCGAGCTGATCGGCGGCTGGATCGCCCGCTTCCGCGCTGCGCTGGCGGAGAGGGACGCGCGGTGAAGCAACTGGACACGCGCGACGCCGGCTTCGAGGCGGCCTTCCGCGCGCTGCTCGACGATGCGCGGGACACGACGGCGAAGGTGGACGGCGCCGTCGCCGGTATCATCGCGGAGGTGCGCGCGCGCGGCGATGCTGCACTGATCGACCTCACCGCGCGCTTCGACCGCTGGACGCCCGCCTCCGCCGCCGCGCTCCGCGTGACCGCGGAGGAGATCGAGGCCGCCGTTGCCACGGTGCCCGCCGCGCAGCTCGAGGCGCTGACGGTCGCCGCACGTCGCATCGAAAGCTTCCACCGTGCTCAGCTGCCGCGCGACGTGGAACTCGCCGAGCCCGGCCTGCGCACCGGCATGCGTTGGGGCGCGCTCGACGCCGTCGGGCTCTATGTGCCTGGCGGCAAGGCGGCCTATCCGTCCTCCGTGCTGATGAACGCGCTGCCGGCGCGCGTGGCAGGGGTCGCGCGCATCGCCATGTGCGTGCCGACGCCGGACGGCGCGCTGAACCCGCTGGTGCTGGCCGCCGCGCGGCTTGCGGGCGTCACCGAGATCTTCCGGATCGGCGGCGCGCAGGCCGTCGCGGCACTCGCCTGGGGCACGGCGACGATCGCCCCGGTGGACCGCATCGTCGGCCCCGGCAACGCCTATGTCGCCGAGGCGAAGCGCCAGGTCTTCGGCCGCGTCGGCATCGATTCCATCGCCGGCCCGTCGGAGGTGCTGGTGATCGCCGACGGCTCCAACGACCCGCGCCACGTGGCGCTCGACCTGCTCGCCCAGGCCGAGCATGACGAGGCCGCGCAATCCATCCTGATCACCGACGACGCGGCCTTCGCCGGGCGCGTCGCCGCGGCGGTCGAGGCCGAGCTCCGCACGCTGCCCCGCGCCGCCATCGCCGGCGCCTCCTGGGCGGCGCATGGCGCTGCGATCCTGGTGCGCGACTGGGCCGAGGCGGCGGAGCTGACCAACCGCCTGGCCCCCGAGCACCTGCAGATCATGACCCCGGACCCGGGCGCGCTGTTCGGGAAGATCCGCCACGCCGGCGCCGCCTTCCTCGGCCGCTGGTGCCCGGAGGCGGTCGGCGACTACGTCGCGGGCCCGAACCACGTCCTGCCGACCGGGCGGACGGCGCGCTTCGCCTCCGGCCTCTCGGTCTTCGATTTCCTCAAGCGCACCACCTGGGTGGAGGCCGACCCGGCCGGCCTGGCCGCCATCGGCCCGGCGGCGGTCACCCTTGCCAAGGCGGAAGGGCTGGACGCGCATGGGCTGAGCGTCTCGGCGCGGCTGGCCGGAACGCCTTGACCCGGCTGGGCTTGACGCTCATGTTCCGGCCCGAATCCGAATATTGCGCCCGGTCCGGACGCCCCGACCCCCTGGGGTGGCTGGCCGGGACGCGTCACATGCAAGGAGCCTCATGTCGAAAGAGGACATGATCGAATTCAGTGGCCAGGTGGTCGAGCTGCTGCCCAACGCGATGTTCCGCGTGAAGCTCGACAACGACCACATGGTCCTCGCCCACACCAGCGGGAAGATGCGCAAGAACCGCATCCGCGTGCTGGCCGGCGACCGCGTGAATGTCGAGATGACGCCCTACGACCTCACCAAGGGCCGGATCACCTTCAGGTTCAAGTGATGCGTCCGTGCGCAGCACGGACGCCCTCAGACGCCGGCGCCGCACCTCCGTGCGGCTTGGCTTTCGCGCAGGCCACTGCTCCGCTGGCGTTCAGGTGAGTTTGTGCGTCGTGCGTTGAGCACGCTTTCGCGTGACGGCCGCATTCGCGGCCTCGGCTCGCTTCGCGAGCCGCCAGTTCCAGTCTTCGCTTCGGATTTCCGATGACCGCCTCTGACCGCCCCCCGCTGGTCCTTGCCTCGGCCAGCCCGCGGCGGCTCGAGCTGCTTGCGCGCATCGGCGTGGTGCCGGACCGCGTCGCGCCGGCGGAGGTGGACGAGACGCCCCGCAAGGACGAGCTGCCGCGGCTGCTGGCGCAGCGCCTGGCGCGCGCCAAGGCGGAGGCAGCGCAGGCGGCGGCGCCCGATGCGATCGTGCTCGCCGCCGACACGGTGGTCGGGGTGGGGCGGCGGATTCTTGGCAAGCCGGCGGACGAGGCCGAGGCGCGGCGCTTCCTCGAGCTGATGTCGGGCCGGCGCCACCGTGTTATGACCGGAATCTGCCTGATCCGCCCGGACGGCAAGCGATCCGAACGCCTCGTCACCACCATCCTCGCCTTCCAGCGCCTGACGCCGCAGCAGATCGAGGCGCATATCGCCTCCGGCGAATGGCGCGGGGTTGCCGGCGGCTACCAGATCCAGAAGCGCGCCGAGGCCTGGGTGCGGTTCCTCTCGGGCAGCCATTCCAACGTCGTTGGCCTGCCGCTCTTCGAGACGGCGCAGCTGTTGCGGGGCGCGGGGTGGCTGCGGCCCTGACCCACGCGATCGCCGGAGGGCAGCGGTGGCGCAGCCGCCGGGCACCGGAGGCGTGAATCGCGTGGACACGATCCACGCGATCGCCGGAGGGCAGCGGTGGCGCAGCCGCCGGGCACCGGAGGCGTGAATCGCGTGGACACGATCCACGCGATCGCCGGAGGGCAGCGGTGGCGCAGCCGCCGGGCACCGGAGGCGTGAA